>QHRD01000175.1 GCA_003220005.1 Verrucomicrobiota bacterium | reverse complement strand
CGTGTTCACAGCGAGCTATATGTACCTCGACGCGGAAAAAACTTCATCGAAAGACATTTCACAATCGCAAGGCGCCCGTCTCCCGCGCCGGCCACGGAACGAAGTTTACATTTCGGCTTCATATCTTTGGTACAAAAGATTGCGGACGGTGATCGAAGCGAAATTCGTGAATGCGCGAGAGGAACTAAATTTCGGGGGCCCAAATTTCGATATTGAAGATTACTCGTTCGTGAATATCGCCGCCGAATACGAAATCAACCCACATCTGTCGCTCTTCGGTCGAATCAACAATTTAACTGACGAACAGTACTCGGAAGTTTTCGGTTTCCCTGCGCTCGGCCGCGCGGCGTACGGCGGCGTAAAGGTGCGCTTTTAGTCGCTCTTGTCATTCCCAGCGAAGTCGAGGAATCTCTAGTTGTTTAATATGAGTCCGCTGCTTTATCTGGCGATTGGATTGATCGCCGGCGGATTCATCGCTGGTGTGATCGTTCTGCTGGTACGGCGTGGAAGCAACGGCGGCGTAAGCTCGGAGCTGGTCAAGCGATTAGAGATGGTCGATCGCAGCTTGCGCGACGAATTTTCGCGCAATCGCGAGGAAGCAGGCGCGGCGGCGAAGAATCAGCGTGAAGAATTGACTAAGTCGCTCGAAAATGTGCGTTCGGTTGTCGATCTTCGTTTGGGGCAATTACAAGAGGACAACGCGAAGCAACTCGACAAGATGCGCGCGACCGTCGATGAAAAATTGCAGGGCACCTTGGAAAAGCGGCTCGGCGAATCGTTCAAGCTGGTGAGCGATCGACTTGACCAGGTGCACCAAGGGCTCGGCGCGATGCAGCAACTGGCGAGTGACGTTGGCGGATTGCAACGCGTGCTGACAAACGTGAAGACGCGTGGCGGCTGGAGCGAATGGCAACTCGGCGTCCTGTTGGAAGAAATGCTGACTCGGGACCAATTCGCCACAAATATCAAGATGCGCGACGACACCGATGAGCGCGTCGAATTCGCGATCAAATTGCCGGGCGACGAGAACGGCGCACCGGTGTGGTTGCCGATCGATGCGAAATTTCCGATGGAACATTACGAGCGGCTGGCGGCGGCGCAGGAGAAGGCCGACCTAACTGCGGTCGACGCCGCGATGAAAACTTTGGAAACGCAGTTGAAGCGATGCGCGAAAGACATTTGCGAGAAGTACATCAACCCGCCTAGGACGACCGATTTTGCTCTCATGTTTTTGCCGAGCGAGGGACTTTACGCGGAAGCGATTCGGCGCGTCGGCTTGGTGCAAAACGTGCAGCGCGATTGCCGCGTTACATTCGTCGGACCAACTACGCTAGCCGCGTTGCTCAACAGTTTGCAGATGGGTTTTCGCACACTCGCGATCCAGAAGCGGTCGAGCGAAGTGTGGAACCTGCTGGCCGCCGTGAAGACCGAGTTTGGAAAATTTGGTGAGGCGTTGGTGGCAGTGAAAGAGAAAATCGATCAGGCGTCGCGGAAGATAGAAGATGTCGATGTTCGTTCGCGCGCGATCACAAAAAAATTGCGCGACGTTGAAGAACTGCCGTCCAACCCGCAGCCATTGCTGAGAGATCTCTTGCCGAATGAAGACGACGAAGACCTTCGTGAGTGAGCCCTATCAAAGCGCGGATGAAAACGGTATTAGTCACTGGAGCGAACAAAGGCATCGGGCGCGAAGTGTCGCGCGAGCTCGCGAAGAAAGGCTTTCACGTGTTTATCGGAGCGCGGAATCGTGGTGCCGGGCTTAAAGCAGCGGAGGAGATCACCAGGCAGGGAGGCAAAGCCACATTCCTAGGGATGGACGTCAATGATAATGAAAGCGTGACCAGAGCGGTGCGTGAGTTCTCGAAACTTGTGGATCATCTCGATGTGCTCGTGAACAACGCGGGGATCATGATGGACGGCGACGACGCTATTCTCGAAGTCAGCGACAACATTTTCCGAAGGACGATCGAGACCAATGTGCTCGGCGCATTGCGGGCGACGCGCGCGTTTACGCCGTTGCTGGGACAGTTAACTGGTGGCGCAGACGGGTGGTCGCCGGCTTACTGCATTTCTAAGACTGCGCTGAACGGCGTGACGTCGCAGCTCGCAGCGGCGTTGCCGAAGTTTGCGGTGAATTCGGTTTGCCCGGGCTGGGTGCGCACCGATATGGGCGGACGCAACGCGACGCGATCAGTCGAGGAAGGCGCGGATACGATTGTGTGGCTGGCCACGGATGCGCCGCAGAAGCTTACTGGAAAGTTCTTGCGCGATAGGAAGGAAATTCCGTGGTGATTTGCGTTCGATCACCAGCATGAGCATGAGCAGGAGTATGACGAAGAGAAATTACAGCACGTCATTCCACTTGCTCTGGTCTTTGAGCATGATTTCGCGGAGGAGACGAATGGGCGGCATTCCGTGGTTGAGCAGCTCGTTATGAAACTTTTGCAATGAGAATTCGTCGCCATCTTGCGCCTTGTAATCGTCGCGTAATTTGAGGATCTGCAATTTTCCCAGGGTGTAATTGAGGTAGCCCGGATCGAAAGTGCCGCGCATGGCTTCCTGGCGCGCCGGTTTTTCTTCGTAATAACAATTGTCCTGGAAAAATTTCGTTGCCTCTTCGAGCGACATATTTTTGGTGTGCAATCTTATCGATACACATAACCGGCATAAACGAAGCAGCGCTTCGTCGGCCTGCGCCATTCGATATTTGGCAGCGCGTTTCACATCGTCTTCGTTCGGAGTTGAGCTGCTCGCGCCGCCGAATCCTTCATCGAGCATCATTTTCTCGCAGTAGTGAGCCCAGCCTTCAATGAACGCGTAGCTGCCGAAAATTTTTTCGACCTTATTCGCGGGTGACGCGTTCAGGTGCAGGAACTGCACATAGTGACCGGGATAGGCTTCGTGGATCGATGTAATGTCCGACGTGTAATAATTGAAGGCGGTGAGCCATTCCTCTTTTTGTTTCTCGGGCCACTCATTCTCCGTGGGTGTGACGTAATAGTAGGCCTCGGTCGCGCGTTTCTCGAAGGGACCGGGTGTGTCCATCGACGCAAAAGAGGTAGCACGCAGATATTGCGGGGTCTCTTTGACCTTCGCGCGAATCTCCGAGGGGATGCTGATCAAATGACGGCTCAAAACGTACTTCCGAATTTTGTCCAGGTCCTTGGCGACATCCGGAATGAGTTTGTTCGGTGTCGGATGTTCGCTCTGGATTTGCCTAAAGACTTCAATCGGCGACTTGTTTGAATCGATTTTTTTCGCGGCTTCGGCGAATGCGTCCTGCTCGGCTTTTAGTTGCGCCATGCCGCTCTCAAGAATTTTTTCCGGCGGAATATCGACCAGCTCGGTCTGGGCCAGGAAGCGCTTGAACTTTTCTTCACCCAAAGCGAAATCGAGCGAAGCCTTCGGAAGTTTCTCCCGCTCCAGCCACGCTGCATAATCGTTGAGCGCACTAGAAGCTTTGCGGTTCGCGTTCAAAAACGCCGCGCGGAGCTGTTCGTCCTTAAGACCGCTGACGGCAGACACCAGATCTTTTTTCAGAAAATCGGCGGAACCTTTTGCGATCTCAGCAGCCAGTTCCACATACGGCTTGGGAAGCGCGTCATTAAGATTTGTCCTGGCTGCAATCAGGATGTTTGGGATTTGCGATTCGATGGCAACCAGGCTGCGAACCCGATCTTCAAGCGGCGCAAAATTTCTTTTGATATAAACGTTCACGTCGGCCGCGGCCGCATAGACCATGGGATTTCGCTCGAACGCCGACATATCCTGCATTTCAAAGAGATCCTTCTTCACCGCAGCCTGCAGAATTCGCAGGTCGATGGATTGGCGTGGACTCAATTTTGCTGGATCGAACTTGGCGAGGCGATCGTCAAAGCGGCGGAGCCGGGAAAGTTCGGCATCCAACGCCAGGCGGCTGTAATCGCTGATTTTCCCGTCGTACTCGTGGAGACCTAGGCTGGTGCCTTCCAACGGGTGGGCTGCCAGATACGTTTTAATGTATTCCTCTGCGACCGCTTCGTACTCGGCGTCGTCTGTTTGAGCAGCGAAGGTGCTCGCGGCGTGGAGAAAAACCGTCAGCAGGATTAGGGCGAACGACAGAGTTTTCCGAAAGGCGCTTTCATTAACACCGGGCTTCAGCGCGGTGCAACTCAGCGGACGAGATGCAAACCGTTTCAACGGTGTTAAGTGCGAAAAGCCGTTGAAACCGCTCGTGCATAGTTGGCGTTGTACACTCGGCTCAAGCCGGTAGTTAATGAGATGTTGCACGCGCTCCTGAAGCCGGGTGTTACTGAGATAAGCGGAGTGGTTACTCATGTTTGCGAGTCTCAATTAAGACAACGCTTTCTATTGGGCGTTGCCAAAACTTCCGCATGAGCGATGGTTAGGTTGTTCCGAATTTTGGGTTGAATATGAGGCGCTCGGTTATTATCTCGTTGCTGGCGTGTCTCGTGCTCGTCATTTTTCCGGGCGTGTTCGCGCAAGAAGCGCAGCCAGGAAAGAGCGAAGAAGATAACGGCTACGCGCAGATTTCCATTTTCGCAAAGACTCTGGAATTGCTCAGGCAAGATTACGTGGATGAAAACAAGACGAGCTATCACGATCTCGTCACTGCGGCAATGAAGGGCATGCTTTCTTCGCTGGACCCGCATAGCCAGTTCATGGACCCGAGTGATTTTCGCGACATGCAAGACGACACTCGGAGCCGCTTCAACGGCCTCGGGATCGAGGTTTCGATGAAAAACGGCCTGCCTACGGTCATCACTGCGATGGAAGACACGCCAGCGGCCAAGGCGGGCATTCTCTCCGGCGACCAAATCTTACGCATCAACGGCATTTCCACGGAGAGAATGGATCTCCAGGATGCGATTAATGTTTTGCGTGGGCCGGCGGGCGCGAAAGTCACCCTTACCCTGCTGCGGCCTTCAACCAATGACATCAAGGAATACACGCTGCAACGGGCGGAGATCAAAGTCCAAAGTGTCAAAGGCACAAGGTTGCTCGATGCGGAGCTGACAGGCCCATTCAAGATCGGTTATATCCGGGTGATCCAGTTTAACGAACCTACGGCCGAGGAACTTTCAAAAGCGCTCGATGACTTGCAGAAGCAAGGGATGCAAGCGCTCATTCTCGATCTTCGGAATAATCCGGGCGGGCTGTTGAATAGCGCTGTGGACGTGTGTGCTCAATTTTTGCCGCCCAACACGAAAGTGGTCTCGACGCAGGGACGTATCGTCTCCCAGCAACATGATTATTCGACTTCCGGCGCGAAAAAAGAGCGTCCGAACTTTCCGATGGTGTTGCTGATCAACGAAGGCAGCGCAAGCGGGGCGGAGATCGTAGCTGGCGCGCTCAAGGATTTGCATCGAGCCGTGCTTGTCGGCGAAACCACCTTTGGAAAAGGTTCCGTGCAAAATGTCATGCAATTGCCGGACGGTTCGGCGGTGCGCTTTACCACTGCAAAATACTATACGCCGAGCAAACAAGTCATTCAGGGCAACGGCGTGACTCCGAATATTCGTGTGGCCGTGACGCCCGATCAGGAGCGCTCTCTTTTTGCCTTGCGTAACGCGGGAAATGTAAAACCCGAGGACGAGACCAGGATTATCAAGAGCAAAGATGTCCAGATGTTGCGCGCGATCGATGCGTTGAAGGGTGTCATGACTTATGCGCAACAGAGCGCGCCGAAAGCCGAAGCGGTAAAGAAATAAGCGCGACGTTCGCGCGATATTGTAGGGCAACCGCGCCGATTTCCCAATTTGGCCGGCGCAGCGCCTGCCGTACAATTGCGACGTGACAGTACTAGCCATTGAAACTTCCTGCGATGAGACCGCCGTCGCGATCTTGCGCGGAGGCGACGATCACTCGCACGAATTGCTTGCCAGCGAAGTCGCGTCGCAAGTTGCCGCGCATGAGAAATTCGGCGGAATCGTGCCGGAGGTCGCGTCGCGCAATCATCTCATCTACGCGCCACGGTTGCTCGATCGCGCTACACGCGCGGCCAAGATTGATTTGTCAAAAGTCGATGCATTTGCGGCCACCAGCGGACCTGGACTCGCGAGTTCGCTGATGGTTGGCGCGTCCATCGCCAAGGGTCTGGCGATCGGCTTTGGCAAACCTTACCTCGCCATCAATCACCTCGAAGGCCATTTGCTGTCCCCGTTTTTTCGTGGCGCAGATGGCGGCGAGCAAATCAAGCCGAATGTTTCGCTGATCGTAAGCGGTGGCCACACGATGTCGGTCCTCGTTCGTGGCCTGGCGGATTACCAATTGATCGGGAGCACGGTGGATGATGCTGCGGGCGAAGCGTTCGACAAAGTCGCCAAGATGCTCGGCCTCGGCTATCCCGGTGGTCCGGAAATTGAAAAGCGAGCGCGCGGCGGCGATCCGAATCGTTTTGATCTTCCCCGTAGCATGCCCGACTCGGAGAATTTCAGTTTCAGCGGATTGAAAACCGCGGTGCGATATTTGCTGCCGAAAATTGAGGAGCGGCGTCTGACACAGACGCCCTACAGGTTAGATGCGGGCGTGTTGGCGGATCTCTGCGCGTCGTTTCAACAAGCAGTTATCGACGTACTGGTGTCAAAGGTGATCGTGGCAGCGAAGAAATATCATGTTGATCTCGTCGCGCTGAGCGGCGGTGTGAGTTGCAATCAGGAATTGCGTCGGCAGCTGCACGAAGCGTGTAGTCGCAAAGGATTTGAATTCAAAAGTGCCGAACTGTGGTTGTGCACGGACAATGCGGCGATGATCGCGTTTGCTGCGCTACTGCGATTGCAGGCTGGGTTTAAATCCAAAGTAACAGAAGAGATCGACCCGAATCTCGCACTGGTGTAGCTCCGGGTAGCGCACGCGTCTCGCGTGTTGGTTTCGGCGTCGCGCCGAAACAAGCTTTTTCAAAATAAAAACGCGCGTTTCAATTGGCCGCACAAGGAAAGTTCGCGATGGCGAGGACGCCAGCGCCGGCACGCGAGACGCGTGCGCTACCCAGTCAGTACTCGCGTTCGAGAAGGTAATTTGCCAGTGCATGCAGCGGTTCGGCATCGCGGCTCCTAAACACTGAGAGAGCACTGTGCGCCTGGCGCGTGAGCCGTCTGGCTTCGGCACGGGATTCTTCCAGGCCGATCACCGCGGGGTAGGTGGCCTTTTTCGCCGCCACATCTTTGCCAGCGCTCTTTCCCAATATCTCCGAGGTCTGTGTCACATCGAGAATGTCGTCGATGATTTGAAAAGCGAGACCAAGCCGTTGCCCGAAGCGTGTAACAGCCGAAAGTTTTCTGGCGTTTGCGTTTGCGCTCATCGCGCCGAGCCGCACTGAGCTTTTCAAAATGGCTGCGGTCTTGTTCTCGTGAATAAATTGCAACTGATCGCGTTTGACGTTCCTACCTTCGGCTTCGAGGTCGGCCACCTGACCGGCGATTAGTTTTTGGCTGCCTGCTGCAACCGCAATTTCGCGCAACAAGATCGATGTGTTGTAGCGCGATGTCGGCTTCGCGTTGGAGACAATTTCAAATGCGATTGTCAATAACGCATCGCCGGCCAGGATCGCGATGCCGTCGCCGAAGATTTTGTGGCAAGTAGGACGGCCGCGCCGAAAATCGTCGTTGTCCATGCTCGGCAAATCGTCGTGCACTAGCGAGTACGTGTGGATGCATTCGACAGCACAAGCGAGAGGGAGCGCGTTCCTGATCTTTCCCCCGCAAGCTTGGGCTGCGGCGAGGCAGAGAATCGGTCGCAACCGTTTGCCACCGGCGAAAAGGCTGTAACGAATCGCTCGGTGCAGGGTCGCGGGTTTCGTATTCGCTTTTGGCAGGAAGCGATCGAGCGCGCGCTCGACTAACTTCTGGCGAGAGACGAGATAGGTTTTGATGTTCACGTTTGTGAGCGCTCGTTGCGCGGGGCTGATTATCCAGCATCGAGCTTCCAGAATCCAGCATCGGAAATTTCGCGTTTTGCTGTCTTAAATATTCTCTGCCGTTTCAGTGGTGGCGATGGGTTTGGTGCGCATGGCGAGGAACGCGCCGAGGAGAAGGACGGCCGCGCTCCAGATCTGGGCATGAGTGAGACGTTCCCCGTAAATCCACGCCGAGAGAGCCATCGCGCCGACGGGGCACAGAAGTTGAAGTGATTGTGCGAGGGCCACGCCGATCTCCCGGATGGCCACATAATAAAAGACATGCGCGAGTGTGATGCAGGTCACAGCGGAGACGATCAGGACCAAATTGACCTGCGGTCCTGTATGAAGCGGGGTGCCGATTTTTCCAAATGCAATTGTGAGCGGAAAAAGCAGCGCGGACGTAATCACGCTGATCACGCCGAAACTGCGAATCGAGCCGAGCTCCCGGGAAGGCCGCTTCACAAGGATACCGTAAAGCGCCCAGCAAAATGTGGCGGTAAATGCAACCAACAATCCGGAGAGCGCGATATGACCTGATTTCCATCCCGGTTGAAACCAAACAACACCGAATGCGCCAATCAATCCCAGCCCAGTGCCCAATTGAAACCGCCATTGCCTGATGACCTGCCGTTCTTCGGGAAAAAATGCGAGCGCGAGCAAGGCAGTGAAAATCACCGAGGCACGCGTGAAGATGGTGTAAACACCCGGGCCCACGTAGAAAAGCGCGATCACCTGCGTAACCTGATGGACAACATTCGGCACGCACGGCACAAAGCAGACCGTTACGGCGCGCCAATCGATGGGCTGCTCGCGGCGTCGCATTCGATAAATCAGGAACGGCGCGATTGAAACGCAGGCCACCAGATAACGATAAAAATTCTGCGCCCACGGATCGTAGTAGCGGTTCAGATAGTATTGAAAAAGCGATGGCGTGGACCAGATAAGAATGGTGGCGAAAACCGCGACATAACCTTCGGAGGTGCTCGTGCGGCTGCGCATGCTGACAATCTGTCCGCTGGAATCCAGGTGGTTCATCGGTATTTTTCTGCCGCGTTATTTTGCTCGCCTAACAGCAAGAAATCGCTCAAAAAGTAGGCCCGGAAGGAGAACACAACCATGATGACTACGAATCGAATCATAATAGCTTTGATCGCCGCCTGCCTTTTCGGCGCGGCCAGTTTTGCACCAGGTAAAGAGAAACCAGCAGCCAAAGAGAAGGCCGGAGCTGGGATGAGTGAATATGCAAGGGGGGTCCAATTGTTTGATAACAAGCAGTACGAACAAGCGGTGACGGAGTTTACAGCAGCGATTATGGCAAACGCTAAGCAGCCGGCGTTTTATGAGAATCGTGGTTTTGCCAATTTGGAGCTCCAACGATACCCAGAGGCGGGTGACGATTTTTCCAAGGCCATCGAGCTGTCACCCAAAGACATGCGGGCTTACGTCGGCAGAGCGCAGGTTTTCCTGCAGCAGAAAAATTATCAGCAAGCGCTGGCGGACACCGAGAAAGCAGTCGAGATCAAACCCGAAGAAATAATTGCAATCAAACTCCGCGGGTTCGCCGAGCTCGGTCTCAGCCAATGGGATAAGGCCGTAGCGGATTTCACTGCCGTAATTCAGAAAAAACCAGACGACTTGCAGACCTATGATCGGCGCGCACTGGCGTATCGGGGAATGAAGAACTTTGATGCGGCCGTTGCCGATTACACATTTCTTCTGGAGAAAAACCCGAACGATACCGAGGCCCTGACCAAGCGCGGTTACACCTACAGTTTGGCGGGACAGTATGAAAAGGCGATCCCTGATTTTCAAGCGGCGTTAAAGCTCAACCCGCAAGACAATGATACTTTCCAGCGCTTGCAGTGGACCGAGGGGCAACTAAAGGCAAAAAATGCGCCCCCTCCAACAACAACAGCGGCGGCGGCGGCGCCCTCGGCAACTCCAGAAAAGCCGAGTCTGATGAGTCAGATCAAGCCACTGTATATCGTGATCGGCATCGTCGTGCTGATTCTGATTGCGGTAATCGTGCGCCTGCTTACGCGAGGCAAGGCAGAGGAGACAAGTCATATAATCCGCTGAAGGCGCTGGAAGAAGAGCTTTTCGGGATGTTTGGAGTTCCGTTTTTACGCGGTCGCCAATGAGAGAGAGCCGCCTAAAGGCAGAACTCCGAACGCAGCATTCGTCATTACTAGAGCAAAATCTCTTTGACACAACGATGGCTGTGGTTAGCGTTGCGGACGCTTTTGCTGGAACGAAGCGGTCCCATGGTTGTTCAAATTGCAAATTTGACGCGGCTTTGGGACTTTTGAGTCTCTGGTAAAAGCGAAAACCGGTTTGCCGCTCGGCTCGCCGCGGAGGCACTGGGCTGGCGAAAACGCAGGCCCATGTAGCTCAGTTGGTAGAGCACGTCCTTGGTAAGGACGAGGTCACCGGTTCAATCCCGGTCATGGGCTCCAGAAAGACCTCGCGGCCGGCAGTGGAAGAATTAAAAGAAAAGACGAAGTTTAGTTAAACAGGAGAAATTCAAATGGCTAAGGAAGCTTTTAAACGCGACAAGCCGCACGTGAACGTCGGTACGATCGGTCACGTGGACCACGGCAAAACGACATTGACAGCGGCAATCACAATGGTGCTGAACAAAAAGGGCATGGCCGAAGTGCGGGCATATGAATCAATCGATAACGCGCCGGAGGAGAAAGAGCGCGGAATCACCATCAACACCGCGCACGTCGAGTATTCCAGCGAGAAACGTCACTATGCCCACGTCGATTGCCCTGGCCACGCCGACTACGTCAAGAACATGATCACCGGCGCGGCGCAAATGGACGGCGCCATTCTGGTGGTCTCCGCTGCTGACGGACCGATGCCGCAAACTCGCGAACACATCCTGCTGGCGCGACAAGTTGGCGTGCCTTCCATCGTCGTATTCCTGAACAAGGTGGATATGGTCGATGATCCCGAACTTCTTGATCTCGTTGAGATGGAAGTGCGCGATTTGTTGACACAATATGAATTTCCAGGCGACAAAATCCCGATCGTCAGAGGCAGCGCGCTCAAGGCGCTGAATGGCGATGCAGACGCGGAAAAGCAAATCCTCGCGCTCGTTGAGGCGGTTGATGATTACGTGCCCGTGCCGGATCGGCCGGTCGATCAGCCGTTCCTGATGCCGATCGAAGACGTGTTTAACATTGAAGGCCGGGGCACCGTGGCCACGGGTCGCGTGGAGCGCGGCATTCTTAAGAAAATGGGGGAAGTCGAGCTGGTGGGTATTCGTCCAACGGCGAAGACAGTGGCGACCGATATCGAAATGTTCCGCAAGCTTCTCGACGAAGCGCGCGCGGGCGACAA
>QHRD01000174.1:10512-11911 GCA_003220005.1 Verrucomicrobiota bacterium | reverse complement strand
CGATATTCACGTCCGCTTCCGCGAGACGCTCGGCAATCGTGGCGAGCACACCGGGTTGATTCGCAGTTTCGATCATGAGCACCTCCGACTCGAGCGCGAGCACCCCCGCTTCACCCAGGAGCATGAGCGCCTTCGTGGGATCGCTCACCACCATGCGCACTACGGTGTGATCGACCGTGTCGGATGTCGCGAGCGCGTTGATGTTAATTTCGGCCTTTGCCAGCGCTTCACACACGCGGGCGAGCGCCCCGGGACGATTTGCAAGAAAGACTGCAAGTTGGGTGGCCGTTTCGATGGAGAGCAAAGGGTTCATGCTGCTTTCAAAGTGATGCCGGGAATGGCTTCTGACAACCGACGAAATCGTTGAATCGTTAAATCGAAACTGCGTATCAATGATTAGCCAAACTACTTCAAGCGGTGCGATTGTCGGTTCGACCATGACTGCGATCGTCGAGCGCCCTTCAGTGAAATCGCCACGCCCGCGACGCACCATCGGCTTTGTCACAGCCTGTTCCATCGTGATCGCCAACATTATCGGCACCGGCATCTTTACGAGCCTTGGCTTTCAACTGGCGGACATTCAGGCGGGATCGCGGCGCTTTGTGGCGCGCTTTGTTATGGCGAACTGAGCGCCGCGCTGCCGCGTTCTGGAGGGGAGTACCATTTTCTCTCGCAGATTTATCATCCGGCGCTCGGGTTCATGGCGGGATTTGTTTCTGCTACTGTTGGCTTCGCAGCGCCCATCGCGCTCGCTGCCATGGCGTTTGGGAAGTATTTCGTCGGCGTCTTTGGCATCGGCTCGCCGGTCCTACTTTCGTTTGTCGTCGTCTGGGCGGTAACTGCATTTCATTTTGGGAATCTCCAGGTCGGCAGCGCGTTTCAAAATTTCTCTACGCTTGTAAAATTGCTTCTCATCGGTGCGCTTATCGACGGTGGATTATTTCTGCACCCAAAGCAGCCGATCAGCTTTTCGCCAGCGCCCGGCGACACGATGACGATCTTCGGGGCGCCCTTCGCAGTGGCGCTGGTTTACGTGATGTATTCTTACTCGGGCTGGAACGCGGCTGCTTACATTACAGGCGAAATTAAGCAACCTGAGAAAAATGTGCCGCGATCGCTCCTTGTCGGCACAGGCGTTGTGATCGTCATTTACGTGCTGCTCAACGCAATCTTTCTCGCCACCACGCCAGTGCAGGAATTGAAAGGCCAGCTCGAAGTAGCGTTGATCGCGGGCAAACATATTTTTGGCGCAAACGGCGGGCGAGTTGCCGGCGTGGTCATTTGTCTCGGCTTGATTTCTGCGATCAGCTCAATGACGTGGATCGGGCCGCGCGTCAGCATGTCGATGGGCGAAGATCATTGGCTGCTGCGATTGCTTGGCCGCAAGAATCCGCATGGC
>QHRD01000174.1:0-10283 GCA_003220005.1 Verrucomicrobiota bacterium | reverse complement strand
TTTACTTTTGCGCAAGAAAACGCTCCACATTGAAAAAGAACCTCACGTTGTCTCTCATCATAGGGCTGGCGGTCGCGATCGCGCCCGGCGTGTACGCACAGGAGACTCCCGAGATTGCGCCGCGCGCAGTCCCGGTAAATGTCGGGCCTAACGACGTCGCGCATTTTCTTGCCGGAATGCCAGTGCCGGAAAATTCCCTGCTTGCACCGCTCACACGCGATCCGGCATGGCAGGAACACGCCGTATTTTTCGAGAAGGAATTTTCAAAGCTCACTCTTCGACAGCTTCAGAAACTGCACGCGTGGCAGGAGACATATCTTCCGGAATCGCTGCAACCGATCCCTGTTGCGTTTTACATGTTCAGTGGGCCCGATTTCCTCTACGTCGATCAATTTTTTCCCAAGGCTTCGGTATATGTTCTTTGCGGAAAGGAATCGATGGGGCCGCCGCCTGATCCGTGGCGCATAACGAATCTCGCCGGTGCGCTTGGAAACCTCGAAAACGCGATGAAGTCTTCGCTCGAAACGACCTACTTCATCACCAAAGATATGAGAGTCGATCTACAACAGCAGAACCTTAACGGCGTGCTGCCGATCCTCTACGCGTACATCGCGCGCGCTGATAAATCGATCACCAAAGTCACCGTGGGCTCGCTCAACGGCAGCGGCGGTTTTCAGGAGGGCACGCGTGGCAGCATTCCCGGAGTGCGAATCCGCTACACCGACAACCATTCGGGCGAGTCGCAGACATTGTATTATTTCACCACAGACATTTCTGACGGCGGAATCAAATCGACGCCAGGTTTCCTGAAATTTTGCGAACGCCTCGGCACGGGCTCTAGTTTTCTCAAATCGTCATCATATCTGATGTTCGAAAACGGCTTCGCTACGATCCGCAATTTCATTCTCGCACATAGCAACCGCATTGTGCAGGACGACTCCGGAATTCCCCTGGCTTATTTCAGTCCTGATAAATGGAGTCTGCGTTTCTTCGGCGTTTACCTCGGGCCAATCGAGCTTTTTAAACAACATTTTCAGCCCCGGCTGCAAGAACTCTTCGCGCAAGGCAACCCGCCGCCGATCGAGTTTGGATTCGGCTACCGCTGGAACTACAAGGAAGCCAACTTGATGGTCGCGGAACGCAAGTGACAGCCCGCAGTTCCTGCAAGTCGTTCGCTTGCTAAAGATGCTCGCTTCGTGGCTAGATCGCTCGTAAGCAGTGGATCGTAATGTTCACCGGCCTGATCGAAGAACCGGAACGGCGACAGCATTGCCGTGAATGGCTGTTGTCTCACATTGACTTCGCGACGCGGCAATCGTCTCACCTTCGATCTTCTCGTGGAAACAATCGCGCGCACGAACTTCAAAAATTGCGCCGAAGCGATCGGGTGAATCTGGAGCGCGCTTTGACTGCCGACGGACAGCTCGGCGGACATTTCGTGCAAGGGCATATCGATTGCGTGTCGCGCGTTGTTGCTTTCGAGAAGAAAGGCCCGGATTTTCGATTGGAAGTCGAGTTGCCGGCCGGGTTTGCTCAGTATGTCGCCCGCAAAGGTTCGATCGCTCTGAACGGAATCAGCCTCACCGTCGCTGATGTTTTTCCGAAAAGCTTTGCCGTATGGATCATCCCGTACACAAGAAGCCACACCAATCTCAATGGCGCACGAGCAGGCGATCTACTGAATGTCGAGTTCGACATTCTGGCCAAGTACGTCGAGAGAGTGCTCGCCGTTCGTGGTAAGAAATGACGGCGCGCAGGTCGGCCGTGCATCGTCCGCGCGTAGTCGGCGTGATCGCATCGCGCGCGGACTTGCGTCGCGCGCTGGGATTACGCAAGCCGCCAGATTTCTTCGAGCTGCGCCTCGATCATCTTGCAGGCATCGTCGATCAATTGGAAAACATGTTGCCGAGGTTGCGCGCGCCGCTCATCATCACCGCCCGGTACCCACAGGAAGGGGGCGCGAACAATTTGTCATTGCGGCGACGGCGCGATTTGTTGACTCGATTTTTACCGTGCGCCGACTATCTCGATGTTGAACTGCACTCGGCATCTGCTCTGCGGTCGTTGCTGCGGTTAGCCAGGCAGAAAAAAGTGCGCCGCATCATTTCATTCCACAATTTCAAATCCACACCGACTCCCCGAGTCCTGATGGCGAAAGCGCGCGCAGCGAAAGCGTGCGGAGCAAATATTTTTAAGGTCGCCACGCGCACAGACACGCCAATCGAACTCGCACGTCTGCTCTACTTCACCGCGAAGAAAGACATCGATCTTCCCGTAAGCGCAATGGGGATCGGCAAACTCGGCGCAATTTCGCGCGTCTTGCTCGCGCGTGCCGGCTCCGCGCTGGTTTATGCATCCGTCGGGGGCGGGACTGACATCGAAGGGCAACTCTCGCTCGAACAACTTTGCTCGCTGCTCTCGCGGCGTTGAAGCGTGTAAGCGAAAAACAAGGAACGTCACTCCTTGCAGCGGAAACGCCCCACCCGCTTTAACGCTTTAACGAATCCCGTTCCGCTGCCCTTGCTCTTCCCCCGATGCGTATATGTTCTAGTATGTTCTAGTTGGAACACTGCCTCATGTCTTCGCGCGTAATATTGCCAAAGCAATTACCGGTGATGCCGCTGCCAGGGGCAGTGCTTTTTCCGCACGCGTTGCTCCCGCTTTACATTTTCGAGCCACGCTATCGCGATATGCTGAAACACGCGCTTCAGCGTCATCGCATGTTTTGCGTCACGCTAATCAAGCCGAGCTGCCCGGAGTGGCACGCGCCGGAAGATTTCTTTCATCTCGCCACCGTCGGATTGATTCGCGCCTGTGTCGGGCGCGGCGATGGCACATCGAATTTGATCCTGCTAGGTTTGCAACGCGTGCGCTTCGCCAGCTTCGCGCAGGAAACGCCGTTCCCCATTGCGAGAATCGACGCCGTTGAGTCGCGCGACGCAACCACGATCGAGACTGAAGCGCTCGGCACAAAAGTGCTCGAGCTTTATGCAAACCTGAAACACGAACGCTGCCAGCTTCCGGCAAAAGTCGATCGATATCTTTCGGAACTGCGCGACTTGGAAATGCTGGCGGACCTTATGGCTTCGACATTTGTGAACGATCCGTTGCGGCGGCAGCGCGTGCTCGAAGAACGTTCGCTCAACCAACGCCTCCGTTTTCTCATCACATATTTGCGTGACGAAATCGGTAATGCCGCCGCATAGGCAGGGATAGCGCGCTGCGCGACGCAAGCGTTCAGGGTGTGTGCAGGCTTCCTCTTAAGCCGAGGCGCTTGCCGCCGCCGAAGCGTCATCGATCGAAAAAGATTCCTTCGTGAAATGGCTCCGGGGCGATTTGCAGGCCGAATTTGGCTTTCGGCCTCCGAACTGAGCGGATCCTAAACGGATCGCTGTCTTATCACGCTTGAGCAGGATGTGTCCTTTTTCGACATCGCAAGCCGATCGCAAATCCAGCGGCGACGCGTAAGACGATAATGCCGATTGCAGCAATGAGGCAGACAAAAACAAATTTTCTGAGATCATAGAATGGCGTAAGTCTCGGTTCGATTTCTACCAATGCCTGGGGATTTTTCCCAACCGACCCAGGAAATAAACGTGTGATCCGCAATGAGAGCGAGTATTTCTCCCCGGGCTCAGCAGGGAAGGAACTCAAATAACGGGCCACTTGATCCCTGTTACTCCGCCAAGGACCGGTCTCAGCAGGCAAAGTCGCCGTCCCGCCCTTCGCTATAACTCTGCCTCGTAGCCGGACCTCTGACTCGGCAGTGAACTCATCTTCTGGCATCGGGTTTTCGATAGTGCTTCGGAAGACTTCATCATACTGAATCGCCACCCAGTAAGTGGCTGGAATGTCAACAGTAAATTCATGATCAATAGAAAGTCCCTCCTCAAATCGGATGGGCACTTCCAAGACTGTCAGGCGGTAAAATATGAACTCGTGAGCGAAATGCCATAAGAGGCCTCCGAGAACCAGGACCAGCAGACTGACTAACGATAGCGTTATCAGTTTCCGCATTGCTAGGTAGGTCGGCGTGCTACTTGCAGTGCTTTTTTTCAACTTATCGACCTATCGTTGCTTCTGAATTCGGGTTTCGCCCCCGAGCTGAGTACAGTTCAAAACAGTTCAGCTCGCAATCCGCGCGTATTCTTCCATCAAATAGCGGTCCGTCATTCCCGCGACGTAATCGCAGACGGTCCGATGCAATCCCTCCTTCTCAATTCGTCTCGTCGCTCCATCACCGAGGCGCTCAGGATCGACAAGGTACGCTTCAAACACGCGCCGGAGCATCTCGCACGCGCGCCGATTCACTTCGGACACGCGCGGATGATAATAAACGTTCTGATACAAAAATTTCCGGAGCGCACGGTTCGCTTCGGCCAATTCATCGCTGTAGCGAATTAGCGGCGCGGGTTGCCGGCGCGCGTCGTCTGCGCTTTGCACGCCAGATTCGGCAATCGATTTTGCGCTCGTCGCAACCAAGTTGTGTACCTCTTTGTCGATGATGTCTCGAATAATTAACTTGTGCAGCTCAGGATCCTGCCGGCCAGCGTAACGCGCGAGGACAGCGCGATGGCTTCTGCGCCAGACTTCATTTTCTTCTAATTGCGCCGGACTCAAAATTTCAAAATCGACCGCGTCATCGAGGTCGTGGCTGTAATACGTGATCTCGTCCGCAAGATCAGCGACCTGTGCTTCAAGCGATGTGCAAGTATACCCTTCTCCCTCCGGCGTCTTGAACGCGTGCTCGTGTTTCCGCAAACCTTCGCGCACTTCGAATGTCAGATTGAGACCCGGAAAATTCGGGTACGGCGTTTCAAGCAGCTCCGCCACGCGCAAACTCTGGCGGTTGTGATCGAAGCCGCCTTGATCGCGCATGCATTCGGCCAGCATCTCCTCTCCGGAGTGTCCAAACGGCGCGTGCCCCAGATCGTGCGCGAGCGCGATCGCTTCCGCGAGATCTTCATTTAACCGCAACGCGCGCGCGATGGTCCGGCTGATCGACGCCACCTCGATGGAATGCGTGAGGCGGGTCCGCAAATGGTCGCCGGCTCCATTCAAAAAAACCTGTGTCTTGTATTCCATCCTTCGAAACGCGCGGGAGTGAATGATGCGCGCGCGATCGCGCTGAAATTCCGTCCGATACGCGTGGCTCGGCTCGGAATATTTGCGCCCACGAGATTCACCTGATTTTTGCGCAAACGGCGCGAGCACGGCGCGCTCGGTTGCTTCCATTCCTTCGCGTGTTTGCCAGCCGTTCTTCACAACCATTCTTTCCCGGGAGAAATCTTCATCATGAAATTTGCGAGCGGTGCGCTCGCTGAGTACTTGTCGATCTTACAAATCAAAAACCAAGCGCAAACATGGCAAAAAAAACTCGTCACAAGAAACAGGTCACCC
This sequence comes from Verrucomicrobiota bacterium, assembly GCA_003220005.1. Classification (GTDB taxonomy): domain Bacteria; phylum Verrucomicrobiota; class Verrucomicrobiia; order Chthoniobacterales; family UBA10450; genus Udaeobacter. The sequence continues at coordinate 4,883 of QHRD01000174.1, read as the reverse complement.
CCCAACGGTTAATGGAACTCAGTTTCGCTTACGCACCGCCGCTTATCATCAGCGCCGCAGTGGGCAACAAGATTTTCGACACTTTGGAAAATGGCGCCAAGACTGCGGAGGACGTAGCGAAAGAGACCGGGGCCTCGCCGCGTGCGCTAAAAATTTTGATGAATGCGCTCGTCGGTCTCGATCTTCTCAAGAAAGATCGCGAGGGGAAATATTCTCTCACACCAGAGAGCGCTGCGTTTCTTGTCAGCAACAAACTTGGAACCCACGCAGGATTTTTTGCGACGATTGCGCCCCAGCTCATTTCCAGATGGCTACGCCTGACCGATATCGTTCGCGAAGACCGTCCAGCAGTGGCGGTGAATCAGGAGACTGAAGGCACCGAATTTTTTACTCAGCTCGTGGAGAGAATCATCCCCATGAGCTATCCAGCGGCGCAAAGACTCGGAGATCATCTGAAGATCGCGAAAACGAAAGACGACGTTCGCGTGCTCGATCTTGCAGCAGGCTCAGGCATTTGGGGAATCGCGCTCGCACAAAAATCTCCGCGCGTGCACGCAAGCGCGGTCGATTGGGCAGGAATGATCCCGACAACGAAACGGATTACCGAAAAATTCGGAGTGCGCGATCATTTCGATTTTGTCGAGGGCGATTTATTGGAAGTAGATTTTGGGAGCGGCTACGACGTCGCCACGCTCGGCCACATCTTGCATAGCGAAGGCGAAGAACGCAGCCGCCAATTGCTTAAAAAAACATTTCGCGCACTGAAATCTGGGGGCGTCATCGCGATCGCGGAATGGCTCGTGAATGACCAACGCACTGCGCCGTTGCCTTCGCTCATGTTTGCCGTTCAAATGCTGGTCAACACCCAAAAAGGTGACACGTTCAGCTTCAACGAAATCAAAGGCTGGCTTCAAGAGGCCGGATTTAAAAACGTGCGTAAGCTCAAAGCTCCCGGCCCGTCGCCACTCATTCTCGCGACCAAACCGTAGCGCTCTCGCGCGCTTTTCATCTTTCCATTCGCGCCGCGAACTGCTTTCATAGTCTCCATGAAAGAGGGAAAAACGAAATCGCGCGGCAAGACCAGGGCGCAGCCGAGTCACAAAGCTTCTGGGGGAGACCCGCCATACAGCAAACCTGCCCTTCGCAGCGAAGCATTTGTCAGAGCGTTAACCGACGCGAAAGCGTGCCTGAAAAATCCGGAACAGCTGCAAGCGCTCTTCCACGAAGCAGCGAAGAAGGCGGCTGCAGTTCCCAGAGAGCCTTTTAAAGAATGCTGGCCTTATCTCCAAACGATGCTGCGATTAGTCCGCGCGCACCAGCGCGATGAATACGATCAGGTCCCCAGTGACGCGCTCTTGTGGATCGTTGCTGCTCTCAGTTACCTGGTCGATCCGTTCGATTTGATCCCGGACAAGACGCCATTTCTCGGTTTCGTGGATGACGCGACGGTTGTCGAATTTGTAACGGATAAAAATCGGCAGGCGCTGGACGACTTCATGACGTGGGAAACAACAAGCGCCGGCGCTGCGCTCTAATATTCCTTTTTCAGACCAGAAGCAGCGCCGGATTTTCCAAAAGCTGGCGCAATTCCTTCAAGTACTGTGCGCCGAGCGCGCCGTCGATCACGCGATGGTCGCAGCTCATGGTGAGCGACATGCGCTGGCCCACTGCGATTTGGTCGCTATCGTCGATCACCGGAACCTTCGTGATCTTGCCAACGGCGAGAATGAATCCTTGCGGGGGATTTATTACGGCTGAGAAAATGTCGATCCCCATGCCGCCGAGATTTGAAACGGTGAACGTGCCACCTTGAAATTCCTCAGGCTTCATTCGCTTGTTGCGCGCGCGATGCGCGAGGTCCCTGGCCAGTTCGCTGATCTCGCGCAATGATTTCTTTTGCGCCGCGCGAATCACCGGCGTGAGCAATCCATCTTCAATCGCAACCGCGATTCCAAGGTCGACATCCGCGTACTGGACGATCGTGTCGCCATCGAACGAGGCGTTCACCCGCGGCACTTTTACCGCGGCCATCACTGCCGCTTTCGAAACGAAATCGTTCACGGTGATTTTGGCTGTGTCTGCTTCTTCCCCAGCAGATTTCAGTTCCTCGCGCGCTTCCATGAGTGGTCCGGCGTCAACGTTGATGCTGAGATAGAAATGCGGCACCGGCCCGAGGCTTTCGACCAGGCGTTGCGCAATGATTTTGCGCATCCCGGAAAGTTGAATACGGGCGCTTTCACCGGCCTTAATTGAAGGCACAGCCTTCAGTTCAGCTTTTGCGGGACCTCGGTTGGCGACCGCCGCCACAGATTTCGCAGCTGCGCGCACGTCCGTTTCAGTCACGCGACCTTCAGGGCCTGTGCCTTTCACGCTGGAAAGGTCAACACCGAACTCGGCCGCGACGCGACGCGCAACAGGCGACGCTTTTACGCGCGCTTCCTCTACCTTTTCGGGAGCCGGCGGACGGTCTTCAGCTTCAGGTTTTTTCTTTTCCGCCTTCGGTGGCGCGGCTTTTTTCTCTTCTTTCTTTTCCTCTTTCGGCGCCTCCGGCTTCTCTTCTTTTTTCGGTTCCTTGGGCTTTTCTTGTTCTTTCGGTTCGGGTTTTTTATCTTTTTCTTCTTTCTTCGGCGCTTCTTCGCCTTCGCCACCGATGAACGCGATCTTGTCGCCGACATTTACCTTGCCGCCTTCTTCAACGTAAATCTCGGTGAGCGTTCCGTCCTCGGGCGATTCCCATTCCATGGTTGCCTTGTCAGTCTCGATTTCGGCGAGCACTTCGCCAGCCGAAACCTGGTCGCCTTTCTTTTTCTTCCACGCGACGAGAGTGCCCTCGGTCATCGTGTCGCTCAGCTTTGGCATCTGTATTTCAGGCATAAATAAAAGTGATGAGTGACAAGTGACGAGTGACGAGTTTTCTCACGCGTAACAGACCTGTTTCACGGCAGCGATGAGTTTATCCGCGTTCGGGAGCACAGCGTGCTCCAGCCGCTCGTTGTAGGGCATTGGAACATCTTCCTGTGATACGCGGATGATCGGCGCGTCGAGCGCATCGAAAATGTTTTTTTGAATCCGGTAACAAACTTCCGCGCCGACGCCACAAAACGGATGATCCTGTTCGACGATCACCACGCGGTGCGTTTTTTCCACCGAATCGAAAATTGCCTTTTCATCGAGTGGTTTGATTGAACGAAGATCGACAATTTCCGCTGAGATGTCTTCCTCCTCGAGCTGAGTTGCGACCTTGAGTGCGAGCGAAACGGTTTGAGCGTAGCAGATAATCGATACATCGCTGCCTTCGCGCTTCACGTCGGCTTTGCCGAGCGGAATCAACAGCTCTTCATCCGGCGGCTCGACCATTCCCTTGGAGCTGTAAAGCAGTTCCGATTCCAGAACCAGCACCGGATTGTTGTCGCGCACGGCGGTCTTCAGCAAACCTTTCGCATCGCGCGGCGTGGCCGGCGCGCACACTTTGAGCCCTGGCACACTGGCGTAAAAGTTTTCCGTCGCGTGCGAATGCGTTGCGCCGAGCTGGTGTGCGGGGCCGTTCGGGCCGCGAAACGTGATGGGAATATTAAATTGGCCGCCCGACATCGTGAACATGTTCGGGGCGTTGTTCACGACCTGATCGAAGGCTACGAGCGAGAAGCTGAATGTCATGAATTCAATGATCGGTCGTAATCCAACCATCGCCGCGCCGACTCCGAGCCCTGCAAATCCGTTTTCGCTGATTGGAGTGTCAATAATGCGTCGCGGCCCGAAACGCTGAAGCAAGCCCTGACTGACTTTGTACGCGCCCTGGTATTCGGCGACCTCTTCGCCCATTAAAAAAACATTCGGATCCCGCTCGAGTTCTTCCGCGAGCGCTTCATTGAGTGCCTGACGATAAGTGATTTCTCTCACGGCTTTCCTCCGTCGGCATACGTGTAATCGTAAAGTTTCTCCAGCGGCGGCTGCGGACTCTGCTCTGCAAACTTCACCGCGGCCAGAACCGTTTCCTTCGCCTGCTTGTCGAGCCCATCAAACTGCTCGTTAGTCAATTTTCCCTCGCGCGTGAGCTGAGCGCGCAAACGCGTAATTGGATCGTCGAGACGGTATTTTTCCAGCTCATCCTTCGTTCGATAACTTGCCGGGTCGGACATCGAATGCCCGCGATAGCGGTAAGTTCGCGCTTCCAAAAACGTGGGATGAGGTTCTTTGCGGATCGAATCGACGACCTCGGCAATCTTGTCGCGCACCTCGCGAAAGTTCATTCCGTCGACGATTTCTCCGGGGATGTCATAGCCTTCGGTACGATCGATAATTTGTTTCAGTGACGTCGACCTCTTCACGGAGGTGCCCATGGCGAAAAGATTGTTCTCGCAAATAAAAACGATCGGCAATTTATACAGCGCGGCCAGATTCAATGCTTCGTGGAACGCTCCCTGATTGATTGCGCCATCGCCAAAGAAGCAAAGCGTGACGCGATCTTCGCCTCGGTACTTGATGGCAAATGCCATTCCCACCGCCAGTGGAACATGCGCAGCGACGATGGCGTGACCGCCGTACATGTGATTTTTTCGGTCGAAAAAATGCATTGAACCGCCGAGCCCACGCGAGCAGCCGGTCTCTTTTCCAAAAAGCTCAGCCATGCAAGCGTCCGCGCTGGTGCCGCGGGCCAGCGCGTGAGCGTGATCACGATACGCGGTGATGACGTAATCGTCGTCCCGCACCGCGGCGAGAGCACCGGTCACGACTGCTTCCTGTCCGATGTAAAGATGACAAAACCCGCCGATCTTCTGCGCTTGATACTGCTGGCTGGCGCGTTCCTCAAAGCGCCGGATCAACAGCATCAGCGAGAGCATCTCGACTTCGTCGCGCTGCTCTCCCGGCTGCATGAAATCTAA
>QHRD01000173.1 GCA_003220005.1 Verrucomicrobiota bacterium | reverse complement strand
GTTTGCCCTAAATCAAGTTCGTCCATTTAGTCTTGCCCCGGCATTTGAATATTGATCCGTTTGGGCTTGGTACCTTTGTTCGCAATGGAAGCGATTGCGCAAATTAGTGCGCTAAAAGTTTGCCGGGGGGCGACAAATCGATTCACGGTTGATAGCCGATTGGCATCACGCCCATGTCGCGCGCCTTCGCGACCGGAAGGGCCTGGCAGTTCATATAAGGACCTCTTTTCAGCAGTGCCCGCGTCGCCGAAGTATTGGCCGTACTCCTCGCGGGCCGTTTTAATGGCCGCGATAAAGGCTTGCTGAGAATCCTTGTCCCCAGCTCACGTATCAATGGCCGGCTCAAGTATTCCTTTTATGGCAGTAGGAGTTTTGCCGAAGCCTGCGCTCTCTTTTGGCGTATCAGTGCTGCGCGGTACCTGACCGATCATTGTGGTCTCCAGAAAATCCGCCTGTTTGCCATCAGGATCGACATAGAAACCCATAAACATGTGGCCGGGCACGAGAACGAGAATCGGATCGATTCCGATTTGTCGGAGAATGGAAGCAAACAAAACGCTGCCATCCACACAGTTTGCCTGAGAATTATTAATGCTCTGGTCGATGAAGCGAACGTACTGGCTGTAAACCTCTTTCGAGCTGCCCGGAGTCGTGGTGATGTTGCTGTAGCGCACACCGCGACGCTGCAAGACATACCAGATCGCAAACACTTGTTTGTAGACCATGTCCGGATCGCCCTGATAACCGATGAAGGCAGGAACAATGCCCGTCTTTAGCGCCTCCTTCCGGAGTTCATCGGAAATCGGATGGTTCTCATTTACATACGCGGCAAACATCCAATCCATTCGGACTGCTTCGGGTTGATCTGCGCTCCCGCCGGTCACCACCGCAAAAGGGCAATCATTAATAGAAGCGACACGAATCGTCTTTGCCTTTTGACCGAGCGACGTGCCGTTCAACGAAACCGATACCGTAATGGATAACGGCGTTGTTTGTTTAATTTTTTGCAGCGCATCAAATCGGTAGCTTGGGCTTGGATAAATCCGATATGTCTCACCAGCTGTGGGCAACTCGGCTTCATACACAGACGCGTGCATAACCTCGTTCTCCTCGATCCCTACTCGCACTTTGCTATTGGCAGCCGGATTTACTATCTCGACACCGATAACACCACGCTTGTCGCCTAATCGAGCGGGTGAATCATTCACCGAATCAAAAGGCGACTCTTTCATGGTCGCCGACGCGATAATGAAAGACGGAAAAATCTCTTCACCCATGTCCACGACCGGTCGCCACTCGGCTGTTGCTCCTGGGGCGGCGGTTTCCGTCGTCACGACCTGGCCAACCTGTTTTGCGAAGCCTTCACGTTTACCGAAGCCAGTTCGATCTTGATGTCCGCCAGGTGTTCGCATCAACCAAACCCCGCCGACGACGGCCACGATGAGGACCAAGGCAGCGAGGGCGAGCACAGGCTTTAAGAGCTGTGAAGTGTCTCGATCACGCGGAGGCGGCCCAGTTCGAGCAACGGGAATTTCACGCGCAGGCGTCCGCGTAGCTGTCGTTATAGGATCGCCGCTACTGACCGGCGGCCTCGTAAAGATTTCCGGCTTGCTCGTTTGAACAGCAGCCGGTTTGGCAGCCCCAGAAGCTGTATCGATCCGTACTCGCGGTCCGCCTTTGCCCAGTTCGACGACTGTGCCTGGATTAAGTTTGCTCTGCTGCACGCGTTGCCCGTCAATCCATGTGCCGTCACGACTCTGATCAGTGATCCACCATCCGTCGCTTCGTTTTTCTATCGTGGCATGACGAGGCGAAACCGTCTTGTCCCAAGCCGGATCGAACCGTACGTCACAACTGCCATCGGTTCCAAGCGTGATCGATGACTTTTCAAACGCCTGATCCTTACCGCGTCCAAATCCGCTCAGCTTCGAAATTGTAATTGAGTCAGGCACGGATTGTCACCTCACGTTTCTGGTAACCGTTTAACCTGCCTCTCGCCGGACTCTTCCGCAGCGGGCTGCTCCAGTCTTGCTTTTAAGGCATCCGCAAGTGCCGGTGGAATATCTGGAGAACTTTGAAATACTAAAGCCAGAGCTTGGTGTGCGGTAGCACCGCGCTGCATTTCCAATTCGGCCAACTTGAGGACTCTATCTGCTTGTTCGCCTGACAGAGTGGAGAGAAGCGCTTTCATCGAAGCGTCGCCGCGCATCTGCAATCGTTTCGCCTCCACTTTTAGTGCAAGGTCTTCTTCCGCCTCCCGCGCCTGCAGTTTCGCCGCGACCGTTTGCCGCAAGAGCGCCAACCCTTCTTCACCAACTTTGCGATCGGTGATGGCCTGTCGGTGCTGTTGCTCGAGACTGGCGCCGAAGCGGCGCTGATTTTGGTAAAAATCCTCTTCAAACTTCGCGCGATGAATCTGTAATTGATGCTGCACGTCAACAATCTCATTCCGATGGGTCAGCTTCTGCTCGTCGAGGCGATTTAAAATCTCGGCCCGGCGCACTTCATAGTCTTGTCCGAGACCTTCCAGTTGAAAACGATGCTCAGCGATTTGCATGAAGCGGCGCCGCTCCTGTTCGCGCTCGGCGCTCTTGAAACCGAATTCGTGACTGACCTGTTCGTAGTAATCCCGCAGTTGTTCTTCATCGCGAAACGCATCGACCTTTTCCGTACGCACCGCGTCTCGTAGGCGCCGGTTTAATTCGAATTCGCGATTTAGCCTGCTGATGTCCCCGAGCTTGTCACGAATGTAATCGATCGCCGCCCCAGCGAAATCAGCCAGCCGTACGCCGGTGCTCTCAATTCCGTACTTTGCGAGTGTGGGGTTCAGAGATTCCATCAATTCCTTTTCGATCAGTTGTCGCTTTTCAGTTTCGATGATCAAATCGTCAGGCGATAAATCCTTTAGCCGTCGCTGCAGAGCTTGTGCGACATCCGCTTTGAACGCTTCGGCGACATCTTGTGTTGAGAACGAAGCCGCGCCTTGAAGAAATTTGTCCGCGAACAATTTTGGATCTTTCAGCTGAAACAACAGTCGAACGCGAACTGCGACCGGCACTTGATTTTTTACCGGAACGTTGTCGATCTCGAAATCAACCTCGGCGCCCAGGGTATCGAGAAGGATTGCGTGCGCTTCCTTGCCCTTATCCAAGCCGGCCAGTCGTTCGAAGAAGCTGTTCAGGGAGTGGTACCCAGGGCCTAGCGTCCCTTTGAATTCTCCGTTCTGAAACAGCAGAGCGAGCGTTCCCTCATCGACCTGAATTCCGTGATGGAGCACCGTTTTTGGTACCGCCAGGTCCACCCGAACTGCGAAATCCGTCGGCGAGCGGTGCCAACGATCACCGTAAAAGGATTTCCGCGCTTTCGGGTCTTGTTCGGCGCCACACTTCCAACAAAACTGCGAATCGCCGCCGATCGCCGATTGACATCGATTGCAGGTTGTCCATGAGGTGGCGCTTGGGCAACCGCAACTGCTGCAGTATTCAGCCTCCTTTGAAATTGCTTTTCCGCAATTTGGACAATGTTCGGTTAGGAATCCCATTCCATCTCCTTGTTCGCGCTAAAGCATCTCGATTCCGGCCCGATTTAGGACGCATGTCCCATCAGTAGCCCTGTTGATCGGGTTGCCCGTGGCGCAGCGAGTTCTGGTCTTGCGATCCGGGCTTGGTCTGAATCTCGACCGGCGCCGGTTCTTCGACTGTCGTGGTGGTCGTAGATGTTCCCGTCTTCGCCCTACGAGTGGGGCCTTCCGTTACGCTGTTCGTCTCGCATGAAGCTAAACACGCAACGATTGCTGCCGCTAAGATTGATCTTTGGATTATTTTCATGGCTTTCTCCTCCTCTAGCGCACTTCGATATATAAAGGATTGCGTTTCACCGCCGCTTGGATTCGCGCTTCGTCAGCCGGGTTGCGCGGATAGTATCCGCTTGCATCCAACCAATCCCGCTGCACCGCACCGCCAACCGTGCTTCCCGACGAAAGCCCTTTCAGGAAAAAATTCCGTTGCGACCCGCGCTTTTCCACGACGAGTTGCACGATGCTCGTCGCTTCCCGCGGCAGATAAAACGCCAATTCCGGTCGCGCCGATGTCGAGCTCGTCATTACCTGAACGATTTCACCGCGATTGAGCCGCGCGGTTGGCGCTTTGCGACTTGGCTGTTTCTTAGACGGCACCGATTTTTCACCGCCGGGCGATTTCTTTTCCACGTGATAGACCTGTCGCCCCGCGTTAAACGTGTCGGTCTTATTTGGAGTATCGTACCCGCCCTGGGCATTTAGGTTTGCAACGCAGATCGTCGCGAGCGCGAACGCGACCGCGAACAGTTTTTCGTTTTTTGTGGGAAATTTCATTGTTGTGATTGTCTGATGACGATTGGGTTGGCAAGATATGTGCCATCAGCCATGCACCGATGACTACCAATTTTCCCGCATGGAGTATAGCTTTTTTTAAAGATGGCCGGCGCGGAGAGCCTATCCTGCTCGGCCCCGGAACAACCACCCTCGGCCGGGATGAATCCAACACGATCTCGTTGCCCGACGCTTCGGTATCCCGAATTCATGCCGAATTGGTGCCCGCCGCCGATGGCTTGATCCTGCGCGACTGCAAAAGCCGAAATGGCGTTCGCGTCAACGCCGTGCCGCGTCAGCATGCCTTGCTCCAAAAAGGGGACGTGGTTGAAATTGGGATTTACACATTCGAAGCAACTTTATCTCCTGCGGCACTGCCGCGGCAAAAATCGCGCGTTGCGCCTGTCCCCGCTGAAGCCGTCAGCATAGAGCAAACCGCCGCCAGGCGTCTTCAATTGCCAGACCTCAAGCAAGATCGACATCTCAGCGCGCTTTACCACGTCTGCTATTGGATTACCGAGGACGTGGCGAAGCCTGAGAAACTTCCGCGTTTACTGGAGCTTTTGCTCGAAGGTTTTCGCGCGTCCGAAGTGCAGCTCTACAGCGAATCGCTCGAATTGCAGTGCGCTGTCGCCGCCAATGAAAAGCAGCGCGCCATCAAGCTTGCGCCGTTTCTGGCCAAAAGATGTCAGGCAGCGTCTGAGGCAATCGTCTTCTGCGGCAAAGACATGGGACGACATCAACAACGCGCCGGGCAATTCAATTATCTGGTCGGCCCGCTGAGCCCTTCGCAACATCGAAAGGAAAACAATGCGTTTGTCGTAATCACGCGCCCGACTGAATGGGAAGATTTTACCAATGAAGATCGCGTTCTTCTTCAGGCGATCTGCCAGCTCTGGGTGCGAGGCCAAGGCAAAGCCCAGCAGCTGGAAGATTTAAAACAGGAGAACGCGACTCTTAAACAACAAACGCACGCACCCACTTTGCTCGGCAACAGCGACGTCATGAACAAGCTGCGGGATCGGCTGCGCAAGGTCGCGACGACTAACGCGACGGTGTTAATCAGCGGCGAAACCGGCAGCGGCAAAGAACTCGTGGCGAATTTCATTCATCAGCACAGCCCGCGCGCAGACCGGCCGTTTGTGAAAGTGAACTGCGCCGCTGTGCCGGAAGGATTGATCGAGAGCGAGCTCTTCGGTCATGCCAAAGGCGCGTTTACCGATGCAAAGTCGAGCTACGAAGGAAAATTCGCGCAAGCGAACGGCGGAACGTTGTTCCTCGATGAAATCGGCGAAATGCCGCTGGTCGTACAATCCAAAGTCTTACGCGCATTGGAAAATGGCGAGATCGAACGAATCGGTCAGGAGGGTAGTACTAAGGTCGATGTGCGGATCATTGCATCCACGCACCGCGATTTGGCAAAGATGGTTCAGCAAGGCCGGTTCCGGGAAGATCTTTTTTACCGATTGAATGTGTTGACGGTCACCGTCCCGCCGTTGCGCGAGCATGCTGAAGATATTCCGATGATCGCGTTGCATTTTCTGGAAAGCTTTTGTCTCGAAAACGGGTTAGCCGAACTCCGCTTCGCCAAAGACGCCGCGGCCGTGTTATCGACCCATCAATGGCCGGGCAATGCGCGCGAACTTCGAAACGTCGTTCAACGTTGTGCAACCGAAGCCGAGAATTTGGTCATTAAAGCTGCCGACCTAAAAGAACACGTCGTTACGTAGCGCGTTTCCCCCAAATTCACATATTCTCCTTCCAGCTTTTCCGACGCCAGATATGAAGAAACGTGTTCCGTCACACTCCACCTAATTGTCTTTAAGGAGCAACAAGGACTAGAAGAATACGACCTGGCGGCGAATGGCGAAGCGTTGTTGGGAAACTCCCTACTCTTTCTAATCCTTGTGCATGCTGCCGCTATAAGAGCATTTCCCCCCTTTAAACGGGCCGCGCACGTATTTTGTATGGTAATAAGCCGAGACCGATCGCCCATCCGGTCGCAAAGTGAGAGTCCAGTTCTGGATCCATTGACCCTGCCCACCTGTACCTGAGGTTTGCTGATCAGAAAAAACCAGCTCATTTCCTGACAGCTTGGCTTTTGAATGAAGATTGGTATGTGAAGGATCCTGATCGTTGCTCTGTGTTACGCCTCCGCCCGAATCTATTCGGATAGCGTATGCTAGTGTGTTCCCCGAACCATCTGCGCATTTGCCTCGCAAAGGACCTTTCCAAGTCCCGACGAAAGATTTGATTGATCGTGGCGTAGCGGAAGGTTTGGGGCTCCTCTCAGCAACTGCCGTCGGCCTTGGCGAGGCGACTGCGACCTCGGCGGATACCTCGGCCGGAGCTTTCCAGCTAAACGGCGAATTCTGATGCGCCACTATCGCAACCCATTCAGTATGAGTTTCCGATTTTTCAGGTTTAAAGGTGATCTTTCCCGGCCCCGCTGTCAGATCCGCTAAGGTTTGCGGTGTTTTTCCGATATGATGCTTCCCGTCCGCGTCCTCCAAATCAAAGTCGATTCCTTGTGGATTCGAATCGATCTGCGCTGACCCGGTACTTCGGGTTAGTTTAATCACGCCCGGATTCGCAATTTCGCCTTCTTTGACTTCGATCTGCTGCTCGACGGGCTCGAAGTTCTCCAGCGTTACTTTCAGCGGCAGCTTCCCAACTTTCACGTTATTAAATGTTGCCGGACTTTTCTGCGTTTCGTCACCCAAAGTTACAGTTGCTCCTT
>QHRD01000030.1 GCA_003220005.1 Verrucomicrobiota bacterium | reverse complement strand
ATCCGGAGACGCCGGAGACTGCGTTCGCACGCTTTTGGCAATTCCGTGCGCGACGCGTTGTGCGGATACGCTTTGGTGACGATAAACACGCGGTCGCGCTGACCGTTAATTGCATCGCCCACCACTTTTTCAGCGGCGCCGTCGCCGTACATCTCCGCGGTATCGATCAGGGTCATGCCGAGATCGATTCCCAAACGTAACGCGGCGACTTCAGACGCATGCGCACTATTCTTTTCGCCCATGGTCCAGGTGCCCTGACCCAACACGGGGACACGCGAGCCATCCAGCAATCGCGCTGTTTTCATGTTGTGCTCATGCTCTTGCTCGTAATCGATTTGCATGAGGGATTCGGCTGGCATAGACCGCCGCTACAGGATCGCTAGGCCGGTTGTTACTGGCCTTGTCTTTTTGCAGGGACAGGCGATTGAAAATGTATGGCTAAAACCATGCGCGTTGTGCAGGTCCCGGGTGCGGGCGGACCGTTAGAGTTGGTTGAACGAGATATTCCCGAGCCGCAGCCGGGATGGGTTCGAGTCAAAGTGGATGCGTGTGGCGTCTGTCACAGCGATTCATTAATCAAGGAAGGACTCTGGCCAGGTATTCAATATCCGCGCGTGCCTGGGCACGAGGTGATCGGCGTTGTGGATGCTGTAGGCGAGGGAGTGCAGCCATGGAAACGTGGCCAGCGCGTCGGTGTTGGTTGGCACGGCGGTAACTGTGGTTATTGCGACCATTGCCGGCGCGGCGAGTTCTTTGCGTGCACCGTCGCGCTGCTTACCACCGGCATCTCTTTCGACGGCGGTTACGGCGAATACATGGTTGCGCCTGCCGAAGCGTTGGCGCTTGTGCCTGACGAGCTCTCTGCAGTGGACGGCGCGCCTCTGATGTGCGCGGGCGTGACGACTTTCAACGCGCTGAGAAACAGCGGCGCGCGAGGCGGCGATGTTGTCGCTGTGCTTGGCATTGGAGGGCTGGGACATCTCGGAGTGCAGTTCGCAGCCAGGATGGGATTCAAAACCGTGGCGATCGCGCGCGGAAAAGATAAGGGAGCATTCGCGAAGCAACTCGGCGCACATCACTACATCGACAGCCAGGCGTCCGATCCTGCGGCAGAACTGAATAAGCTCGGTGGCGCGCAAGTTGTGATCGCAACCGTGACGAACGCCGATGCAATGACGGCGGCGCTCGGCGGGCTTGCGCCGAATGGTGTGCTGATGGTAATCGGCGCGGCCGGCCCGCTTTCCGTGAATCCGATTCTACTCATTACCGGCTGCCGCTCGGTCAAAGGCTGGTACTCCGGCACCGCGATCGATTCACAGGATACCTTGAACTTCAGCGTTTCGGGTGGCGTGCATTCGATGAATGAAGTTTTTCCGCTGGAACGAGCCGCCGAAGCTTACGAACGCATGATGAGCGGCAAAGCGCGTTTCCGTGTCGTTCTCAAGGTGACGAGTCCTGATTAAGAATGATCGTTACTGGCGTTCCCTTGCGACTGAGAAGAGCGATGTCGGCAATATCCTCTTTCATCATGGCAATTCCTTGAGGCGGACGATTTGCATCGAGAGAGTTCGTGGTTTGCCCGTTGTCATCCGTCGAGACAGCAATTTCGGAAGTGCTCGCCTGCCTTTGTTCCCCGACTCCGTAAAGCACATAGCCGGGATGACCCAGTTCGATTCGCGGCGCGCCTTTATTCTGCATTCCACCAGCGGCCTGCACCGGTTTGCCGTCTTCCCAAAAGGATTTCGTCGTCACTTTCGTGTCAATCTCCGATCTTCGCGTCGGCGGCAACTGCACGGAGATGATCGGGTATTGAGTAAAAAACCCACGGCTATCGTGCAGAACCACGCGATTGCCCGGAACGTTAATGGTGATTGTAAAATTCAGCTGCGGCACCACCAGCTTTTCTCCCGGCCGGATCAATGTGGAATCGAGGTTGTTCATACGCATGATCGCCTCGGGGCTTGAGTCGAGCTTTTGCGCGATTGACGCCAGGGCATCGCCCTGCTTTACCCTGTATTCCATTTTCCAAGGGGAAGGTTCTTTCGAGAAAAAGATTTGCGTATTAACGTTGCCGAGAAGGTCGCGCAACTCACGGGTCACAGGCGATTTGGGTTCGATGACGAGCGCTTTTACCAGAATTGCTTGTGCTTCGTTCAACTTCCCTTCGCGTAGCAAATCCTGTGCCTCTTTCAGCCTTTTTACATTAGGATGAACGTACTTTACCCACGGAATCGACTTGTACCTGTTTAGTTCTACAGGACGCGATGGCCAGCACAAGAACCACGCATTTTTGCGAGAATGACATTCTCATAAGCCTCCCTGCGGAATATCCGCCCTCTATATAAATATTCGTTTCTCAAGGCCGATTGGCTGCGCGAGCCGTCCCATTTTTAACTGGAGCCAACGTTGCGCGTTGGGCATTGAACGTGAGCCCCTGCTCGCGAATACTTTCGGAGTTGAACATTTGCTGATCCTTATCTGATTTCGATTACGAGCATGAGCGCGAGCACGATTAAGAGTAAGTATGATGTCGTTATTCTGGGTGCGGGTCACAACGGGCTGGTGGCTGCGAGTTATCTCGGGCGCGCCGGGTTGAGTGTGCTGTTACTGGAAAGAAATGATTACATCGGCGGAGCGACGACTTCGCAAAGGTTATTCCCAGATTATGACGCCCGGTTGTCGCGGTATGCGTATCTGGTCAGTTTATTTCCTCAGAAAATCATTCGCGACCTTGGGCTAAATCTCGAGCTCCGCACGCGCGCAATTGCTTCGTGTACGCCGTACGTGAGCCACGGTCAGCATGGCGCCCTGATGTTGAGCAATCTTGAGGAGGACGTGAGCCGAAAATCGATTGTCGAGCTGACGGGAAGCGACGCGGAATTCGAGGCGATGAAAAAGTTTTACAAGTTGCCGCGCGTATTTGCGGAGCAGGTTTGGGACTCGATGCTTGAGCCGCTCGTTTCCAGAGAGGAAATGCGGCGCCGGTTCAATGCGGACGCAATTTCGCGCCAGGCGTGGCGCAGTTTGGTTGACGAACCACTCGGGAGCGTGGTCGAACGTTATCTGCGAAACGATCTCCTGCGCGGCCTTGCTTTCACCGATGCGAAGATTGGCGTGTTCACATATCCGCACGATCCCTCGTTCGTGCAGAACCGCTGTTTTCTTTATCATCTCATCGGAAACAAGACGGGCGAGTGGAAGGTGCCGGTGGGCGGGATGGGTGCGGTATCGTCTGAGTTGGAACGTGCAGCGCGTAACGCAGGCGCGGAACTGCTAACAAATGTCGATGTGCGCGCGTTGAACGTCACCGGCAAAACGCGCAGCGTCGAATTTCGTGTTGATGGCAAAGGGGACGCAGTCGGTGCGCGGTTTTTATTGGTGAACTTTGGCCGGAACGTCCTGGCAAAGTTTACGGGAAGATTTTTTCGACCGGATCGCACCGACGAAGGCTCCGTGTTCAAGATAAACATGCTTTTGCGTCGATTGCCCAGGTTGAAGGCGAAAAAATGTCCGGCGACGGAGGCGTTTTGCGGGACCTTCCATAGCGACGAAGGCTACAACCAAATGAATGCCAGTTATGATCGGGCTTCTGGAGGCCAATTGCCGGAAAAGACGCCGTGCGAGGTGTATTGCCACACGCTTACCGACAATAGCGTTCTCTCGCCCGAACTCCGAGAACAAGGCTTTCATACCATGACACTGTTTGGGCTCGATGCGCCCTGGAGCTTATTTGTAAAAGACAACGGAGCGATGCGGCGGGAAGCGGAGAAGAAATTCCTTGCGAGCATTAATCAATGGCTGGAAGAACCGATTAAAAGCTGTCTTGCCGTTGCGCATGATGGTCGCCCCTGCATCGAAAGCAAAAGCCCGGTCGACATCGAGGATGCGCTGGGAATGTATCGTGGGAACATTTTTCAAAACGCGCCGACATGGCCTTTTGCCGAGCGCAGAGAGCAGGTCGGTACCTGGGGCGTGGAGACTGAATATGAAAATGTGTTTCTCTGCGGATCGAGCGCGTTACGCGGCGGCGCTGTTAGCGGGATTCCCGGTCATAACGCAGCGATGAAGGTGCTGCAGGAGTTAAAAGTTGGTCGTTGAGGATTGCGACGCTTGAAGAACAAAAGGAAATATCCAATGTCTAAACCAGCGGCCCGGACATCTACATCAAACGTCAAAGCTAAAACATCAAACATTCCGGAAGCTAATCCATCGGATGTCGCGTCGATCGATGCGATTATCACGGCCGCGTACGATGTGATCTCAGGACCCGCCGGTAAGAAGCGTGACTGGAACCGCGAACGATCACTGTTTCTTTCCGGCGCGCGCCTGATTCCAACCGCCGTCGAAGCAGGAAGGAACGACGTTGATCTTGCGCCGCAGTTGCTCGATGTCGAGGGCTACATCGCGCGTGTGGAATCGCTCGTTGAGAAAAAGGGGTTCTATGAGGAAGAAATCGCGCAGCGGGTCGAACAATTTGGCCGGATTGCGCACGTTTGGAGTACATACGAGTCGCGTCACGACCTGAGCGACCCGGAGCCGTTCATGCGCGGGATCAACAGCATGCAACTTTTCAATGACGGAAAGCGCTGGTGGATTGTGTCGATCTACTGGCAGCACGAGAGCGAGCGACACCCGCTACCCGAAAAGTATCTTTAATTTTCCGCCCGGTGCGCGCGCCAGGATGCATCGTCGTGGTGCATGCGGCGAGCCTTTGTTACCTGTTGGCACTAAACGCCGTCACTTTCTTTGCGAATTCACGGAGGTTAACCGCAGCAGGTCCCGGCGCATAACGCAAAGCGATGTACGTTTCGGTGACCTGGCGAATGTCCTTTGATTCGTTAGGCAATGATTGGGCCGCGCGCGTTGCGAAATCCGATGGGCCTTCCCATGGATCGCGTCCCACACCGATGCGGGCAAGTTTCTGACAAAAGCGTTCATACAAGGCCTGAATCCGATCGGTGCGAGGGCGCGTCCGCAATTGCATCCAGCCAACATAAATGACTAGCACCGCAGCGATGACAATTAGTACCTGCATGATGAGTAAGATAGGTCCTCTATTGGTCAGTCCCAGCGAAGTCAGCAACACGTCCTGGACGTCAGCGTCGAAACCCAGGACTCGAGTATCCCACTGATAGTTGAAGGCTTCCCACGCGGACCGAATCTGGTTGACGAGACCCAACCGCGCCAATCGCGTGAGGAAAGCGCTCCGGCCAGTGGCCATTTCCCCGGAAGCACCGCGACTGGCCAAAAACGAGCTGAAATCTTGACTCACGCGACCGGGGGCAACCACGCTGGTTGGATCGATCCGCGTCCAGCCGTTCCCTGGAATCCAGACTTCGCACCAGGCATGAGTGTCGGCCTGGCGCACGAGAAAGAATCCCCCCAAATCGTTGTATTCGCCGCCCAGATAACCGACCACGACCCGCGCCGGAATTCGGGCGAGCCGCATCAGAGTAGCGAAACTGGCAGCGTAATGTTCGCAAAAGCCCGTTCGACGATGAAAGAGAAATTCCTCCAGATCGTTCTTGCTGTATTCGCCGGGTGACAATGAATAGCGAAATCCGTGAGTCCGAAAAAACTGAAGGGCGCTGTTCACGATCGCGCGCGGTTGCGAATCGTGTGCGGCCAGGGATGCCGCCAACTCACGCACCGCTGGACTAATTGATGCTGGTAGCTGAAGCGCTTGCCGGCGTTCGTAAGGATCGAGTTCCTTTTCCATCGGTTCGATGGATGAGAACACTTCATAGCTGCGCGCTTTTCGAATTGGCTGAACGCTGTACAGATAATTGCCGCGTGCGAGTATCGCGCGGGAGGTGACTTCAAAGGGCCGATCCAGAGCAAACATCCAGCGCGCCCCATGCGGCGCGATCGTAATTCGCTGGCGAATTGTCTTGTCGCTCTCCGGATGTGGGCGAGACGAATCGGAAATCGGCATTGCGCCATAAGGCGCGCGCCACTCCATGCCTTCACAATGCCACATGACTAGCCCCCGCCAATACATGGGACCGGGAGGCCCCGTCCTGTGGTCGGGAAACTCCGCGCGGAAAGCGATGTTTGTAGAATCTGTAAGCGCCGCGATTCTGCCTGGCGAAAGCCGATCGGGATAACCGCTCCTCGCCGCGTGAGGATCGCCAACAGGAAGCCAAAAGCCGGTATTGATTCGCGGAAAGAGCAGGAACAACAAAACAACAACTGGCGCAGCCTGAGCCAGCAGTTTGAAAGTGGTCGTCAGCGGCAGCCAGAAAACGTCTTCTGAGGATCCACGATGAAACTGAACCAGCGCGGCAATCAACAATGCAAATGCGACGAAGAGACAAAATGCGATCGCAAAGTCCTGCGAAAGGAGAAAGCCGCAAAGGCAAAGCACCCACGCCATCATGACCATCACTTGAAACTCGCGCGCGGTGTGCGCTTCGAGGATCTTGAGCGCGACCAGGACCGCGAGAAGCGATACGCCAGGCTCAACGCCTTTCAGAGTATCGTAACTGAGAAAGATGGCGCCAACCGTTACGCCCGCGAGAATCAGTTTCAAAACAAACGAGCGAAGCCGGTAACCTCTTGGCTCCATCCAAAATTTCATTGCCAGTGCGAAAAGAAAAAGAAACGGGACCCAACTCGCCAGCATGCCAAACATCGGAGGAAGTGTGAACAGCAGCGCTGCGGCGAGCCACAGCAGCGGCCGCCGTGGAATAGCTGTGTCTCTCCACTGCTGCGTGCGCTTCGTAATCCTGCTCTTACTCATGCTCTTGCTCTTTCGACTTCTTGGAACAAACTCAACTCGCGCAGGCATCGATGAAAATGCGCCTCTCCTACAGCGGGCGCGATGGCTCTGCTTGGCAGACATAAACCATAGGGCCGTCGCACGCGTTCGGCTTCGATCACCCAGAGCGCAAGTTGCGACAGTCTTTCTTCAACATCTTGAAAATGCAGTGCAGAAAAATCGAGCTTCACCGAGCCTTCCGCTTCCGCAGCAAATTGTTTCGTCATGAGCGGCTGTCCGCGTGCCACAGCTCTCCAATCGATGTGACGTTGCGATTCGCCCGGCACGTAGGCGCGGACCCCTGCAAAGTCATCGCCTTCTCCTAGGTCCGTTTGTGGCCGGCTATGCAGTAAATGCGCACGATGCACCGGAAGCCGGGGATCGCCCGATGGCTTTGGATATACCAGGTAAGTTTGAGAGGAAGCGAACTTTTTCAAAACGCGAACAAACCCAAGGGGATAAATACTCGTTAGGCGAAATGTTCCTACCCTGTGTTCGCCACGTTTCGCCGCTGGGAATCGAAGCGTCACACGAGCGGCTTTGCCGGCTGGAATGTAATCGACGCGTTTGCGCTCGCCACATGATCGTGACAGAACCAATTCGATTCCGCGACGCGTCGTGCGCGAACAATTCATAATCTCGACTGGCAGGGAAACCTCTTCGCCTGCAAACGCCGGCTTCGCAGATTCCGGCGCTATCGTTACATCTGCCAGATTGAGCAGCGTGTGCGGAATTGAAACCAGAAACACCGCTGTTAGCCCAAACAACAGCAGGTAAACAGCCGGGCTATTCTGACTCGAAGCCGCGTACCACATCGCTCCGAGCACAAACAGCAGCGCCACGAAACTTCCGGTTGGGTAAAGCAGCGGAAATTTTCCTGCTTTCACGGGACAGGCACGCTGTGGAGCAGATTATCAGCGAATGTGCGGCCGCTTTGACCGAGTTGCTCGATATCGTGGCCCAGCCGATGCCCCATCACTGCTACGCCGATTGCTTGAATGTCCTCGGGCAACACCATGTCTCGCCCGTTCATTAGCGCCCACGCTTGAGAAGCGTGTAGCAAGGCCAGACCCGCGCGCGGCGACAAACCCGTGCTGTGACGTTGTCGCGAGGCATCGAGCAAATCTTGCAAATAATCGAGCAGCGCTGCCGAAACATGCACCTTTCGCACGTTGTCTTGGATCTCGATCAGCGTTCGCGGACTGATAACCGGCTTCAACTCCTTCAACATCTCGCGCCGATCCATCCCTAAAAGCATGGCGCGCTCGCTGGCCCGGTCCGGTACACCCAGCTCGATCCGCATTAGAAAACGGTCCAACTGCGATTCAGGCAACGGAAATGTGCCCACGGCAGTTTGCGGATTCTGCGTTGCGACGACAAAGAACGGCTCGGGCAGCTCGTAGGTCACGCCGTCAATCGAGATGTGCTGTTCTTCCATCGCTTCCAAAAGCGCACTTTGTGTTTTTGGGGTCGCGCGGTTTACCTCGTCGATCAGCACGACTTGTGAGAAAAGCGGACCACGATGAAAGACGAACTGCTGCTCGTCGCGGTCAAAGATGGAGTTACCGAGAATGTCGGCAGGCAATAGGTCGCTGGTAAATTGGATGCGTTGAAAGGCGAGCGCGAGCGAGCGCGCCAACGCCTGCGAGAGCGTGGTCTTGCCTACGCCCGGGATATCCTCGATCAGCAGGTGGCCGCGTGCGAGCAGACAGGCCACGGCGAGCTTTACCGCCTGGTTCTTTCCAACGATCACTTCGCAAATCTGCTTTACGAACGCGTCAACATGGTCCGTCACGCCGGAATCATCTGTGGGAGTGGTGTGCTGTGCAAACATGGCTTGCCAGTCGGGGGGCTTTCAGAGAAAACAGTGTGACCCGTGAACAGTGATCAGTAAACCAGAAAGTCACGCCCTGGTGCAAACGCTGATCACCAATCACGGATCGTGTCCGCTGTAGCCTCTCGACTCGCCGTAGCTTTACGCGAAGGCTGGTTGGCGAAAGCGGATCAGTTACTCTTCACTTGGCTTAGGCGATGGGCGTTTGGCCTTAGTCGTCCTGATCGAGTTTGCTTGCCCCATTTTCTGTGCTGCCGGGATAGGGGAGGAATGCGCATCGCGATAACATTTTGTACCTAGCCCAAGCAAAAAGGCTGCAACAACAAAAACGGCTACTCGCTTTTCTGTTGGAGTGAGAATGAATTTCTGACGGAGACGATCAAGCTTTAACCGCTTCTTAGCCACGAAGGAACCATCATGAACATGAATCTTGAGGATGTCGAAATCCGAATGTCGAATGACGAATTAAATCCAAATGACGAAAGCCGAAAACTGCGCGGCAATGGACGGATCATTTGTCATTCGAGCTTCGACATTCCTTCGGCATTAGTCATTTGCCAGCCGCGCCGTAGCCCCGGCGAAGGCGGGACCTTCGTCATTGCTCATCATTGTCCCAACGGCGTAGTTACTTCCGTCCCCGACGGCGGCTTGAACTCGAAGGTCGAAGCGGGGACCGGCGCGCGCGTCTGGTTTGAATACGCGGTTACGATTCGATCGCCGCTCGGCAGCAACATATCGGTGCGCTCGACGCGCAGATTATCGTTGATTCGCAGATCAAGCTTTTGAAATGCTCGTTTCATCGAAGGCGTACGCGGTGTCAACGCCAGCTCATATCCTTTGTCGCTCTTTGTCGCGGTGACCTGAAAAGTGTTTTCGATGTTCTCCAGGTTTAACGCGGAAT
Organism: Verrucomicrobiota bacterium; assembly: GCA_003220005.1. Classification (GTDB taxonomy): domain Bacteria; phylum Verrucomicrobiota; class Verrucomicrobiia; order Chthoniobacterales; family UBA10450; genus Udaeobacter. The sequence goes on along the minus strand of QHRD01000030.1, from coordinate 15,574 downwards.
TGATCGCGGCTACCGTCGAATCGAGCGGCGATTCTTTGCCTAGTGGATAACGCTCGGCCGATTTGAAATTGGGATAATAAATCCAGAGCTGTTGGCCATTGCTCACAGTTACGCTGGGCGAATTACCTTTCACTTCGCGCCGGAATTTGTCCGGCGGCTGGAACCAAATTCTCCCCGAGCTCAGGATCGGCTTCTTCATCAGCCGGATCACTCTTTCTTCCTGAAAATCGGCCTGCGTGCTGCGGTTCTGGCGAATCCCGGCGAGAAGATTCTTAAGATCACCCTCCGAAAGCGCGACCGCTTTCTCAGGAGATGTCAGCGTAAGAAAGGCAAGCGCCGCAAATACGGATAAGCGCATGCCACGATTGTATGCGGCCAAGTCTAATTCTCAAAACATTGGTAACCGGTCACAGCAACTCGCCACATTCACCTAAAATGGCGAGCGCACGCCCTTGCCGGGACAACTCCGCGTAAACGGCAGACAAGGATGCGTGCGCTCCCAATTAATCGCGTTCGTTAATTTTAGTCCTCAGTGATGATCCCGAAGAGGCCGTGCGATTCGTCGGCGATTCCCGCGGTGAAGTAAGTGCCGTTGCCAAGCGGGAGCATATCCCACAAGCCGTCAAATTGGAGCGGCGTGCCATCTGCGCGCATCAGCGTTTCGATGAAAGCGCCGGTGGTCGGATCATAAACGTTGATCTTGCCGTCACCGAAATTGCCGACCCAAAGTTCGCTATCAACCTCAGCGAGTCCCCAGGGGGCATTGAGATTCCCCTGTTGAGTCAGCCGCCGAAGGAAGTTACCACTCGTATCAAAAACATCGATCAGCCCACAGCCGGGACAGGCAACATCATCGTGCCTGTCTTGATCTTGCTTCGCGTAGGTCACAAAAATTTCGTTATTGAAATTTCGGATGCCGAACGGGCCGTACCCAGAGGGAAGACTCGGGTCAACGAACCCATTGGGAGTCACGCGGTGAAAATTCTGATCGTAAGTCTCGACTCTCCCGCTATGAAAGTTTGTTACGTAGAGAAAATTGTTACCATTGGCGACGCCGAGCGTCACACCTTTGTAAACAGCTCCCTGGCTACCGTTATCGACGGCTTTGAAGGCGCGCGTCTGAGACAGCGTCGGGTTCCAACCCGAGATGGAACCGTCTTCACTGACAAAAATGAACAACGCGGATGCCGAAGTTCCATTCCTGCTGACTGGGAAGAACCCGGTGTCGTTAAACACTGTGCCGGTGGGATTGGCCCCATCAGTGTTGCTCGCGGAGGGTGGGATTGCAACCACCAGGGAATTGGCTGTGCCATCCTGGTTGTACAGTGTTGAAACGCCAGTGCCGTTGTCGCTGACCCAAATAGTGCCGCTTGACCCCGCAGCCATTCCCCACGGATTAACGAGGTGTGGATCAGTGTGTTGCGCGACGCCAGCGATGTCGGATTGGAAGTTTGTCCACGAATAGGTGTCTGCGCGCCCAGACGTGGCTGTTAGAATTGCTGCTGCCAACAGCGGCAGAGCAAATCTTATGTAAGCATGAGTTGTTTTCATAGGTTTGATGATTGTTTTTTCCGTTGGGAGATCGCGGCGATCAGCCCCGGCAAGTGCATTGGAAAAGTAACGATGTTGTTACTTTCCGGGACTACTCTGTTTGTCATCTGATCACTGTGTCAGTTGTACTGCCCACAAATGCATGCGCATCACTCCAAGATTGGATCAGTCAGCCACGCGACGCCTGGCGTTATCTGCCGCTTGCGCCAGTTGCGTCATATACGCAAAGAACGCTGACGATTGGCCGATGAAGAGTCCCATGTTTGTCAGAAAGGTGAGCGCACCCATTGCAGCGCCTTGGGTCTGGGTCGGTCGAATGATCGAAACAATTGGCAGGCTTCGATCCAGGAACGGACACGGCTCTGGCATGATCAGGTTCTTTTTAAGAAGCTCGTCGTCCACATCCAGATCAGGAAACGTTACCGATACGCCGGTCACCGGATCGACGGCCGTTAAAGGAGGTGCATTCCCAGCCTTGTCCGACCATGTTTGAAAATGCATGGTCTCGGTGGGGCCTATGCTGAGCAGGATTCGTAGGACTTCCGCATTTGTCGCCCTCTGTGCCAGTGAGGGGTACAGGCTGTTGCCACCTTGTTCGATGGTTGGCATATGGAAACCCGCTGTGTTCGCGATCGCCTGTAGGAAGTTGGGATCCGATGTGTCCGCGTCCGTCCTGGGAATTGCCGTGTGCTGGTTAACGGCCAAGGTCGGAACAGCCTGCGGAAAGACGTGGGTTGGGTCAAGGTCCGGGTTATGACTGTCGTCGCGGTAGCGCGTCCACCAGCTCGTATCAACCGTGAGTTGAGTCAGATTCGTCAAGCGGTGCCCAATCAGAGCTGGGTTAACTCCGGTGGCAGTGCTGCCCATCAGAGTGCGAAACGGATCTAGATTTGCAGGAGCCGCTCCCTTGGAGACCAGGTACGCGTTTAGGAATTGGTAATGAGTGATCTCATCGTCCGTGTTATCGTGGATGTACTGATCCATATCTTCATCCAACTGCGCGAGCGCCTCGGTGTAGTCTGGATTGCCAGTGCCGCCTGGGACCTCGGGGTCCGGGATACCGCCCAGTTCGTTGTACTGGATCCAAAAATCCGCCTCGAGCGTTTCCAGTGCCGCTGGGAACCGAAGCAGAGCTGCGTCTCCCGGCAATAAACGGGCGCGTCCGCCTTGCGCGAGGGCACTGCGACCGAGTAGTCCTACGCCGAGCGTTCCCGCTCCCGCTACGAGTGATTTTCGTAGAAAAGAACGGCGACTGAGATAATTCCTTCGACGTTTGATTCTTTTGGCCAAGCTGTCCTCTAAAGGACGATTCTCGCTGTTGTTAGAATCATTTGCTGTAGTTTCATTAATTGTTTTCATGTCCGTAGAATCGCAGCAATTCGCATTGCGCGCTGCATGGAAAAAGTTACACGCTTGTTACCTGCCTGGGTGCGAGGAAAGCCTCGTGATTTAACCTAACAAGTGCTCCTCGCTACCTGCGCCGTATCGATGTTCCAAAGCTCGAGCTCTAGGGCGACTGGAGAATTGTATAGTCACCGTAGCAAACGGTATGAGGTGGCGCCTTCTACAGTAATGTCGTTCGCCCCGAACGACGCACCCTTACTTTGAAGACTTCAGAAACTCAACGATAGCGCGCTGTTCCTGGCCGGTAATGTTGGCGCGCAGACGCATGTGATGAACGATCACATCCCACTGCGCGTTGCCATACATTGTCCCCGGTCGAATATTATGGCAGCGCAGACAATTGTTAGACCAAAGTTCTTCGCCGGTAAGACCCATATAGGTATCGCTCGAGGCCGCACTGCCCGAGTCGGCCGCCGTTTTCTGTTTTGCTTTAGGGCCCGCAAACAGGTTCACACTCGTGCTAATGAAGAGCAGAAGCAAGGCTGCGAGGAGACCGCGATTCAGCATTCTAATCATATACTTCTTGCTCAGAAACCCATGGCTGTCTGAAAAAACAGGGCGTTCCTGTTGCGCTCACCGTTCGGCTTATCCCATTCGTACGCGGCTTTGATTACGGTGCTGGGGCTAAGCCAGTAATCCAGCCCGATAGTCCAACGGGTTTCCGAAGGATCTCCGAGCCCACTCGGTTCGGCGCTTAGGTGGTCCCAACGGAAGACCATTTCAAAGTTCCTTAGGAGATCGATGTCGAGTTGGGTGGGCCGATATGCGATCGCCGCGTAGCCACCATCGCGCTTGGCCGTTAACGGAAGCGGACCAAATCCCAGTGAACCATCGGGATCATAGACCGCATGATCCACTCTACTCCACGCGTACTGCGCGAACAGATTAACGCGGCCTTTCAGCAGATCGGAATTGCGGGTAACCTCCAGATCAACAGACTGAACTAAAGCACGAAGATCAGCGAAGGCGGTTCCCTGAAAGCCCGGCCTGGATGTCTCGAAGCCATAACCGACCTCGACTCCCGGAATTGGCAGAAAACCAACTCTGCCGCCAATTGCCTTGTCGTCGTTGTTATCCGTGTAGCTACTGAAATCCAGCTCGCCCGCGGTGCGAGCATTGAAGGTGCTGAGAGTAGGGCCGTTGGAAACGTAAAAGGCGTAATCAACGCGAGTCGGACCGATCGGAAATCCTCCACGCACCTGGGCGCCGACAGATATGTTTGGCAGGACGCCTTGGTAAACGCCGATCGGGCGATCAGGCAGTTTGTTGATCCATTGCGGCTCGAAGCGTTCAACAAAAACATTACTCGGACTAAAAAATTCTCCAACACCGAAGGCTATGTAATCATTGAAAAGATACGAGATCTGGGCATTCACGAGATTCACATTGGTGCCGCTACCGCTGGGCTCGATCTCGAGCCGGCCGTCGAATAAGATTTTAGGCGTCAATTCCCAAAGGAAGATGGGATTAAGAGAAGCGGAAAACGTGGACGCACTGCCGTTACGCTGCTCATACATAGCCTCGGCCCAACCAGCGAGTAAGAATTTCGTTGTTCCCAGCAGTGATCCTTCCGCTTCGACGACGGGCGGCGGGGCTTCCGTGGCGACTTGCTTGTGCGTGTCTGCGACGGCTTCACCTTGGGACGGAGCGACCTCATGCGGTCCCACAACGACTTGGCGTTCGGTGTGTTCTTGCTTGGGACCGGCTTCTCTTTCTTTCTTGAGAGTGTCCAGTTCTTTCTTCATCGCCAGCAGCTGGGCTTTAAGCTCGTCGTATTCTTTTCTTGTGACGTATCCGTCTGTTGTCGGGTCCTCGGCGCGAGTGGGCGAAGACGCCATTATGAGGACTATAATTTGAATAATCGCTGCCAAAGAATAACGCCGGATCTTTCTCATTTGTGGAAAATATAACTAACGCAAGTAAACCCTGAGTTTATTGGGCAGTGTCAAGTATATAATTCCGTCTCGCTTAGATTACTTTCTGGCGAGGGTTCGAAGATAGTTAATTGCGTTCCAGCGATCGGTAGGCGAAAGCCGAGTGCGATAATTCGGCATCGGCTTCTTGCCGACCGTAATTTTCCAAAAGAGCTCGCCATCTGTTTGTTGCTGCACCGCCGCGTCAGAGAGTTTGGCAGGGTGAATGCCCAGATCGGCCGCATCTGGCCCATCGCCCTTTCCTGTCTTTCCGTGACAGCCTGCGCAGCGTTGCAGGTAGACTTTTTGCCCGGCCGCGAGTGAAGATTCGTTGGCAGCAACCGGATTTTTTTTCCCTGCCTCTGCGGCAGGGGCGACCCACTTCTCTTTCGATTCCGGTTCTCCTATACTCAGAGCGATGAGCGCTGAGCCAAGCAAGACCGTGAGAATGGCCAGCTGTTTCACGCGAGGACCGAAATGAGTATGGCGAAGCTTCTCAATGCGGCGCTGCTAAATCTCGTTTTGATAATGCCGCCTGAAGCATGCTTATTCTCCGACCAGGCTCCAGCCGGCCGGAAGAGTCGGGCCAAATGCAGCGTTCACGAAAACGTGGTTGTTCATATACCAGATAGCTGTTTGCCGTCTCGCACTATTGTAAAGCAGGTAGTCTGGCTTCAGGTCTCCGTTAAAGTCGGCTGTCGCCACGAACGTCCAACCAGCAGGAACGGTTGGCCCATACGCGGCGCCGATGAGCGTTGCCCCGGATAAATACCAGATGGCTGTCTGGCCGGTAGTGGAATTGAGCAGGGCATAATCTGAGTGGCCATCACCATTAAAATCGGCTATTCCCACCAAGCTCCAGTCTGCTGGCAGAGTCGGTGCGGCCGAGCCACCTACGAAAACGTTGTTATTTAGAAACCAAATTTCTGTTTGCCGCGTGCTGGCTTCGTAAAGCACATAGGCCGCGTTCCCATCCCTGCTAAAGTCGGCTGTGGCTGCCAACGCCCAGCCACTCGGAACCGTCGGCCCGGAAGTGCTGCTGATAGACGTCAACCCTGACAGATACCAGATTGCCGTTTCGTTCGTAACAGGGTTGAACACTACGTAATCAGGATAGCTGTCGTGACTAAAATCCAGCAGACCTCTCACCGTCCAGCTAGCCGCAAGAGTCGGGCCGGGTGCGACGCCGGTCAATACGTTGTTATTCAGGTACCAAATCGCTGTTTGCCGCGTGCCAGCATTACGGATCACCAATGCCGGGTGGCCGTCGCCCTTAAAGTCAGCTACAGCAGCTATAGCCGCGCCTGGCGTGGGACGCGGGGGAGTCGGACGTGGCCTCGGCGTCGGTGAACATCTTCCCGTGCATGGCGTCGGTGTGGCCGTGGGCGTCGATGTGGCCGTAGGCGTCGATGTGGCTGTTGGCGTATGCGTAGCTGTAGCGGTAGCTGTAGGCGTATGTGTGGCCGCCGGCGTGGCTGTCGGTGTATGTGTGGCTGTAGCTGTCGCTGTTGGCGTATGCGTTGCCGTCGCCGTAGGTGTCGCCGATGGGCTCGATACAATAACGGTGCCTGTCATTCCGAAAGAGCAATGCGGGGTGCAGTGATACGGAAACGAGCCAACAGAGTTGAATGTGTGATCGAACGTTGCGCCCTGGTTAAGAATTCCAGAGTCCCACATTCCATTGGCTGAGCACGGAGGACCCGAAGTGCTGCTGTGACCACTCGAGCTCCAGGTCCAATGCACAGTATCGCCCGGCTGAATCATTACCGGGTCAGGCGAAAAGCAGAGGCAATTGTTGCCGACCGTGACCGTAACTGTGGTCGCGCTTGCCGCACTCGGATAGAAGACCAGAAAGGCAGTGATAATCACCGCCATTGATGCAATACGTGTTGAAAAGGTTTTCATGACATCAGGAATCACAGCGCACAATTCGCACAATTGCAAACAAACTGTTGCCCCACGCAAGGCGGCAAAAGTAACGAGGTTGTTACCTTGCTCCAAGCGCTGGCTATGCGATCGCGCCACGGAGCAGTGTCATATTTCAATGGCGTTGAGCGGCGTCGATCGTATAACCAACGTGACGCACAGTGCGAATCAAGGAAGGATCCCCGATCTTTTTTCGCAACCGGCCGATGAACACTTCGACCAGCTTTGTATCGTATTCGTGCGGGTGTTCCCAGACACGTTCGCACAGCTCGGTGCGCGTGAAGACACGGGCAGGCTCACGCATTAGCACCTTCAACAACATTAGTTCCCGCGGCGAAAGCTCGATTCGTTTCGCGCCCCTGTGAACATCGTGAGTGGCCAGGTCCAGTGTGAGATCACCAACTCGAAAGTTCAGCACCGGCTCTTCCGGATAACGCCGGCCGAGCGCAGTGACGCGAGCCACTAGTTCACGCATTGCAAAGGGCTTTGGCAAATAATCGTCGGCGCCAAGTTGCAATCCAGTGACGCGGTCCTTCACCTCGGCTCGAGCTGTAAGCATGAGCACCCGGCTGGCCATGTGTTCCGAACGCAGATGCCGCAAAACGTCAAATCCGTCGATGCCGGGCAGAATAACATCCAGCACGATTAGATCGAACGGCTTCTGTTTTGCCTTATCCAAAGCTCGCTCACCGTCATGAACGACCGTCGGATCGTGCGCGGCCTCGGTCAGTGCCGAAGCAATTTGCCTTGCCAACTGGACATCATCTTCAACGACAAGGATACGCATGGGTTTTCGAACGGTGGAAACTTAAAACCTTATCGTGAATTGGGCTGCAACCAGGTGATTATCCTCACCTTCGCCTGTTGTTTCGTGCTGATAATCATACTGAAGTTTTAACTGTACGTGAGGCGTAAAGCGATACGTCGCGGCGATGTCGATTCGGCCGAGATTTGGACTCCATTGATCATTATGGCCGAAGCCATCATTGATCGTGCCGAAAAGCTGTTGGTTCCAGCGAACCGCGCCAAAGACCTGCGGCGTAAACTTATATTTTGCTTCAATGTAGTAAGCGAATGTATCCGCGTCGCCAACATTCGGAACCTGGAAGCGCGCTTCATAAAATTCGGCCCACACTTGCAGATGATGCCAGGCGAAACTGGCATCCTGCCCAAGAACAAATTCGCGATAATCATCGATATTGCGTCCGGGTGGCAACGTGGGCTCGGCTTCGCGCCTGAAATATGGGCCTTCGCTTGCTGAGAACCCAAAATTCCATGCCTCGTTAGGCCGGAAACCGACCCGCGAACTGAAAGTCGGATTTTCGAAACCGTTCTCCGTAATAAGCCAGGATTCCGGTCGCGACGAGAGAGACGCATTCTTCATTTCTATCGCGTAATCGAACTGGCCCAGCTTTCCTGAAATAGAAAAGCCATTCGCATAACTGGGTCCCCAAATCACCGGATTGAACGCGTACTTTTGAGCGTAATAAGGGCCGTAAATGAAATCGGCCGGTGAATACGGAGCGTATTTGTCCCGAATGGCGGTGACATTTTCATAAACTAACGGCGCGTTGATAAACGGGTTGTCCCAAGACAAGTGCCGCTGGACCCAATTGCCGACAACGGTGGCGAACTTGCCGGCCTGAAACGTAAAACGGCCGTCCTCCCACGGCGTAATCCGAAGCGCGTATTCATCCAAACGAACTTGAGCGCCGTGATCGCTCGGATCAAAACCACGATCCAGCTGTGAATGCGCAAAGAAATAGATCTGCGATCCGATTTGTGTGTCCAGAAAGAGGGTCAACCGCGGGTTGAAAAGAGTATCGATCTTGCTGTCAATCAGACCCGGCGCAGGTTGTTCGAAGTGATAAATCTCCAAATCGAGGGTGCCGCTCAATCGTGCTCGTAGATTGTCTTGAAATGCAGAGATCGTGAGGGCCGTGTCGAGTTGATCGAGAAAATCATCGATCTCGAAGGCGCACGCCGTGCAGGCAAAGAGGCACAGGCTGAAGGCGTGCAATTTCATGCAACTCCATTAACACCGTCCGCGGCAGAAAAGCGCACTTCAAACTCGGTCCAATCGTTTTCCGAGCGCACCAGGCGCAAATCGCCGCCATGCAACCGGGCCAGCTCGCGCGCCAAATTCAAGCCGATTCCGTGACCCGAAGCGGCCGAGGGCGTCGAGTTGTGATGAAACCGTTCGAAGATGTTTTCACCGGGTGGAATTATGCGGCCCGTATTGCCGATGGTCAGCACCACGTCCGCGGCGTTCCCGTGCGCGCTGACCCAGATCCGCCCGCCGGGGCGATTGTACTTTCGCGCGTTCTCCAGGAGATTTTGCACAATGAGCGACGTGTATTGTCTTTCGCCGGCTACGAACAGGCCGGCTGGAAATTCTTTTTCGATCTTCACATCAGGCGAATCCGGAAGCGCGCCAAGATCGTCCAGCCACTCATCGATGAGCTTGGTAAGATTTACCGGTGTCGATGCAATTTGAAGATGGCCGGCGTCCATGCGCGACAAAAGAAGCAGATCATCAATTACGCCGGTCAAACGATGTGTCTGATGAAGTAGACCGGACAATTCCTCGTAAACTTCGGGTCTGAAATCCTCGCGTGCCAGCAATGATTCGATGCCAATACGAAGAACGGTAACCGGACTTTTCAACTGATGTGAGGCATCGGCCGAATACCGTGTCGATCGTTCCAATTCCTCAGCGGTCGAGGCGAGCGCGGCTTCAGCGCGTTGTCGTTGTGCGCGGTTTTCCTGTGAGTCCAGCGCCAGCTTTTTGACTGGCGCTGAAAACCGCAGCGCGACTAAATGGCTTGCGACGAAACCGCCTAACAAAAGCAACGCGCCCGCTCCGCCAATTTGCCAGCGAAGCCGCTGCAGTTGTGCCATCGAATCGGCCAATGGATAGACGCAAATTTCGTAAGCGGGCGGAAACAGAGAACCGGGATTGAGCCGCTTGTAAAAAAGGAGCTGTGGCGCACCATCGACGTTGACACGAAAATTGTTTTCTGCGCGATCCGGCAGCTGGCGGACCGCATCTGCTATTTTTTTGCTTAAAGATGCTTCTGCGGATTTCGGAAGCGACGGCAAATGCAATTGGTCGTTCACCCAAATGCCGCTTTTCATTTCGGCGCCCGACTTCGCCGGCTTGGGATGAAACGGCTTGAAGCCGACAACGAGAGCCGAAATGACATCGCCTGTGTCGGTGGAAAAAATCGGCACCGCCAGAACCTCGGCAACCGCGCGGCCGTTTTCCTCGACGTATCCAATTTGCTGCGTCTCAGGCAATTTCTTTAAGGACAGCTGCGCTTCGGCGTGCCTATCCAGCGCCCCGACTTCGTTCGGATTTGGCGGGTTCAGGACTGTCCCTGTGCCATCCAGAAACCGATAGAAAGTGGCGTGAAGCGATTGCGCCGCCTGCTCCGGGGGCGGTTCTTCGCCTTCCATTAGATCGCGCAACTCGTCTTTTGCGCTCGGATAGAGCAGTTCGATTGCATTGTCCTCTATGGCCGCGTGGATCCGCGACTTGGCTGCGAGCGTATTGCAGCGATCGGCCAGTGCCGCGTGCCGCAATTCCTCGAGTTTGTGCAGCGAAGAAAGTTCAGCTTGAAAATTCTCCCGCAAATTTCGTTCTGCATCCGCCGTGACCTTGCGCTGCGCGAGGGAGAGACCAAGCACGGTCACGGCCGCGACAATAATTATCATAGCCGTGAACAACCGGGTGCGAAAGCTCGCTACTTCTTTGTCTCTCGCCGGGCCCCGCGCATTCATGGGAAATCAACGTGCAAAGTTTGTCCGTTCTTCAAATCAACCGGCTGTTCTCGCGTGGTCTTGCTGTCAATCCACGCCTTGAGCGTGTAGTGCCCCGTTGGAAGTCCACTCAATCGAAAGTGTCCAGCTGTGTCTGTCATCACGAAATACGCAGTATTCAAAACGAGAATCAACCCGCGCATGTGTTCGTGAATGTCGCACCGGAGTGTGACCAGGCCCGGCTTGTCGAAAACTTGCGACGGGACTGGTCGCTCGTCCGGCCGATAACGCCCAAGATCAAATCGTTTGGCAGGCGAATACGAAAAAATGTTGTGATACGTGTCATCAAGACTCGGGAATTCGACCTTCGTTCCGACCCGCACCGGCAGGAGCGCTGGAATGAACGTTAAATCTTTTTGCGTGACTTGTTTCGTCGGCAGCGAATCCGGCTCGGGAAAAGTACCATCGAGATAAACCACGGCCAGCGGCGGCTGGGTGGAAAGAACGCCGCCTTTGGTGACGATCTGGTAGCGTTTGGCTTGCACCGGCGCCGAATGCGATTTCGGCAGTTCCACGCGTCCCTCGACCGTGGCGCTTGCCAGAAGCGCCACGGGAAGCAACGGAAGAATCGCGCTACACCAAAGTAACCCGCGCCAACGCATTTATGGCTAGCTTAGCAGCCGTTTCATCGGACGAAAAGTCTTTGCAGCCGCGGACGCATTGAAAAAGTAACAAAGCCGTTACTTTTCTGATGGTGCGCGATTTCAGCGTCGCTTTTGGATCGGTTCCTGATGCTCCTTTGATCTCTGCTCGTTTGCCTCAGCAGCTTTGGGGTCCAGCGCAGCCATTGCTGGGAGAGTGAAAAAAATCGTCGCGACGAGACTCCAAAAAATTCCGATCGCGCACGCGATGCCAAGACCGGTGAGTGCCGGGTTGCGCGCGAGAGCGAGCGAGCCGAAACCGCTTACCGCGGTCAAACCCGCGAGTAGAACCGGCTTCAGCACGCCGGCAACATCGTGCTCGATTTCACGTGTCTTTTGCCAAACCAGCACAACGTATATTCCGTAATCGACGCCGATGGCCAGTACCAGGCGGAATGAGAGCACATTGAGCAGATTGAGATGGACCTGCAGCAGTTTCATCGAAGCGATCATTGCTCCGATTCCGAAGGTGAGTGTGATCACCTGTATTAGCCACAAACGAAGGTCGCGGTACAAAAGAGCCAGCAACGATACGTCGAAGATCGCCATAAGCGCGCTGATGATGAGAAGCTGATGATGCGACCATGGCTGGAGATCGGCGAGCGCGTAGCTCCAGCCCGATAGAATCATCGGAATACCACGCACCGGCAGGTCGCGTCCCAGCTCCTTGCTTTGCGCCTGGGTCGCGACCCGTTCATTGGTCGTGACGAATCCAGTTGTGAGCGATGGGTCTTGCCCAAAGTAGCGGTCCACCAGGAACCACCAGCTCGATGATTCCGGCAATTGCGTCCGCCAGTTTGGCAGCGGCGCGTTTTGATCGGCAACATGTTGTAAATCATCGAGCAACGTGAATGCCGGTTCGAACGAGTCGCGGCTGAATCCTTCCTGATCCACCGTTTGCTCCAGCGTTTCGCGCGCCGCTTGCAAATTGATCGCGCTCAAACGCTGTCGATTTGCTTCCATCCAATTTGGGGACGGACAAAGCGCTGCGGGCGTAGAGAAGTTTTTGATTTTGCCCGCTGAGCGGAGCCGCCTCCAATGCGCCGAGATTTTTTGCCAGTAATCGTGCAACTCCTGCGGATTCCGCTCGTGAACGATTGCCAGCACTGGCTCCCAACGCACTGGCATTTTTTGCATGATTTCTTCGAGAGCGCGACTTGCCCGGATGTTCTTTGGTTCCAGTGAACGTGCGCTGGCTTCGAAGCGGAGTGGGGGAACCGGCGAAAAGCCAATGGCACACGGTCCACCGCACATAATTTCTCACCACATCAAAGAGCCAATCATGCTGGACTGCTCCGTGTCGTTCGCGAACAAACAGAAACAAAATCGAGCACATGAACAGGCCGGCAACGAAAATCCCGATCGCAATGAGTACACCGAGTTGAGAAAAGCTCATCGCGCCGCTTAGCACCAGCGCAAGAAATCCTACTGCTGTGGTAAGCGCGCCAAAAAAAATCGCGCGGCCGAGTTTTGCCACTGAAGTGGCGATGGCTTGCTGATGCGGTTCTCCGTCGGCGCGCGCCTGGTGGTAGCGTCCAATGGTAAGAATTGCGAAATCTACACCGAGTCCGACGAGAATCGCGCAAAAGCCAACGCTGATCATGCTGAGTCGCCCGAAAAGTAGCTGTCCGGCTGTGAGTGCGACCAGACAGGATAAGAGAAGACAGAATGCCATGCCCACGAGCGGCAGCCATCGGCGAAAACCTGCAAAGAAAATGATGCCCACCAGCACGACCGATCCAAGCAATGTTGCTACGACGTCGTAACGCATGCTCAACGAGATTTCCGACACAAAAGCTGGCCGCCCGGTCACGAGGATTTGCAATCCCGAATGCGATTCGGGATCCCATCCTTCTGCTGCGATCGCGCGAAATTCATTTACCCGGCGCATTAAACGCTGGCATTCAAACGCGCTGACAGTTTTTTGGTTCGTTACCACCAAAAAGATCCGCATGGTGCGATCCGGCGATGTGAGTGGCTGTTCCTGTTCGATCACGGTGCTTTCTGCAAAAGGCTTAAGCGCCGGCGCGATCAGTCCCAGCGGATCGAACGAAAGCTCGAACTCCGGCCGGGGCGATCCGGCCTCGATCTGTTGACGCAAGCGTTGAAGACGATCGCGAATTTTCTCCGGTTGCAAGATCGACATCGTCTCGTCGAAAGCATGCGGTTCCAGATTCAGAAGTAACGGAACTGCGATTGCCTGGAGATCGCGAATGCCTTCGGGCGTGGCCATGGGCGAACCCGCGAGCACGCGCGCGCACCACGGCTGCTGCCGTAATCGTTCGGCAAATACCGGCGCGAACTCCTCCAGTTTATCGACGTCATTTGCATTGCAGAGGAGCGCGAACGTCAGCTCCCGCGTCTGCTCAAAATCGCGATCGTAGATTCTGAGTCCTTGCACCGATGAAAATCTACCTGGCAAAACGTTGAAGACCTCAGAATCAAGTCGCAACGACCGCACGAGAATTGCAACGCACGCGACGGTCAGCACAGCGACGCCGCACCAGATTAGTGCGCGGCGCTGCGTAATCGTTCGGGCGATGAAATCGCTGATGCGCATGGATGCGCATCATTGAACACGAATCGACACTAAGATGCCAATACTCGAACCTTTCAGATTCCTTTGTGCAACGCGTTGAGGAAAACGCGCTCCAGCTTGGCGTCCTTGGTGGATCGGCTTCTCCGATCGAAGATTCGCCGTGGCGAAAGGCGATGCCAAAGCCATTCGCCGAAGCCGCAAGATCTACGCGCGAAGTCTTAGCCGCTCAGAACCGGAATACAAACGTCTCGTTGCCGGCGGTGTATCGCAAAGTTTTCTGATTAGGCGCATGTAAGAATCGATCTCGCAACGCCAGCCAGCCGCGCAACTGCGGCGGAGCTTGCGTCACAGGTCCAGACCAGCCTTGCCGCGCGAAGGCGCCGGTGATTTTGGCGAACGTGGCGTCTTGTCGGAGAGACAGCAGCGTTATTCCCGGACCTTTTGAGACTGTTAATTCAAAATCGCCCGTCTTTGAAAAGCGGACGAGCGCGTCGCCAATCAACGTCGTTTTGGAATTTCTATACATGAGTTGGCCGGTCTTGGTCTGCCACCCGGCAGTTGGTTCAGAGAATTCATGACGCGAGACAGTTGCACAACTTATTACGCAAACACAGGTAATCGCCAGGATCGATTGAAATGCTGTAGCCACGGCCCTGCCGGCCGTAATACGAGTCATGAGATGATCCCAGCCGTTTGCGCTGAGAGAGGCGCTTCATCTTTCTTTGGCACGAGCGTGAGTCGCGGTGAGATCGGATGATGGCGTTGAAGCCAAACCAGAAAATAAAATACCCACATCCGCCAGCGAATTGGAAAGCTGTTGCCGACATTTCCGCCAAGCACTGCGTTCACTGCGGGCGCAAGCCCGAGCACACTGCGCGGCGCGAGAAAAACTTCGATGAACTCTTTCGTGTACCAAGCGTTCACGAATCTAAGGTAAACATCCATCGCGCGGTTCACCGCCCGCTCGTACTGCGGGAACAACCGTTTCACCTTGTGCGGATGATCAAGAACTTCGTTGAGCGCATCGGCGGCAAGTTCGCCGCTGTAAACGGCGAGGAAAACGCCGCTACTAAAAATTGGATCGATAAAACCGGCGGCATCGCCTGCAAGCAACCACCGGTCGCCATGCAGTCGCGCGCTGCGATAGGAGAAGTCGGCTTCTACATAAACTTGCGAGACGCGTCGCGCGTTCGTCATCCGTTTGGCAATGAATGGTTGTTCGGCGAGTGCTTGATCAAGAAATTCTCCCGCGTTGAGTTTTGACCTGCGAAAGATTTCGCTGTCGAGGACTACTCCAACGCTGGTGCGCTCAGCCGTGAGCGGGATCAACCAGAACCAGCGGTCGATGGCACGAATCAAAACCGTAAGCGTGCCGTCGATTCCTTCTGCGCGCCACACACCGTCATAATGCGCGAAGATCGATAGCTTCTGAAGATGATCGTAGGTCTTTTTAATTCTGAATTGCCTGCCGAGAACCGAGGTGCGCCCGCTTGCGTCGATAATATAGCGCGCCCGGATTGAATGAGACGAACCGTTGGACTTAATCCTTAGCTCGACGTTTTCTTCCAGGAAATCCACTTGATCAACTGACGTCTCTTCGCGGATTTCCGCGCCGCACTCGGCGGCATGATCCAATAGAACCTTATCAAAATCACCGCGTGTGACCTGATACGCGTGATCGGTTTGCGAGCGATAGCCGTCCTTGAAGTAAAACTTGGTTCCAGTTTCGGAGCACGCACCGACGATTTCGCCGCCGAATTTTTTCATGAACCCGGCGC
>QHRD01000029.1:4979-7094 GCA_003220005.1 Verrucomicrobiota bacterium | reverse complement strand
GAATTTTCTGATCGACGCCGAATCAAAAATTCAGGGAGCGGTCAAAGATTTTGAGCAGCAATAAGTGGAGGCAATCGTGATCGAGCGACTGATCGAGGCGAGTGCGCGGAACAAATTTCTCGTCTTCATTTTCGCCATCTTTGGCGTCGCGGCCGGCATTTATGGACTGATCCACACGCCGCTCGACGCCATTCCAGATCTCAGTGACGTGCAGGTGATTGTTTGCACGGATTGGGAGGGACGTTCGCCCGATCTGGTCGAGGACCAAATCACTTATCCAATTTCCACGGTCTTCATCGCCGCGCCCAAAGTAAAGTTCGTGCGCGGAGAATCGATGTTCGGTAAATCGTTCGTTTACGTCATCTTCGAGGATGGTACTGACATTTATTGGGCGCGATCGCGCGTCATTGAATATTTGAATTCGGTGCGCGGCTCGCTGCCGGAGGGTGTAAACCCGGTCATTGGTCCCGACGCCACGGGCGTCGGATGGGTATATGAATACGCACTCGTTGACGACAGCGGAAAACATGATCTGGCGGCGCTGCGCTCAATTCAGGATTGGAATTTGCGCTACGCGCTTGCCTCTGTGAAAGGCGTCTCGGAAGTCGCGCCGGTCGGTGGCTTCGTAAAGCAATACCAGGTCGATCTCGATCCAAACGCTCTCGTCGCCTACAATATCCCGCTCAGCGACGTCGTCAGCGCGATCAAAGCGAGCAACGCCGACGTAGGCGGCAAGACTTTCGAGATCGCGACCACGGAGTATTTCGTTCGTGGCCGCGGCTACATCAAAAGCGTTGCCGATATCGAAAATATTGTGCTGAAAGTGGATAAAGGCACGCCGGTTTACGTGAAGAACGTGGGCGCCGTGCATCTCGGCGGCGATATCCGGCGCGGGATCGCGGAACTGGACGGCAAAGGCGAGACCGTTGGCGGGATCGTCGTGATGCGTTACGGCGAGAACGCGCTCAATGTCATTGATGGTGTCAAAAAGAAAATCGACGAGATCAAATCGTCTCTGCCAGCCGGTGTGCGCATTGTGCCGACTTACGACCGCAGTGAGTTGATCCGGCGCGCCATCGCGACGCTGCGCGAAAAGCTGATTGAAGAAAGCATCGTGGTCGCGCTCGTCTGCGTCGTTTTTCTCTGGCACGTGCGTTCCTCGCTGGTGGCGATCATCACGCTGCCCGTCGCGATCATCCTTGCGTTCATCCCGATGTGGTGGATGAATCTGACCTCGAACATCATGTCGCTTGGCGGCATCGCGATTGCCATCGGCGCGATGGTCGATTCAGCGATCATCATGATCGAGAACGCGCACAAGGCGCTCGAACAGTTCCGCGATGAACACAAGCGCGAGCCGAGCGCGGGCGAGCGCGCGGGGGTGATCATCGTCGCGGCCAAAAGCGTGGGTCGCTCGCTCTTCTTCGCGCTGCTGGTCATCACGGTCAGCTTCATTCCAGTGTTCTCGCTCACCGCGCAGGAAGGCCGTCTCTTTAAGCCGCTCGCTTTCACAAAAACCTTTTCGATGTTCTTCGCCGCATTTCTTGGGGTGACACTGGTTCCCGTGCTGATGGTGCTCTTGATCCGCGGCAAAATCACACCCGAGATCAAAAATCCGGTGAATCGATTCTTGATCTGGGCGTATCAACCGGTCGCGAATTTCGTGCTGCGCTATCGCATGTTTACGCTCGGCTGTGCCGCGCTCCTTCTCGCGCTCACGATCTTTCCGTTCAAGAAACTTGGCAGCGAATTCATGCCGCCGCTCAACGAAGGCACTCTGCTTTACATGCCGACGGCAATTCCGGGAATGTCGATTGCCGAGGCCGCGAAAATTTTGCAGATCCAAGATCGCCAGCTCAAAAAAATTCCGGAAGCGGTGACCGTATTCGGAAAAGCAGGCCAGGCAGATACACCAACCGATCCCGCGCCGCTGTCGATGTTTGAAACCGTTGTCACGCTTAAGACGCCCGATCAGTGGCGAAAAGGAATGACCTGGGACAGGCTGCTCGCGGAGCTGAACGCCAATATCAAGACGCCCGGCATGGCGAACATTTTCTGGATGCCGATCCAGACGCGCACCGAAATGCTCACCACCGGGTTCCGCAGCGTGCTCGG
>QHRD01000029.1:0-4905 GCA_003220005.1 Verrucomicrobiota bacterium | reverse complement strand
GCGCGGTACGGTTTAAAAGTTGGCGACGTGAATGATATCGTCGAGTCAGCCATCGGCGGCAAAAACATTACGACCACCGTTGAGGGGCGCGAGCGTTACCCGGTCAACGCGCGTTATGCCCGCGATTTCCGTCAGGACATCGACGCACTTAAACGCGTGCTTGTCGCCACGCCCACCGGAGCGCAGGTACCGATCGACCTGCTCGCTGACATTCGCTACAAGACCGGTCCTCCCTCCGTGCGCAGTGAGAATGGAAAATTGGTCGGGTTTGTTTTTGTGGACATCACAACAACCGACATCGATGGCTATGTGCGCAAGGCATCGCAACAACTGAGCCAGCGCATTCAGTATCCGCCAGGCTATTACATTTCGTGGGCAGGCCAATTCCAATATCTGCAAGCGGCCAAGGAGCGGCTCAAGATCGTGATCCCCTTAACGCTGCTGATCATTTTCGTGCTGCTCTACATGAACACGAAATCGTTGATGAAAACTGTAATCGTGTTACTCGCCGTGCCGTTCTCGTTGATCGGCGCTTTCTGGTTTCTTTACATCCTCGGCTATAACATGAGCGTCGCCGTTTGGGTTGGACTCATCGCGCTTGCTGGACTCGACGCCGAGACAGGTGTCGTCATGCTCCTCTACCTCGATCACGCGTGGGAAAAATTCCGTGGTGAAGATCGGATGAACAACACGCGCGACTTGCACGACGCCGTCATGGAGGGCGCGGTGGGTCGCGTGAGGCCGAAAATCATGACCGTGTGCGCGATTCTGTTCGGCTTGTTGCCGATCATGTGGTCGCCCGTTATGCAAGCTGGCGCCGACGTCATGAAGCGCATCGCCGCGCCGATGATCGGCGGCGTTGTCACCTCCGCAATCCTGGAGTTGCTCATTTACCCCGTGATCTACGTCATCTGGCGGCGACGCGAACTGCCGGATAGGACTGAAGAAGAGCCTTCGCCAATTGTGCCGCCGACGCTGGTACCATCTCACCGCGTCCGGCATCACTTGCCAAGAATCATCGCCACCACCCTCATCGCGATTGGGCTGATTTACGGCGCGAGTTTCGTCTGGCACAAAGCCTCTGCGAGAAAAATTGCTAATTCGCCTTTTGCCACCCAGACCGTGAACGATCTCACGGTAAAGCTGATTGCTCGCGCAGGTCAGCTTCAAAAAGGCGACAACAATGTCCTGATCGAGTTTCGCGACTCCGATGGTCAACTTGTCGATGTTGGCGACGTTAATTTCACGATCGACATGAATATGCCAGGCATGATGATGCATGGCGGCGGACCGGCGCAAAAAACCGAAACAACCGGCCAATACCGCACCAAAGTCAAAGCCGACATGGCCGGCAATTGGAACGCGAGAATTTCCTACGACGGTCCACGCGGCAAAGGCGAGCAAAGCTTCTCGATATCTGCAAAATGAGCTGGTCGATCAATGATTTCCTTCGTTCAGAAACCGGCCACTACCTGGAGAAGCAGGGCGTTTCTATTCCGCTCGCCATGCGGCTGGTCCCACTCATACGCGGCTTTCACTACAGTGCTGGGGCTAAGCCAATAATCCAGCCCAAGAGTCCAACGGGTTTCCTCCGGATCACCGAGGCCGCTTGGAGCACGGCTCAGATGATCCCAGCGGAAAATCAGTTCGAGATTCCTGACAAAATCTACATCCACGCTGGTGGGGCGGTACGCGATCTCCGCATAACCACCATCGCGTTTGGCCGTGAACGGGAGCGGGCCAAACCCCAGTGAACCATCGGGGTCATAGACTGCGTGATCGACTTTGCTCCACGCGTACTGCGCGAACAGATTGATGCGGCCTTTCAGCAGATCGGAATCGCGAGTAATCTCCAGATCAACGGATTGAACTAACGCACGAAGGTCAGCGAAGCTGGTTCCTTGGAAGCCCGGCTTCGACGTTTCAAAACCATAACCGACCTCGACTCCTGGGATTGGGAGAAAACCAACTCTGCCGCCAATCGCCTTGTCATCGTTATTATCCGTGTAGCTGTTAAAATCGAGCGTGCCGGCAGTGTGAGGATCGAAGGCGTTAAGGCTCGGCCCGTTGGAAACATAAAAGGCGTAATTCACGCGCGTCGGACCGATGGGAATTCCTCCACGCACTTGGAAACCGATCGATCTTACCGGCAGAATGCCGCCGTCGTAAACAGCCAGGGGATCGTCGGGCAGTTTGTTGATCCAGGCCGGCTCGAAGCGTTCGACAAAAATATTGCTCGGGGCGAGAAATTCTCCAGCGCCCAGGGCGATGTAGTCGGTGAGCAGGTAGGTGAGCTGCGCGTACTCGAGCTCGACATGAGTGTTGCTGCCACTGCCCTCGATGTGCAGATGGCCCTCGAATAAAAGCTTCGGACTCAATTCCCAGAGGAAGATCGGATTGAACGTGGCCGAGAAGGTGGAGTCGCTCCCGTTGCGCGCCTCGAACATGCCCACGCCGTAGCCGGCAATGTGGAAGTTCGTCGTCCCAAGCGTTGGTTCCTGCGGTGGCGCCGCAGGCGTCGCGACTTCCTTGTGCATGTCGTCGTCGGCCTGGCTTTTTGGATTTTCCTGATTTGATTCGGCGCGCTTTGCTTTTTTCAGGCTGGCGAGCTCCCTTTTCATGGCGAGCATCTCCGCCTTGAGCTCTTCGTATTCTTTTCTCGAGACATATCCGCCGGACGCGTCCTGGGCGCGAACCACCGGAGACGCTAGCGCCAGCACTGCGCCTTGGAGAAGGACTGCCCAATAATAATGCCGCGTTAGTTTCGTTTGTTAGAACCTATCCCAAAACTCTCGAAAAGGGCGAACGGGAGCACATCGGAGATTAGATCAAGGCCGCGTTTATCTCGGCATCCCTTCCAGAAAACATTTGCAGTCACGTTGCTTGTTTTCGTACCCGTAGAATCGCACGAATCGCGGTCGCCCATCGCACTGGAAACGTAACGCGGTTGTTACTTCTGCTGACAGTCGGAACCTGTGGCCTAGTTTAGTATCGCTGCAACAATTCGTCGCGTGAAGTAATGGGAAATAATCGCTGACAATCTCGGCAAAGCCGGGTGAAGTTGGGCTGCGTCGCAACTGTGAATCGCGATGGGCGAACACCGGCCGGTATTGCCGGTCGCTACAATAATTTTTACGAATTCACCACCGATAAGGCGGCGGTCGCGCGTCTTGCATCCGCACTTACGATTGTTTTCGATCACCGCAACATGATAAGGCAGCAGACCCACGGACAAGCGCTATAGTCCCAGATAAGCACGTCATGATCATGCATAGTCAGGATTCGCTCAAAGCGGGCGCTGTTGCCAAGGCCGCCGGAGTCGGTGTCCAAACGTTGCATTATTATGAGCGACTCGGGTTGTTGCAGAAGCCGAAGCGTTCTGCGACAAATTATCGGCTCTACGCGCCTGAGGTAATTCGTCGGGTTCAGTTCATCAAAAAGGCGCAGGCGATAGGCATGACACTCGAGGAAACGAAACAAATCCTAGATTTGAAGGACCATGGTCGCGAACCGTGTCGCCAAGTGGCCGAGCTTGGCAAAAAGCATTTGCGGGAAATCAACGCGCGCCTGGCGCAATTGCGCGCCTATCGCCGTGCCCTTGCGAAATCGGTGAGTGCGTGGCGCAAGGAAAATCTTTCCGAGCGGCATTGCGCAGGTGAGTTTTGCGATCTGATCGAACGATTGCCGATAGGCCGAAATCTTTCTAAAAAAATCGTTTGACCCTCTACTTGGCTAGAGGGTTTAGGGTCTCGGCATGAAGGCAAAACAAGCTGGAACCTTGTCGGCCATTCTTGCATCGGCATGTTGCATCGGGCCGTTGCTGCTCGTGGCAATCGGAGTTGGCAGCGGCGCGGTATGGGTCGGGCGTTATCATTGGTTTTTCCTCATCGGCGGCATTGCAGTGCTCATTTGGGCGTGGGCGAAATATCTGCGCGAGAAAACAATTTGTAATTGCGAGCATAAACCCATGGGAGGGCGACGAAGCGCAATGCTCCGTTGCTCATCACCACGGCCCTTGTGCTCGGCTTCGCCGGTCTGAACATAAGCCGCTACGTGTTCGCGGGCACGCCGGTTGTGGCACAAACACAAACGCACCTCGCGAACGGACTGAATCGCATCGTCGTTTCCGTGGAGGGACTGAGCTGCGTGACCTGCGAAATTCCGGTGCGCCACGCGCTCAAGCGCGTTGACGGTGTTAAATCCGCGCACGTCAGCGTCGCGACCAAGACCGCCACGGTGGATTACGATCCGGCGAAAACGAATCCCAAACAATTGGTTGTGGCAATAAATTCCACGGGGTATCGCGCATCGTTGCCTGACAAAACGAATAATTCCGCATCTATGGCTACCAACAAGAATACTAATGATCCCAAAACGGACCTTGCTCCAGGGAGCGCCGGCGAAAACGCAGCGATTACCACAGCAGATCGAATCAGTTTGTTCAAAGTTTCGTTGCAGTGTCCGGCCGCTCCGCAGATCGGTTGTGGCAGCGCTTCGAAGCCAATTCTTTTAGATCTGGAGCGCCAACCTGGCGTGCTCGAAGCATGGTTGAACCGCGCCGGGACGATGATTGCCGTCGTATGGAAGCCCGAGTCGGATGCTGAAACGCGACGCAATGTGACGGCGGAACTCAAAGAAGACCACGCAACGGAGATAAAACGAGAGTCTCGCGACGAAGAGCTAAAGGATTTCTTGTCCGCCAAGGGTTGGTACCGCGGTATAGATGTGGATCGGCTGACTGAAGAGGAAGCAGGTATTATCGCAGCAAGACTGGTTCGCAGAGTGCAGGCAAAGACGGCGCTGGCGAACGATAAAACAGAAGGGCTTCAACATGTCCTCGCGGACTCGTTGCGTAAGAACTTAACTGGCGAGAGTGCCCGTCAAAGTCAAAAGCAAACGCGGCTC
>QHRD01000172.1 GCA_003220005.1 Verrucomicrobiota bacterium | reverse complement strand
TCGCTGCCGTGTGGCGCATGGATGACTCGTCTGTCACTCATAGTTTTCGTCTTTGCTGTCAAAATCGCCCCGGCGAATCGCTTCGGCAACAGACGCGATGTCGCCTGAGAGCGCACGATCCTCTGTGAGCGGAGGCGCGATTTTCCGCACAGCAAGGAACGCGTGCTCGACGCCAACGCCACTTTTCAATGGTCGGCGATGTTCCAAGCCTTCAGCCGCAGCGAGCAATTCGATGGCTAGCAAATTTTCGGCGAGATCGACAATCGCGCGCAGCTTCAGCGCGCTGGTCATTCCCATGGAAACATGATCTTCCTTCCCGCCGGAAGTGGTGATGTTGTCAACGCTCGCTGGATGTGCGAGCACGCGCGCTTCATTGAGCAGCGAAGCAGCCGCGACGTGCGCAGTCATGAAGCCGGATTGCACGCCTGGCTCTCGCGCTAGAAACGCCGGCAGCCCTTCGTTCTTGTCTGGATTCACCAGTCGATCCGTCCGGCGTTCGCTCATGCCCATGAGATCGGCAATTGCAATTGCAGCGTAATCGAACCCGAGCGCAAGCGGTGCGCCATGAAAATTGCCGCCCGAAATCACTTCACCACTTTCCGCGAACACAAGCGGATTGTCGGTCGCGGATGCAGACTCAATTAGCAAAACATCTTCGCAATGTGCCAGCGCGCCGCGAACCGCCCCGTGCACCTGCGGCATGCAACGCAGGCTGTATGCATCCTGAACGCGCGAATCTTTCTCGAGATGCGACTGGCGAATCTCGCTGCCTTCCATCAGCGACAACAGATGTTTGGCCACAGCTTTCTGGCCGGGGTGCGGGCGCGCATCCTGCAGTCGCGAATCGAAAGCGGCAGGCGTGCCTTTGAGCGCTTCGAGACTCATCGCGCCGGCAACGTCGGCGATCCGTGCAAGGCGTTTCGCGCGCAGAAGGGCCAGTCCGCCGACGGCGTGCATCGCTTGCGTGCCGTTGAGCAGTGCCAGGCCCTCCTTCGCTTCGAGTTGCACGGGTTTTAGTTGGGCGCGCTGCAATGTCTCGGCGCTCGTCATGCGTTGTTTTTCAAAAAACGCTTCGCCTTCGCCGATAAGACTCAAAGCCAGATGTGCCAACGGCGCCAGATCGCCGCTCGCGCCGACCGAGCCCTTTTCTGGAACGACAGGACAGATACGCCGGTTCAGCATCTCACAAAGCAGCTCGATGACCTCGAAACGGATTCCACTGAAGCCGAGCGCCAGAACGTTCGCGCGTAGCACCATCATTGCGCGCACCTCGGACTCGGACAGCGGGTTTCCAATTCCACAGGCGTGGCTGCGGACAAGGTTTAACTGGAGTTGACGCAATTCGCCGTGAGGAATGCGGACATCGGAGAGCTTGCCGAAACCGGTGTTGACTCCGTAAACGACCGCATCGCGCTCAACGATTTGTTCGATAGCTTTTCGCGAGGCGAGAATATGCGGCCGCGCGACAGGAGAAATCCGAACGGCCTCGCCTTCGCTAGCGACCGCTGCAAGTTGAACAAGAGAAATCTGTTCTCCCTTTAGCTCCATCGGTGCACTCTAGTCAGAATCGCCCGCTCGCGAAAGCTTTTGGACTTCAAGCGAAAAAAGAAAAAGGCCAGGCCGTAGCACGACCTGGCCTCTTGGGCGAAACCGCCCGTTTAAAATTGGGTGCCGGATTTATTTTCCGCTCGGCGCTGGAGGTGGTGTGACTACCTCCTTGTGTTGTGCGCAAGCCCCCAATCCCAAAGCAGTGACCATAACGGCCACGACCATGATCGTTTTCAATAGTTTCAATCTATCTCACCTCCTTTCGCAGCAAGCTGCTCCGGTCTGTTTAGTTAGGGAATCAGGGGGACGCAATGCTTTTCTGAAGTTTTTTTTATCGATCACAAGCCGAGTGCCGGGCTTTATTTTGCGTAGCGGTCGTTCCCGCACCTGTGGTCACAGTCTCCTTGTGTTGAGCGCAAGCACCAAAACTCAAAGTAGTGGCCAAAATGGCCATAATCACGATCGCTCGTAAAAGTTTCAAACTATCTCGCCTCCTTTCGTCGCAAGCTGCACTACCCGTTTAAGATCACAGCGAAACAACGTTTCTCTTGTCTCCTTTGGATGTATCGCCGGCGTTTCCGCCCGGAAATTCCAAGCGCTATCCTGCTGTCATGTCGAACGAAGCGAGACATCTTGGATCTCTTTCTATTGCTGAGCGGCGGAAATCCCGAGCTCCTTCGCTCCGCTCAGGATGACAAACGGCGACGGTGCTTGGGTACGGTATGCGTTGGGGAATGTCCAATCACTCCTCAATTACGACTGGTGTGCCTTCGCCCACCAAAT
>QHRD01000025.1 GCA_003220005.1 Verrucomicrobiota bacterium | reverse complement strand
GAAGCCGTGGCGCTTCCTCTTCGAAGCGGTTGTGATGATTAGCCGCCAGCCGCTTAAGCGTCGTCCATTCCTGGCCGGAGTGACGAACAAATTGCCGTTCATCCGCGCAAATCGGACAGCTTGGTGGCGGCTGTGCGCTTTCAGCAAACTGCGTTCCGCATTGCACGCAGATGAAATTTTCCATTCTGGAACTTTTGCAGGGAGGATCTTCCTGGCAAGCCATAGCTTGATGGAGAATGCCGCTGATCAGCGCAAACGGGGAAGGCGCAGCGCGCTTCGCTCAAACTACAAAATCACCGTGCAGCGGGTTGCCATTCCCAACCGCCTTTGTAGTCCTGTAACCAGGCAGTATAGAGCGGCTCTTCTTTCCAAGCTGTGACCCCATCGGAGCCGTGGTGAGTTGCCCTCCAACGGGCCCCCTGTCCCGAGTCGTATTGAGAGTCCTCTTTGAGTCGGCACCAGAATAACCGCCCGGCCCTCCGCCAGCCATCGAGAACGATGCCGTCCTCAAAGGACTGGTTGCGTGCGGTGACTACCAGACCATTGTTCTCGTCCAAAGTTCCCGCGTAGGCAGAACCCCAGTGAAGCACGAGCGTCTTGAGCTTGAGCGCTTTCAGGCGTTCGCCGATATCACGCGTGTAGTGGCCGCAAAAACCCCGTTGTCGCTTGCCCATATGGATCAGTACGTTCTGAAACACCGGACACCAGACGAGGCCATATTCGCGCGCAAGGTCGCGCGAGGCGGTGTGCGCCGTTACCGACAACAGCTCCGCTTCGCCCGGATCCACCTCAGGCACGAGCGCCACCAGCGCGTCACGCAATTTCTGGATTGATTTCTCATCTTTCGCCGAAGCCGCGCTTACGCAAAGGCTGAATGCAATAATGAGAACAATCGTTCGAGTCATGTTGGTCAAATTGGCGAAGATTAAACGCGGATTATACCAAAATCACAAATGTTTCTAAATGATACAGGGCTCGCTCTGCCGAGGCGCGTTTCTGCGCGAGAAGGGTAGAGCTGCTGGCGTATCGCAAAATCACCTCGCGATAGGGTGCCATTCCCAAGCACGTACGTAGTCATGTAGCCAGGCGGTGTAGAGCAGGTCTTCTTTCCATGCTGTGATCCCGTATTGGGCGGGAGGAGGACGTTCCGGGCGTTGTGCTCGAAATAATTCGCTCGACCGTGTCCTTCGCGATCCGGCACCCTGTGCCAAGTCGTAATCGGCGTCCTTTTTGACTGCGGACCAGAATAACCGGCCGCCCCTGCGCCAACCATCGATTACGATGCCCTCGTCAAAAGGCTGGTTGCGTGCGGTGACTACCAGACAATTGCTCTCGTCTCCGGTTCCCGCAAAAGCAGCACCCCAGTGAAGCACCAGCGTCTTGAGCTTGAGTGCTTTCAAACGCTCGCCGATGTCACGCGCATAATGGCCGCAATAGCCGCGTTGTCGCTTGCCCATGTGGATCAGTACGTTTTGCAATTCCGGGGACAAGACGAGGCTATACTCGCGCGCACAGCTGCGCGAGGCAGCGTGCGCCGTTACCGAAAGCAGCTCGGCTTCGGCCGGGTCCACATCAGGCGCGAGCGCCACCAGCGCGTCGCGCAACTTTGCGATGGATTTTTCATCTTTCGCCCAAACCGCGCTTATGCAAAGACCGAATGCGATGATGAAGAGAATCGTTCTCACGTTGGAAAATCGGCAAAAGGTTAAGCGAGAACTATACTAAAATCACAGACGTTTCTGATGATTACATCACCGATGCTCGACGAGAATTTGCGCAAAACGCCAGACCTCGTGAAACGTGTTGTAGAGCGGGGTGGGAGCCACCCGGATGACGTCCGGCTCGCGGAAATCGCACTTCACTCCGGCGGCGACGAGTTCTTCATGCAACTGCTTCGGGTGTTGGTGCGCCAGAATTGATAACTGGCAACCGCGTCTGTGCGGATCCCGCGGCGTGATGAGACTAACTTTTTTCGAGCCGATTTCCGTGAGGAGAAATTCGAGATAGCCAGTCAGTTTGGTCGATTTCGCTCGCAGCGGATCAATCCCTCCCGCTTGATCAAAGATTGCAAGTGAAGCGCGCAATGGGGCCATCGATAAAATCGGCGGGTTGCTGATTTGCCAGCCGTCCGCTGACGCGACTGGAATGAAATCCGGTTCGAGGTGCAATCGAAAGCGCGTATTGGGATCGTTCCCGAACCAGCCTGCCAGTCGCGGCAACCTGGTATTGGTGGCGTGCCGTTCGTGCACGAACGCTCCCGCGATCGCGCCGGGGCCGGCGTTGAGATATTTGTAAGAACACCACACCGCGAAATCGACGTTCCAATCGTGAAGCGAGAGCGGGATATTGCCGATCGCATGCGCGAGATCAAATCCTGCGATGATGCCGTGCTTGTGCGCGGCTGCGATGATCTTTTCGAGGTCGAACAATTGTCCAGTAAAAAAATTGACGGCGCCGACCATTACCACGGCGAGATCGTGGCCATGTTTCTCGATGAGATTGATCATGTCTTCCGTTCGAATGGTGAATTCAGATTTGCGCGGTCGTGCCAGAACTAGCGTGTCCGTAGGATCAAGCCCGTGATGGATGATCTGCGTTTTGATCGCATACGTGTCTGAAGGAAACGCCGGTTCTTCCATCAGGATTTTAAATCGCGATTTGGTCGGCCGATAAAATGTCGCCATCATCAGGTGAAGATTCACCGTGAGGCTGTTCATGCAGATTACTTCCACCGGTCTTGCGCCAATGAGGCGCGCTGCCGGTTCGCGCAATGCTTCGTGATAGGAATACCACGGCGTTCCCGCTGCATGGTGAGCATCGACGCCAAGCTTTGCCCAGTTATCGAGTTCCTCCTCGACCACCTGTCTCGCCGATTTCGGCATTAACCCCAGTGAATTTCCGCCAAAATAAATCAGCGGCTTCGCGTTTTTGCCGCATGGCAAATGGAATTTCTCGCGATACGACCCGAGTGGATCTTCAATATCGAGTTGCCGCGCGAAATTTTCCTCAACGGAGAACTGCATGTCCGCAGACTACGCAGATTTCGCAGATTCGAAAGAATCCAGCCTCGCTCTTCTTTAGTAAATCTGCGTCAATCTGTGAAAATCTGTAGATAAAACTCATTTTGGTGATTCCATGAATTCGACTGTCGTGCTAATGAGGGCTGCGCACATACCGTGACGCGATTCGCCGCGATGCGACTAGCTTGGTTCCTTCTCTGCCTCTCAAGCAATTTCATCGTTTACGCGACCGCGCGAGCCAATCCCCCAACAGTTCCGACACCAAACAGGCGCATCGTCATTGGCGCGAGCACGCTGCTCGACGGGCGTGGCCATGCCTTGCACGACACGCGCATCGTTGTCGAAGGCTCGAAGATCGTAGCGCTCGACCCGAAGGCCTCGCCTGTCGATTACGACTTAGGAGCCTTCACCGTCCTGCCCGGTTGGATAGATTCGCACGTTCACATCACCTGGAGCTTCGGTCCGGATGGTAAGAATGCAGGCGCTGAGCAGACAACACAGTTCGCAGCCTATCAGTCGGCGTCGAATGCATGGCTGACATTGATGGCGGGCTTCACCACCGTGCAAAGCGTTGGCTCACCGAGGGACGTCCCCCTGCGCGATGCGATTGCGAAAGGCGCGATCCCCGGTCCGCGCATTCTCACGGCCATCGAGCCACTCGAAGGCAAAGGCGAGAAAACCGGGACGCCCGACGAAATCCGCGCCTTCGTGCGCAAGCAAAAAGCAGCCGGCGCCGATCTCATTAAAATCTTCGCCTCGGCATCCATACGCCAGGGTGGCGGCATGACGCTTTCACAAGATCAACTCAACGCTGCTTGCGATGAAGCGAACAAACAAGGGTTGCGTACGCTCGTGCACGCCTACAAGGAGGCGGTGCGCGCGACCGCGCTCGCCGGCTGTACGGAGGTCGAGCACGGCACCATGGCAACCGATGACGATCTCAAAGTCTTAGCCGAGCAGGGGACATATTTCGATCCGCAAGCTGGACTCGTGATCGAGAATTACCTTGCCAACAGGGAGCGCTTTATCGGCACGCAGGGTTACACTGAAGAGGGTTTCGCGGCGATGGAGCGGGCCGTGTCCCTCGATCACGATATCGTCCGCCGCGCGGTCAAGATTCCCCGACTAAAAGTCGTCTTCGGCACGGACGCGCTCGCAGGCTCGCACGGTCGCAACGCCGAGGAGTTCATCGACCGCGTGCGCGATGCGGGAGTTGATTCGCTGGGCGCCATGATTTCCGCGAATTCGCTCGCCGCCGAGGCCATGCGAATAAGCGATCGTATCGGCTCCATTGCTCCTGGCTACGAAGCCGACATCATCGCGCTCGACGGCGATCCTCTCAAAGACATCACGGCGGTGCGCCGCGTCGTTTTCGTTATGAAAGGCGGCGTCGTTTACAAAAACGTTCCGCGCGGTGCGATTCCAGTTCAGAAGTAGGGACATCGCGCTGCGATGTGTCGCCGCGGCGACCGCAGCGCGCCGTCCCTACCAGTTACGGCGGTTGCATGAATTCGATGGTGGTGCCGTCTGGATCGCGCACATAGACGACGCGCTTCCCCGCGTTCGGTCCTGTTTTGAGGATTTGAGGTTTGCCCGCGGCTTTCCAGCCGGATCCTGCGATTTTTTCTAGGATCGTATCAAGATCATCCACGAGCAGCGCAACGTGAACGTGTCCGACATCGCACGGACGAACGTCTGAATGTTTCCGATCCGGCGGCGCGAGATACTCAAGCAGTTCGACTTTGTGACCGTCCGGTGTTTTTAGCACAGCAAGCTTGATCTCCGCTCCGGCAACTCCTGTGATTTCTTCAGCCAGTTCGCCAGTTTGATGCGCCGTATGTGAAAGCTCGAACCCGAGCACGTCGCACCAGAACGCGAGGGACCGTTCGAGATTCGAGACGGTAATGCCCGTGTGATCACCGGCAATGATACGAAATTGTTTATTCATGATGCCGCCCGTCCCTGCGGATCAGTTTCGCCACAGATGAACACAGATGAAACACAGATGGAAGATTTCTACAGTCCTAATCTGTGAGAATCTGTGTAAAACTGTGGCTGATTGTTATCCGATCGCCGCGATCACCTTGAGCTCGATCGCGATCGGCGTGGGCAGCGCACCGACCTCAATCGTGGTGCGCGTTGGATTGGGCTTGCCCGGCCCGGCGAAATACTCGGCGTAGAGCCGATTAAAGATTGGAAAATCTTTTTTCATGTTTGTGAGAAAGACCGTGACATCAACGATGTCCTGCCACGTCGCGCCTGCGTCTTCCAAAATGAGCCGCACGTTCTCGAAAACCGCGCGGCATTGCGTTTCGATGTCGTAACTGACGATGTTGCCAATCGAATCGAGCGTCACACCGGGGATTTCTTTGCTGCCGCGCTTCCGCGGACCGATCCCGGATAAGAACAAAAACTCGCCCACCCGTTTTGCGTGTGGAAACGCGCCCACCGGTTCAGGTGCACGCTCGCTTTCGAAGGTTTGGTTCATCGATGAATTCTTAGCTGCGGATTAGCCAATGAAAACGGATTTCTCAGCTACATCCTGTCATTTTGCGATGCAGACGTTTTTGGGTTCGGTAAAGAACCGCAGAGCTTCTTCGCCGCCTTCGCGGCCGACGCCGCTCTGCTTCATGCCTCCGAAGGGGACGCGCAGGTCACGTAGTAGCCAGCAGTTCACCCAGACTGTGCCGGTATTGATTTGTTCGGCGACACGATGGGCGCGACTCAGGTTTTGAGTCCAGACGCTGGAGGCCAGGCCGTAGTCGCAGTCGTTCGCATACACAATCACTTCTTCTTCGTTGTCGAATGGCGTGATGGTGACGACAGGGCCGAAAATCTCTTCGCGATTTGTGCGGCACGAGACGGGCAGACCGGTGATGACGGTTGGCTGAAAGAAATATCCGTCGCGGCAGCGTTCGTTAGGCGCGTGCGGTGCGGAACCGCCGAGCGTTATCTTGCCGCCTTCCTTCTGCGCGAGATCGACGTAGAACTTGATTTTATCCAGCTGCGTCTTGTTTACGATCGCGCCTTGCTCTGTTTTCTCTTCGAGCGGATCGCCCAGGCACAACTGTGCCGTTCTTTCGATAAAGCGATCAACGAAATCCTTGTAAACCGAACGTTCGACAAACACGCGCGAACCGCACAGGCAGACCTGTCCCTGGTTTGCGAAAGATGAGCGCACGCTGCCGGCGATCGCCGCGTCGAGATCGGCGTCAGCGAAAATGATGTTTGGATTTTTTCCTCCGAGCTCGAGCGAAACTTTCTTGAAAAGAGGAGCGCACGCTTCGGCGACTTTTTTGCCAGTCACGGTTCCGCCAGTGAACGAGATCGTGTTGATCTTCGGATGCGCGGTGATCGCCGCGCCGACGTTTGGGCCCGTGCCATGCACAACGTTGAGCACGCCATTCGGCAGACCGGCTTCACTTACAATCTCGCAGAGCATGTAAGCAGTCATTGGCGTGAGCTCGCTCGGTTTGGCGATGGCCGTGTTGCCTACGGCAATCGCAGGCGCGATTTTCCAGCTCAACAAATAGAGCGGCAGGTTCCATGGCGAAATCAATCCTGCGATGCCGCGCGGCTGACGCAAAGTGTAGTTGAACGCCACGTTATCGGTGATGTGTGCTTCCGATTCTGTGTGCAGAATCGCAGTTGCGAAAAATCGAAAGTTGGCAACAGCGCGCGGGATGTCGAGAGAACGTGCCAGCGAAATCGGCTTGCCAGTGTCGATTGATTCAGCGGGCGCAAACTTCTCCAGATCGCGCTCGATTAAGTCGGCGATGCAAAGCAGAAAGCGCGAACGTTCGGCGGCCGGCTTTTTGGACCACTCGGTAAATGCGTTCTCGGCGGCAGCAACGGCGCGATCCACATCGCGTGCGTCGCTGTCGGCGACCTGCGAATATGGTTTGCCAGTCGCGGGCTCGATATTGTCCGGCTCGACGAATTCACCGCCGATGAAATTTTTGATTCGTGTTAGTTCCGTCTGCACCGCTTCGAGATTGTAGACGCCTGGCGCGATTTGCTCAACGGAGACTGTGGGAACTCAAAGAAATATTGAGAGATTTGATTCGCTCCCTCCCGCGTTTATTCAGGCCTTCGCGCTCCCGTCCATGTCGTGCCTAGCTGGTCGGCTCGACAAATCTCGCCTCCCTCTCCAGGTCCAATCCCGGGTGATAACAATTTTTGCAAAGCAAAAGCCGACGAAAGCGCAGCATCGAAACAGTCTTTTTTCGTAATTAGCTGGACGCGAGAACAAGTGTATTACACAATGTCCGGCGCTCGGCCAAAAGCAGACTGCAATGAATGAGAAGAATGGCGCTGCGAATGCAAACGAAACAGGAAAACCGTCCGCCAACAATGCTGTGAAGGCGCCTAGCCGCCGCAAGTTTTTAGGCCAAGTAGGTGCAGCACTGACTGGCGGCGCATTGCTCGGCAAACCTTTTCTTGCTTCCGCACAGTCTAGCAATACTGCCCTCGGAGATGGCATTCGTGAGCCGGGGCATGGAAGTGATCCGCGGGTAAGACGATGCTTCGCAATCCGACGCGGGACTGCTAACGAGGAATTCCGTATTCCCGTTCCGCCCCATACGACCAACGGCGACGAGCAGCGCTACCGCGATAAGTGCGGCACCTACAGTAAGGGCGTTCTCCAGGATGGCATCGGGCTGGTGAATTTGAATGCCTTCAACACCTTCAAGAGAGCTTTGAACAGCGGCGACCCTGCAGATTTCGAAAATATTATCATGGGCGGCCCGCGGACGCTGAACGGCCCGCAAGGCGGCCTCGCTTTTGGCTTGGAAGGCAGCGATGCCGTGCAATTTGGCAACGCGCCATGTCCGGACAATCAAGAGAACGCAGTAATTGTCCCGCCTGCGCCGAGCTTGGCCAGTGCGGCTTACGGAACTGAACTCGTCGAGCTGTACTGGGCCTCGCTACTCCGCGATGTCGCGTTCACTGATTATGTTTCAAATGCTACCGCCGCCGAGGCGGCGCAGGAGCTTTCGGGAATGCCCAGCTACGCAGGCCCGAGAAACAACCACGGCAATGTCACCCCGGCTTTATTGTTCCGTGGAGAATTCCAAGGGGAAACTATTGGGCCTTACCTTTCTCAGCTGTGCTTAATCCCGACTTTCCTGGGCGCTCAGGAAATGAGTCAGCAGATGATCACCTATGAGGCGGGCATCGATTACATGACAGATCCCACAACTTTCCAACAAGTGCAAAATGGTATCGATACCGGATTGCGAAACCAAGTAGATCCGCAACCCAGGTATCTCAACAATGGCCGTGGTCTCGGCGCGTATACCCATTTGGACGTGCTCTATCAGGCTTACTTCACCGCCTATATGGTGCTCGGCACCATGGGTGCGCCGGTGAATCCGGGTAATCCTTACGTCGGCTCCAGGACGCAGAACGGCTTTGGCACCTTTGGCGGACCCGACTTTGCCGCGGTGATCACGGCTGTTGCTGGCCTCGCGATAAACAACGTCTGGTACCAAAAGTGGTATATCCACCTTCGTCACCGTCCTGAGTCGGGCGGCGCTATCGCTCGCCAAATTCTAACTGGCCACGGGCGAACGCTTGATGGCCGTGTTAATGACAACATTCTCAACTCATTGGCTGTGCAAAGGAGCTTCAGCAGATATGGCGATTATTTCCTCTCTCAGGCATTCCCCGAAGGTTCGCCCACGCATCCGGCTTATCCCACCGGCCATGGCGCGGTTGCTGGCGCTTGCATTACCATCTTGAAATTCTTCTTCGACGGTAATTTCGTCATTCCGCATCCCGTAGTACCTAGCAGCGATGGGCTTTCACTTCTGCCCTATACAGGGGGAGATGCGGGACAAATGACGGTTAATGGCGAGCTAAACAAACTCGCGCACAACATCTCTTTCGGCCACGGTATCCATTCTGGAATCCACTGGCGCAGCGACACTGACTCGTCGATCCAACTCGGAGAGGCCGTGGCGATCAGCGTCCTTCATGATAGAGCGCTGACGTATAACGAGAAGTTCACAGTCAGTTTTACCAAAATCGACGGAACGACCGCGACGATTTCCAATGAGTAACCATCACAGCGGGCGAGCCCAGGAAATCTGACCGCGCTCTGGAATTCGGAGTGAGTGTTTTCGCACAGGTTTAAGACCTTAAACGCCCGACGATCAATCTCCAACGCCCAACGTCGAATTAGGTGAGGGAAGGATTACGCTCCCGCTAGTGCATCCGAAAGTGTGCCTGGTCGCGGACTTCCCTCTCGCGCCTTGTCAGGCGCGGTGAGGGAGAAGCGAAATCACCAGGCAATAGCGCATTTTATACGCGCTGCATAACGCCGACGCATAAAAACCAAGGCCTGCGACGCGAATCGCATCTGGCCGCTCCCAATCTCACCACTCCGGCTTTTGCAATTGAGTCGTCTTAAGTTCCGCGGTGGCCGACCAGACGTGGAGAGAAGGCATTCCCTCGCGTTGCCCATCGCTGATGGGCACGCTAAGAGAAACACTTACAGGCTGCCCAGGAATTAATCTACCGATTACCATCGCGGCGGTACCAACGGGTTGACCATCGGAGTACCACTGCAAAGCCGCGTAGCAGTGAGTGAGCCACTGGTTCTCTGTAGTCAGCACCTGACTGCTCCAGTCTGCCGTATATGACGAATATTTGCTGCGATAGCCCATCTTATTTTCTTCCCAGTGCTCTGCGACCGTACTCGTCACGTCCTTCAGCATAACCTCTCCGGCGTATTGACCACCGTCCAACACACGGAAGCGGTTGCCGTTGTATTCCAAGTCTCCCGCCGGCGTCCGGATGAGAAAACTGCCGTGTATCGAGGATCCGACGACTGCATAATTCACGCCTTCCTCCATTTCAAAGATCGCGCCGGAACCAATCGCTAGTCGATCGGTCCCTCTACATGCGAGAATATGTGCGTTCTGGGTAGTGGCCTCTTTTAGCTGGTTACCAGATTTCTCAGCCGGTTGATTTGTCTGTTGCGCGGCAGCCATCTGCTCGGCATACGCTGCAGCTGCCTTTTGCGGATCGTAGTGAAAACGTTCCTGAACTTCCTCTTGTATTCTTTCCCATTGACGGTTCTGAGGTCATCGGCCAGTGCGAGTGCCGCAAAGCACACGACCAAAATTACAAAGCTTGTGGTCCTCATTTCAGCGACGCTAGCTTTTAGCGACGACGTTCCAGCTAAGGCAAGCCAAAAATGATCTCGTTAAGCCTACTGACGAAGGGTTCGTGTCGTTATGCGCTTTCGGATGGACGCGCCGTACACGAT
The DNA here is from genome assembly GCA_003220005.1 of Verrucomicrobiota bacterium. Lineage (GTDB taxonomy): Bacteria > Verrucomicrobiota > Verrucomicrobiia > Chthoniobacterales > UBA10450 > Udaeobacter. The sequence goes on along the minus strand of QHRD01000025.1, from coordinate 2,037 downwards.
GGAACCGGTGAGGGAGGGATTCGAACCCTCGGTAGCCTTTTGGGCTACGGCGCTTTAGCAAAGCGCTGCTTTCAACCACTCAGCCACCTCACCAAAATTGTAGCCACGGCCCTGTGGGCCGTTCCGGCGAGGCACCACAGGCGCGCGGCTAAAGACGCGAGTCAAGAATATCGCGATTAATTGGGGATTGCCAACATCGACATTCGTGGCGGGCTCGCGATTTCATCGGAGTTGCCAATTGCGTATTGCTAACTGAAATGATTAGCAATGATCAGCGAGGAAGAAGCGCTAGAGAGAATTCTCGAGGCAGTTCAGCCTTTGCCGGCGCGAAAATTGTCGATCTCAAAATCGCTGGGCTGTTTCGCAGCCGAAGATTATCTCGCGCGGCTGCCGCTGCCCGCTTTCGATAATTCTGCGATGGATGGTTATGCGGTCGTTGCGAGTTCCTGCAGGAAAGGTCAACGGCTGCGCGTGATCGGCGAACAGCCAGCTGGTCGTGACAAGCAACTCTGCGTTTCTCGTGGCGAAGCGATCCGGATTTTCACGGGCGCGCCGGTTCCGCGCGGCGCAGACGCAATTGTGATGCAGGAGGACGTAACCCGCGACGGTAACGAGATTGTCGCGAATACAGACGTAGAAGCTGGCGAATTCGTCAGGCGACGCGGTTGTGATCTGGCGGAGGGACAGCGGATACTTCCGAAAGGCGAGCGAATTTACGCTGCAAGGACTGCGCTACTGGCCTCTCAAGGTTTCGCCGAAGTGACTGTCGGCGGCGAAGTGAACGCGGCGATCCTTTCGACCGGCGACGAGCTGGTCGATCCAGGCGAGAAAATTGAGCCGGGACAAATTTATGACAGCAATTCGCTGTTACTCGATGCATCGCTGCAACGTTGCGGTACAGTCGTAAATTCGGTGGAGCATTGTCGCGACGAACGCGAGTCGTTGATGAAAGCGGTCAAACGCGCAATCAAGACTCACATTCTGATCATCAGTGGCGGTGTTTCAGTCGGAGAACGCGACCTGGTGAAGGGTGTGTTGCGCGACCTCGGCGCAAAGATCGACATCTGGCGGGTGGCGATCAAACCGGGCAAGCCATTCTTGTTTGCCAAGATTGGCGAATGCGCGGTCTTTGGTTTGCCCGGCAATCCGGTGTCTGCGTTTGTCACGTTTTTGCAATTTCTGCGTCCTGCGATTTTGAAAATGATGGGAGCAACGAATCTCGATCTACCCAAGGTCCCGGCGAAGTTGACCCTCGAGCTAACCAACGATAGCGATCGGCCTCATTACATTCGCGGCAAGATCGAACACGGCAATTTTACTCCGACTGGTCTCCAGGAATCACATGCGCTGTTTGGGTTAAGCCAGTCAAATGCGCTTTTACGGCTCGCGGTCGGCCAATCTTTGAAAGCCGATGAAATTGTTGATGTTCAAATCTGGGATTAGCTAATTTCTCCCACGAAGCGGGTTTGACAGGCTACACGTGCATTTCTAGCTTAATCGCCTTGAGTACCGAAAGTCTTGCCGCGTTTGCACGAACTTCGAGCGATCAAATTCGTGCCGATGCCGAACGGCTTTCTCACATTGTGTTGGAAATGCAGCGCTGTTTTATGCTGCATCTCTGCAAGGAACTCGCGCCGGGCAACGTTTCGTTTCCGCAGTTTTTTCTACTCACTTATCTCGATCGAAAAGAAGTGCTCACCATGTCTGCGATTGCGCAGAAGATGGGGCATACCACCGCGGCGGCGAGCGGCCTGGTGGCGCGCCTGGAGAATCTTGGCTACGTGGTGCGTTCGGTTGCGCGGGACGATCGCCGCAAAGTGATGGTCTGCATCACGCCGAAAGGCTCCGCCCTGGTGCGCCGGATTCGCGAGGAAATGGTCGGGAACCTGATGAAAATACTGAATCACCTCACGCCCGACGAACAAAAGGCCTGGCTGCAGATTTACGGTAAAATTTACGATTACTGCCAGTCGAAATGATTTTCATTTGTTTGGCGGCGGTGCTATCAAACTGCGTTGAATCCAGACATCGGCTTTC
>QHRD01000026.1 GCA_003220005.1 Verrucomicrobiota bacterium | reverse complement strand
TAGAATATTTGGATCGAAGATAATATCGCTCGCCGAGAAGTTCGCCTGTTTGGTCAACAGATCGTAAGCGCGCGCGCAAATCTCGATTTTGCGCTGGAAATTATCCGCCTGACCTTGCTCATCGAACGCCATCACGATGGTGGCGGCGCCGTATCGCCTTGTTAGCCGGGCTTGGCGGAGAAAGTCTTCTTCGCCGTTTTTCAGACTTATGGAATTCACTACCGCTTTTCCCTGCAAGCATTTGAGCCCCGCTTCGATGACGCTCCACTTCGAGCTGTCGATCATAATTGGAATCCGTGCGATCTCCGGTTCACTGCCGATAAGATTCAGGAAGCGAATCATCGCCGCTTCCGAGTCGATCATCCCTTCGTCCATGTTCACATCGAGAAGGTTCGCGCCACTCTGGACCTGTTGATGCGCTATGGCCAGCGCGCCGTCGAAGTCGCCTTCCAAAATCAGCTTCGAAAACTTCGGCGACCCTGTGATGTTGGTGCGCTCACCGATGACCGCGAAGCCGAATTCCGGCGTAATATTCAGCGCCTCAAGCCCAGAGAGTCGAAGAATCATGCGTAGCTGATTGTGCTCCCAACAACATGGGGCGAAAATTGACGCACCAGTTTTGCCAAAGCACGAATGTGATCCGGGGTTGTGCCGCAGCAACCGCCTACGACGTTGAGCCAGCGGTTCTCTGCCCACTTCGCGACCTTTGGGGCGAATGTTTCCGGAGTTTCGGGAAAACCGGTCGGCGATAGGGCATCCGGCAAACCCGCGTTCGGATACGCGCTCATGTAGTATGGCGAAATGCGCGCCAACTCTTCCACAAACGGTTCCATTTCATCCGGACCCAGCGAACAATTCAAACCGAAGATGAGCGGTTGCGCGTGCGCGAGCGATATGAGCAACGCTTCAACCGTTTGCCCGCTCAAGTTCCGCCCGGACTTGTCAATCACGGTGCCCGAAATCATCAACGGAACGCTGCGTCCGGTTTTCTCAAATGCATCAGGGATAGCAAACAACGCAGCCTTTCCGTTGAGTGTGTCGAAAATGGTTTCCACGATTAGAACATCGACGCCGCCTTCGAGCAACGCTTTCGCTTCATCAAAATAAGTTTGGCGAAGTTGATCGAATGAGACCGCGCGAAACGCCGGATCGTTGACGTCAGGTGAAATGGAACCAGCAACAGGAAGAGGTCCCATTGATCCGCCAACAAATCGCTGCCGTCCGGTTTCATTCGCGACGCGATCCGCGACGCGGCGTGCGATCCTTGCCGCTTCAAAATTAATTTCCTGAACGAGTGTGCAAAGATCGACATCGTCCACTACGCGCTGAAAAAATTCCTGATCCTTGCGACCACGTGTCGGTTCGCCTGGGAACAGGAAATCATGCAAGCCGATGGTTGTTCCGCTGAAGGTGTTGGTCTCTATGATGTCGGCGCCCGCATTCAAGTAAGCTGCGTGAATTTCTTCGACAACTTGTGGCCGTGTTAAATTGAGCAGTTCGAGACTCCCTTTGAGGTCTTTGCCTTTCCAAGCAGCGAATCGCTTTCCGCGATAATCCTGCTCGGATAGTTTGTAGCGCTGAATCATCGTGCCCATAGCGCCATCGAGCACGACGATGCGTTCTCGCATTAGAGCTTCGATAGGATGAAGGCCATTTGTTTTCATGCAGTGTCCGGCAACTTAAACGGTGTTTCCCGCGTGAATCAAGAAACAAATTGACGCATCATGATGCGTAGATGTGTCGACTAGATCCTTTATTTTCGTGATCGTAATCGCGCCAGTCTTGCAATGTTGCTCAGTTGCCCGATACCGAAATCCGAATGTCGAATGACGAAATAATGACGAACGACCAAATAAGGCAATCATCGCAACATTGACTCGTAGTTTGATGGTCCTGCTCCTTTGTAATTTGTCGTTTTTGCCCTTCGTCATTTCCATTTCGTCTCGACTTGTGTGGATGTGACGATTAGGTGAGTGCGCCATGGAGGCCGTGCGGCTGTTTAAATCGCTCGACCGCGATCAGCGGAACACGTTCGTCGCCTGTTTCCTCGGCTGGGCGTTGGACGCGTTTGATTTTTTTCTGTTAACGTTCGTGATCGTGCCGATGGCACACGATTTCGGCAAGAGCATCGCCGATCTGAGCTATGCGATCACGCTCACACTGGCGATGCGCCCGGTGGGGGCGTTCATCTTTGGTTTGCTCGGCGACCGGTTCGGGCGGCGCATCCCGCTCATGATCGACATCATTTTTTATTCGCTCATGGAATTGCTCACGGCCTTTTCTCCGAATTACACAACGTTGCTGATTTTTCGAGCCCTGTACGGGATTGGCATGGGCGGCGAATGGGGACTGGGCGCGTCGCTGGCGGTGGAGACTCTGCCGACCGAAGCACGTGGATTGTTTTCCGGAATTTTGCAACAGGGTTACGCATTCGGTTATCTGCTGGCGGCAATTGTCTATTGGATCGTGTTTCCGTTTTTTGGCTGGCGCGGCCTCTTCGTCGCGGGCGCACTCCCAGCGTTTCTCGTGCTGTACATCCGGGCAGGCGTGCCGGAGTCGCCGGTCTGGTTGCGGCAGCAGCATGCAATAGCGGATTTTTGGAGCGACGTTCTGATTGTTATAAAACGCCATTGGGCGCTTTTTCTTTACGTCATTTTGTTAATGACGGCGTTCAACGCGATGTCGCACGGGACCCAAGACATGTATCAAACTTTTCTCGGCGAACAACGCCACTATGGAGTTACGCAAAAGGCGGCGACCGGGATCATTTATGCTTTCGGTGCAATCTGCGGTGGAACGGTGGTCGGCTATCTCTCGCAAAAATGGGGACGCCGTCGTTCGATAATTTTGACTGCTGCGCTTGGAGTCATTCTGATTCCTTTATGGATGTTCTCACCCGGTTTCGCTCTTCTGGTGATAGGCGGATTCGCCATGCAATTCATGGTGCAAGGCGCCTGGGGCATCGTGCCTGTGCATCTCAACGAGCTTTCACCGGGCGCGGTGCGCGGAACCTTCCCTGGGTTTGCCTATCAACTTGGAAATTTATTCGTCGCCAATACAGCCGTTGCGGAAGCCCAATTGGCCAATCATTTCCGTAACGCGAGTGGCCATCCAGACTACGCAAAAGCCCTCGCGCTTTTCACCTTCGTGATTTTTTTGGTGTTGATCTTGCTCGCCGCAATAGGGCCCGAACAGCGCGGGAAAGAATTTTAGTGACGCTCCGCACCAGGCGTGAGGCCGGTCGGTGTTTCCGGCTGAGGTGATTGTGCAGCCGTCTGCTGGGAACCGTGATAGACGCCGGCACCGTAACGCTGCTCGACAATCGCTTCCGCAATTCTGTCCGCGAGTAGTTCACGATATTCCCAATCGCGCGTCTGATTGCCTTCGCTGCGGTTGCTTAAGTAGCCGCATTCCACCAGCACAGCGGGACACGTCGCGTTGCGCAGCACGCGAAAGTTTGCGGTGTGCACCCCGCCATTCTTAGAATTGGGGATCGTTATCAGTTTTTGCTGAATACCGTTCGCCAGATCGAATGAAGGGCCTGAATGATAGTATGTTTCGAATCCGCGAACGCCGCGTCGACGCGAATCGTTGAAGTGTATGCTGACAAAGATTGCATTTTTTTGTGCATTCTCGATAGCGACACGATCGTTCAATTCAATAAAGACATCCGAGTCGCGAGTCATTACCGTTTTTAACTGCGATTCGCGGAGCTTTCGGTTGAGACGCTGGGCGACATCGAGGGCAACCACCTTCTCCGGGGGGCCATAGCGGCGATATGCGCCGCTGTCTTTGCCGCCGTGTCCGGCATCCACGACCACGGTCTTAAAAGTTTTGCTGGTATTCTTGACCGCAGCATGCCGCATGCTTGCGCAGGCAGGTAGCAGAGCGACAAGACCAATTGTAACGATGCGATTTACCGAACGCGACATTTTGTTCTAATAGCAAAAACCACGCGATCTACAAAAAGGTTTCTCCTTTAAGTTGAAGTGAGACCGCACGTTCTGCTGAGCGTTCATTTGTTTCTCCCAATTGCATATAAAATCACTTGTGTTTTGCGCTGCTGCGCATAAAGCCTTACCACTTTTATGATGATCCGATTTGCGATTGTTCCACTGCTTCTGGCACTCAACTTTTCGATGTGCAAAAACCACGAAGCTGTTTCCCAGAATCCTCAGCCGGCGGGCGCTTCATCGCCCGCACCGGGTGCCGCAACCGCCGCTCCGGTAGCGGCGGCATCTCCCAAGATCAAGAAGCCGGTTGTCGATCAAACAGCTCAGGCCATTATTTTTTGTTATCATCTTTTGGTGGACAAGGTCCGCTATCCGGGCACCGAGATCACGCCTGCGGCGTTTGAAGCGCAAATGAAGGAATTGAAGGACCACGGAATCACAGTCATCTCCATGCAGGATTTGCTCGCATGGAAACGCGGCGAAAAGAACATACCGCCCCGCTGCGCAGTCATTACCTTCGATGACGGCTATAAAGCGCAATACGAAGTCGCGTGGCCGATCATGAAGAAGTACGGCTATCCGTTCACCATGTTCATTTACACGGAAGGCGTGCGTGGTGGATCGTTAGGCGGAGGAGGAGCGATCACATGGGAACAGCTAGCGGACATGCGCGACAACGGCGTCGATATCGAAGCGCACTCCGCGACGCATCAGGACATGCGCGAAGGCCATACCATCACACTCGTCGGCCCTGGCGGGAAGAAAACGAGGACGAAACTTACTGGGCCTCAATATGAGGAATGGGTCAGAAACGAAGTGGTTGGCTGCAAAGAACTGCTTGAGCAGCGACTCGGCATTAAAGTGAATTGTTTTGCCGTGCCGTTTGGCAATTACAACGAGCATGTTAAAGAAATGGCGCGGAACGCCGGTTACGAAGCGATGTTTACTGTTTACGGTCAGCCGATCACGTTTACTTCGCCCATGGATTCGCTCGGCCGTTACGCGATCGAAGCCAACAGGCCGAAGGTCTTTGAAGATGCTGTGAAGATGATCGGTGCGTCAACGAGCGCCGGCGCTCCGGTGGCTGAAGTCGGAGCGAAAGATCTCGCCACCCAACCTGCGGATGGCGAAACAGTGCGCACTGCGCTTCCGCTCATCAAAGCGAATCTCAGCGGGATCGGGCAGATCGACCCAGGCAGCGTGCAAATGCGTGTGAGCGGCCTCGGCGTTGTGCCAGCCAGCTATGATCCCAAGACAGGAATCGTGTCGTATCAAGTAACACAAAAGCTGCGCGAGAAATCGTGCAGCGTATTTGTCAGCGCGAAGTCCGCGGGCAAGAAGGTCGAGGCGCACTGGACCTTCGGGATCGAAGAAGTGGCGGCAGCGCCACCAGCAGGCACGCCAATACCAAAGAGATAATTTTGGAGAGCGCGCGCGCCTGGCGTGCTGGTGATCACGCCGTCGCGATTGCGCTATCAAATTATGTTTCCACAACTTAGCGACAAGCTTCAGGAAATTTTCAAGGACCTCCGTGGGCATGGCGTAATCAGCGAATCGAATATCGACGCTGCTTTGCGCCAAGTGCGGCTGGCGCTGCTCGAAGCAGACGTCGATTTTCAGGTCGCCAGAAAATTTATTGCCGGCGTCAAGGGAAAAGCGCTGGGTGAAACAGTTGTTCGCAGCATCACGCCTGGACAACAGATCATAAAAATTTTCCATGACGAATTGACTGCTCTGCTCGGAGGCGATGCAGAGCCGCTTCTCTTGGAAGGCCAGAGACGGATTCTGATCATCGGTCTGAATGGCTCTGGTAAAACTACTTCTGCTGCGAAGCTTGCGCTCCTTTTGAAAAAACAAGGCAATATGCCGTCGTTGATCGCGTGCGATTTGCAGCGGCCAGCGGCAATCGAACAATTGGTGACGCTCGGAAGGCAGATCGACGTTCCTGTTTTAACGCCCGCGCCAGGCGAGAAAAATGTGCAACGCGTTGCTGCTGCCGCGCTTGGTAGGGCGCGACCGCCGGGCGCGCCGATCGTTGAGCTCTTCGACACGGCGGGGCGGCAGGAAATCGACGAAGACCTGATGTGCGAACTCAAAGAGTTAAAGGAATATGTGCAGCCACAGGAGACCTTGCTCGTCGTGGATGCGGCAACCGGCCAGCAGGCGGTCAGCGTGGCGACCCATTTCAACAATGCTTTGTCAATCACGGGAATCATTCTGACCAAGCTCGACGGCGACGCGAGAGGCGGGGCGGCTTTGTCAATGCGCGAAGTGACGCACCGTCCGATCAAATTCGTCGGTACCGGCGAAAAGCTCGATCAGTTCGAGCTTTTCATTCCAGAGCGGCTTGCCGGCCGAATTTTGGGAATGGGCGACGTGGTTGGTCTCGTCGAGAAGGCTGCCGAAGCGGTGGAAGCAGAGGACGCTGCCCGGCTTGAACGCAAATTGCGCACTGCATCATTCGACTTCAATGATTTCCTGGCGCAGTTCAAGATGATGCGAAAGATGGGGCCGC
>QHRD01000171.1 GCA_003220005.1 Verrucomicrobiota bacterium | reverse complement strand
GTGTAACACGACAAACGGCGCGTCTAATCGTGCTGCGAAATCGATTGTCTGAAACGTCTGCTTCACGGCACGCTCGCGCTCCTCGGATGAAACTGCGGAAAATTGGTAGCAGTCCGGCGAAGCCATCATCACCTCGACGGGCAACGGACAAAAATTATGCAAACTGCTGAACCGCACTTCTCCCGAATCAAATACTTTTTGGATTCCAGGCATCAGCGAGAGGCGAATACCATGGCCCAGCTCGATCGAATCAATTCCAAGCTCGGTTTTGATTTCGCGCAGCATCGCCTCTCCGGCGGTATGACGTCCGGAGTTCCGGCGAAACTCTCAAACGGTTGCGGCAGCCGATGGAGCCGCCGGCGTGCCGATTTTTGTTTCGCAAACGCCCGGTTCGGCGCATTGCTTTCGTACCCGAGCCAGAATGAGCAACGTGATTACGCCGTAACTGATTGCGGCAATCACCAGCGCAGTTGGAATTCCAATCAAGTCCGACAATGCGGCTACGCCGAGGCCAGCGAACGGCATAATCCCGACGAAACTCAACATAAAGACGCCCGAAACGCGTCCGCGCAGGTAATCCGGCGCGCGTTCCTGCACGATCGTACTGCACAGCGCGAAATTCATGGCTAGCGCTAACGAGTTTACGATTAACAACGCCATCGCCACATAAAAGCTCGGCGCAAAAGAGAGGCCGATGACTACGCAAGTAACCGCCACGGCATTGATCATCATCAACGGCACGCGTTTATCTCGCGGCAAACCGATTAAAAAAATCGATCCGACGAATGAACCGATCGCGGATGCGCCCATTAACGAGCCGAGACCGTCTGCGCCGCGATGAAGCACGAGTCGCACAAAGAGGGGCATCATCACCGTGATGATTGGAAAAATGCAAAGTGATTGCGTCGCGATTGCCATGACCATGGCGAGGCTCGGCGGGTCTTTCGCAACGAACCGGAAACCGTCTTTGATTCCGCTCGCGCGTTTTTCTTCTTCTTCGGCTGTGCCCTTGGGCCTCGGCGGCAGGGACAAGATCGCGATGATAAGCGCGATGTACGACACGGCATTTACAAAGAATGCCGAGGCCTTGCCTAGCCAGTCGATCAGATAACCGCCGATAGTTGGTCCGAGCACGCGCGAGCCGTGAAAAACCGAGCGGTCGATTGATATGCCGTTTTGAATCTCGGCACGCCCGACCAGTTCGGGAACCAGCGCCGTTTGCGTTGGCATTTCAAAGGAATTGGAAATCCCGAGCACCACCGCGAAGGCGAGAATCTCCCAGATCTCGATCTTTTTAAGAACAAGAAAACCGATTCCACAGGCGATCCCGATCTGCACGAACTGGGTGATCAACAGAATCTTGCGTTTATCGAAACGATCGGCCGCGGCCCCACCGACCATTGTAAGTAACAGCATGGGCAAACCAGCTGCAAGATTCGCCATTCCCAGCCAAATCGCTTTGTTGGTCAGCGTGGCCATCACCCAGCCTTGCGCCATCACTTGCATCCAACTGCCGGTATCCGAGATCAAACTGCCGATGATGTAGCGGCGAAACGGTGCGTTGCGCAAAACGCCCAACGCGTGCATCGGAGTGATTTTTACTTCCGCGCTCATCGCAAACACTCATCGTTGTAGAGGCGTTTGTGTCAAACGCCTGGCTGTGGATTCGCCGTTGGCAATTGCCTCTGTCGCTCGCGTTCATATCTTGAACAGATGCGCATCGATAAATACACGCAGAAGATGCAGGAGGCGCTGCAGGGCGCGCAGGATCTGGCTTCGCAAGCCAATCATCCGGATATTACGAACGAGCATTTTCTTTCCGCCCTTCTGGACCAGGGCGAAGGCATAACTCGGCCGCTCCTTGAGAAGATTGGAGCAAACGTAGATCGGCTGCGTGAACGGCTGCGCTCGGAGCTGGAGCACCGCCCAAAAATACACGGTGCGGCAGCGGACCTGCGCCTGTCGAACGAGCTTCGTAGCGTGCTGGATAACGCAGAGAAAGAGATGTCGAAGCTGAAGGATGAATTCGCCAGCGCTGAGCATTACCTGCTGGCATTGGCGGGGGCGGATTTTCCTGCGGCAAAATTACTAAAGGATCTCGGCGTTACGCGCGACAAGCTTATGCAAGGGCTTCAGCAGGTGCGCGGTTCCCAGCGAGTCACCGATCAAAATCCGGAAGGCAAATATCAGGCGCTGGAAAAATATGGACGCGACCTCACCGATCTGGCGCGGCGCGGCAAGATTGATCCGGTAATCGGACGCGACAACGAAATCCGGCGAATCATGCAGGTGTTGTCGCGCCGAACGAAAAACAATCCGGTGCTCATCGGCGATCCGGGCGTCGGTAAAACAGCGATTGCGGAAGGCCTGGCGCGGCGAATCATCAGCGGCGACGTCCCGGATTCGTTAAAGCAAAAGCGAATCATCGCTATGGATATTGGCGCGATGGTCGCGGGCGCAAAGT
>QHRD01000170.1 GCA_003220005.1 Verrucomicrobiota bacterium | reverse complement strand
TCGGGTTTGTCCGGAGTAAATTCCCTGGCGCGCTCGGCGACTTTGATAAACCGATCGCGATTGCGCGTTTCCTTCACTTCGGGAAATAGAAAATTGAGCACGATAAAATTGAGGTGCTGAATTTCATCAGCGCCACCTTCAACGAATTGGCGTGCTGACATAAATGCGGGGACGTGCCCACTTACGCGCAGTCCATGCGCATGCGCACGATCGGCGATGATCGGAACCAGCT
>QHRD01000169.1 GCA_003220005.1 Verrucomicrobiota bacterium | reverse complement strand
TCCGTGTTCGCAGATGGCTTGATCTCGGCTTCGGGTCCAAAGCGAACAATGCGCTCGCCGCTAATGAGCACACTCGTTGCCGGCGTGACGCGAAGATCGCGCGGATCAAACAAGCGCGCATTGCGAATGATCAGGTCGCCACGCGGGACGTGCGTAAGTGTGCGCGCGTGTCGCTCCCACCGCGCAGCATTCGTTTTCTCCTGAGCGCTGCGCATCTGTGCGACCGCTGATTCGGATTCAGCCGAAACAACAGAGAAGTAGCCCCCTGAGATATACGCCGCGGTGTTATTGTCACGGTCAAGCCAGACCGATTCCGGCGAAAATCCCAGACCAGTGATGCAGCATTCGGTTAGTTCGCCGTTGCCGACCGTCACTGTTGCTGCTCGCTCGATCGTGGCCTCGCCTGCAGGCAAGAGCGGCAGTTTGTGATTCGGCGCCTTCAACAAGGCGCGCGTGAGAACTCCGAAAAATTCCGGAGGCGCATTCATCGGCAAGTAGAATGCTTCACCGGCCAAGGCACGCTCCCCTTGTTCGCTGCGATTCTTCCAACTCGCCCGGCCGTTCTTTATTTCGAAATGTTCTTCGATTGGTGCCTTCATGTAATCATTGCCGTGGCCGTCGTATTCGATCGGCGCACCGGCGCCATCGAGTTTCCACGTGGCAATGATGTGATCACCGCGGCCGCGATCATTGTAAGAATATTCAGCGCGCGTCGTGTCGTCAGGCTGGCGTTCCACTGTTTGCGTGCCGGCTGGGTTGCCCAAGATGAAAATTTTGTCCGTGCGTTTTCCTCCGGCTACCTGGTGAAACGCTGGCGTAAGTCGCAACAACTGCGCCGCAGACAAGACAAAGGCAATGACGGCGGTGGTAATCATGAATTTCGCGTACTTACGGCGGCTCCAGTATGGTATGACATCTCCGGGCGAAACATCCTGTGTTCGCTTCATCCCCTCCGGTGTCATCTCAAAATTCCACGAAACGAACACCGTCATTGCAAAACCAATCGCCAGAAGCACCACGAACGCTTTCATGATCCATCCAGGCGCCTCAAAGATCGGCA
>QHRD01000168.1 GCA_003220005.1 Verrucomicrobiota bacterium | reverse complement strand
CGGCGAGTGCGGTGGTTTCTCTTTTAGCATGGGCCAGATCGAGTTGTGCCACGCCGTTGCTCGCCCGAAGAACATCGGTCCACCAGGCGATCAATGTCTCGATTAGTCCAGCGCGCCGTTGCAGGTAAAGACTTTCAGTGAGCGCCTTGTAATAATCTTCTCGTTCTTCCAGCCACGTGCCGTCAGTCGCGTCCTTGTAACGCGTTTCTTCTTTTTTCAACGCCTCATCGGTTTCGCGCTTCACTTCCTCACGCGCTTCGCGGAGCAAGCGCTGAAATTCCTGAGCAAGTCCATAGGCAAACTGGATCGTCCAATCCTTATCAGAGGCTTGCTGCAACAATTTAACCAGCTTCTCTTCTTCGTCCTTGCTTTGGCGCTGCCTGTTTGGCGCAAGCGGAATCACAATGCACCGCGAGAGAATTGTCTCCGGCAGAGCTTCAGGCAAAGCGCTTAGCAGAAGCAGCAGGGAATCCTTTGGCGGTTCTTCCAATGTTTTGAGAAATGCGTTCGCAGCTTGGACTACGAGCCGGTCGGCATCGGGAAGGATGGCCACTTTTCGCCGCCCATTTGACGCGCGCATTTGAAGCGCGTGCTCGAGATCGCGGATTTGCTCAATCAGAATGCGCCGCGATTTCGATTCGGGCCGGGCGACGAAAATTTCCCTGGCCTTGACCGAGAAAACATCTTTGGCTGGGGTGCCATTAACTATGCTGGCGAGGTCCGCTGCCAGCAGTTCCTTGCCGCTGCCTGGCGGTCCCGTGATCAAATAAGCGTGCCCAAGGCGATTCTGTTGGTGCGCGCGGCGCAGATATTCAAGCGCGTTTTCTCGCGAAAAGGCCATTTCAGGATTATTGATTGCAGATTGCAGATTGTGGATTTGCGGTGAACGCCGGAAACCGCACGCAAAGGATCTTCCAAATCTCAGTCTCGATCTCATCTGCGTTGCCCGAGCCGTCGATCAACACGACTCGATTTGATTCGCGCCTGGCGAGTTCACGATAGGCTTCGCGAACACGGTCATAAAACTCAGCGGGCTGTTGCTCCATCCGATCGGCCTTGCGCGGCTGTTGCATCCGCGACTCCGCAGTCGCAGCATCGACATCGAGCACGAAAGTAATGTCCGGGACGCAATCGCCGACGACAAAGACATTCAAGCGCTCGACCATTTCTCGATCCAAATTTCGTGCCGCGCCTTGATAGACAGTCGTGGAATCAAAGAACCGATCTGCGATCACGCACACGCCTCGCTCGACGGCCGGCTTGATTTTCTCGCGCACGAGCTGGCTGCGGCTGGCCTCAAACAGAAGCAGCTCGGCCTCCGGTGTCATGGTGAAGTTGTGTGGAGCAAATTGCAAAAGGTCGCGAATCGTTTCGCTGATGGGCGTGCCGCCCGGTTCGCGGGTCACCAGGTACGGAATGCCAGAGCGCTCCAGTCGGGCGGCAAGTCTCTGAACCTGCGTAGATTTTCCGCATCCTTCCGATCCTTCAAACGTGATGAATGGCAGCCGACGCATGATCTCACTTGCGCGCAGCCGTCGCGTTTTTCAAGCTTCAAATCCCAACTGCGCACACCTTCAAGGAGCGACGGCTTGGGCAGCCGTCGATTTCAGACTTGACGGCTGGGAAGCCGTCACTCCTTGTGAGCTTGGAATTTGCAATTTCATGAAATCGTTTTGGCTCGTGAAACAGGAACCGTCCTCGTATTCGTGGTCGGACTTCATCGCGGAAGGTCAGACCAGTTGGACCGGTGTGCGCAATTACGCTGCGCGAAATAATCTTCGCAAAATGCAAAAGGGCGATGAAGTCCTTTTCTATCACAGCGGCGAGGACAAAGCTGTAGTCGGAATCGCCAGAGTAGTGCGAACCGCGTATCGGGACCTGACCGCAAAGGAAGGCGATTGGTCCACAGTCGATCTTACCCCGCTAAAACCGCTGCGAAGTCCGGTGACCCTTCGTGAGATCAAAGGTAATTCAGGGCTGAAGGGGATTCCGCTGATTCGGCAGTCGCGCTTATCGGTCATGCCTCTGGCGGAATCGGTGTTCCGTGAAATTGTGAAGATGAGTACGACCCAGGTGGATCGACTCGCCGCGGCGAGACGATGACAGGAGAATCGTAACGGGCGCAAGTATCAGGCGGCAAAGCCGCATTTCTTTTTGCCAACGCGTTGAGCCGCCTTCGCCAGGGCTACGTCGGGCCAAGGGAAAACGCGTTCCACCTTTTGCCTTGTTCAAACCTGCTCTGGAGCCGAAAATTCCCAAGTGAGCACAATTGCGGCAACCGAGTTCCTTCCACTAGTCGCAACGGCCGGGGCCACGCGGGATTTCATTGTCGTCTCGTTACACGACGTGGCTCCTTCCTGCCAGCAAGTCGCAAACACGATCATTTCAGAACTCGCCAGTCACGGTGTGCGCGCTTGTTCCCTCCTCGTGGTGCCCGATTTTCACCATCAAGGACTGTTCACAAAAGACCGGCAATTTGTGTCGTGGCTGAGGGACCTGGCAGCGGAGGGTCATGAAATCGTCATCCATGGTTATTTCCACGAGCGGCCTCGCCGCGCGAAAGAAACTTTGCGCGACAAGTTCCTGACCCGATTTTACACGCAGCACGAGGGCGAGTTTTACGACCTCGGTTATGACGAGGCTCTGCGTCGCATTGCAAGCGCGCGGGACGAATTTCTCGCGCACGGTCTTAAGCCGCGAGGTTTTGTGGCGCCGGCGTGGTTGCTTGGTGATGAAGCGGAGCGCGCGGCGCGCGATGCGGAAATGGAATACACCACACGTCTGCGTACCGTGTGCGATCTCCGCTCGGGCAGCGTATTTCCTGCGAGAACGTTGGTCTATAGCGTCGAAAACAATTGGCGCCGTGCCGTCAGCCGCACTTGGAACGCGGCGATGTTCCGACTCCTGGAGAGCAAGCCGCTCTTGCGTATAAGCATTCATCCGCCTGATTATTTTCATCCGGCGATTTGGAGGCAGGTTCTCGCGTTGATCACGGCGACAAGCAGTATGCGAACCGCCACGACTTATCAGGACTGGATCGCGGAGCAAAGATTGAGACGCGGACTTTAGTCCAGTATGAGCAGGTGCGATTTACATATTCACTCGCGTTACAGCGTGCGCTCGGAAGAATGGCTCTTCCGCCGTTTGGATTTTCCCGACAGTTATTCGGACCCAAAACAGCTCCACGAGCAACTGCTTGAACGCGGGATGGATTACATCACCATCACCGATCACGATACGATCGAAGGCTGCCTCCAGATTGCGCATCTGCCTCGCACTTTTATCAGTGAACAGGTCACGACGTATTTTCCTAACGATCCGTGCAAGCTGCATCTGCTTGTTTGGGGAATCTCAGAGCAGCAACATCGAGAGATCGAAGCCGTCCGGGACAATATCTTCGAGCTGCAACACTATCTGCAAACGACGCAGATCGCGCATGCGGTCGCGCATCCTCTTTACAGCGTGAATGGCAAATTGGAAGCAAGACATCTCGAGCAGCTGATCCTTCTCTTCAAACATTTCGAGGGTATCAACGGATTACGCGACGCGCTTCTGAGCGATCTTGCCAGGACTCTCTTTAAACAGTTGACGCAGGAGAAAATCGACGAATTCGCAAATCGTCACAACTTTGCGCCTACACACGCGAAGCCGTGGAACAAAATCTTTGTCGGCGGCTCGGATGATCACGGCGGACAATTCGCCGGTTCGGCTTTTACGGAAACGCTGGCTGCGAGTTCTGCAGAGAAATTTCTAGAATTTATTCGCTGCGGCGATTGCACCGCGCTAGGCCACGGAGGAACGCCGTTAATGCTGTCGCACGGCTTTTACAACACGGTCGCCTGTTTCATTCAGGACCGGTTTCACGAAAAACTCGGGCCCGGCGCAGCGCTACTGGAGAAAATGTTTTCGCGCTTTATGGAGGGCCGGGCGCCCACTGAGTTCACTCTCAGAGAGAAAATGGAATTTATCGTGGAGGGCGTGTTGTCGGGAAAAATTTTCGAATTCGCCAAGCCCGCGAATGTGTCGCTCTGGAAAGAGCTTTCAGGCTATTTCG
>QHRD01000167.1 GCA_003220005.1 Verrucomicrobiota bacterium | reverse complement strand
ATACGCAGAAAGCGGTCGGTGTAATCGATGATGTCGGTGAGTGGAACCATGAGTGATGATTTAGTTTCTCGAAACAGCAGTTTAACCACGAATGTACATGAATAGACACGAATAATGGGAGACCGACCACAGGTCACTGGGGTAGTTGCAGCTAAACTTTGGTGTTCTTTCGTGTGTTTTGTGGACCCCAAAACTAAAGATTCGTGTACATTCGTGGTTAAGTTTTCTTGACGAATTCGGCGGGGCTTGTGAACCTTCAACAAGCCAGCGTTCGCCGCGGCGAACGGCCTACAACATTTGAGATGAAAGTGGAGTACACGGACGCACCACCTGCCCCGCCGGAAGCGACCGCCGGAGATAAAATGGCCTGCCCTCAGTGCGGACATCTCCTGCCAAAGAACGCGGAACGCTGCGACCGATGCGATTGGGCACGAGCTGCGGCGAGTGAAACTCCGGGATTGGGACACATTTACAAGGGACACATCTTCGCGGGTTTTCTCTGGATGGCCGGTGCGATACCGGTCGGGATTTTTGTGTTGCTGGCCGCATTCGCCTCGGCCGGTTGGGGTCTCGGTTTGTTTTTCTTTTACCTCGGCGCGGTAATGCTGCATGCCTACTCCGTGAATGATCGCGTCGCGCCACGAAAAGAAGACGAAGGCGAAGAATACTGAGCGCGTTACAACGTTGAAGCGCCAAAGGCGCAGCATTTTTTTCTTCCCGCGAATCACGCGAATAAACGCGAATGAACGACTGCCTAGGACGGCGCGCAGCGCCGGTGGGACATCGCAGCGCGATGTCCATACTAAAATTTTTGCGTCAATTCGCGTGACTCGCGGGCTCAACTTCGGCTTGGGCACATCGTAGCCCCGGCGAAGGCGGGTCGCGGGTACACCGTACTGTGGACAAATCATCCCAGAATTTCGCGCATGCCGTAGCGAAATTTCCATCCTGGATAATGCGACTGAAACTTTCGTACGTCGCTGATCCACCAGATGTGGTCTCCGATGCGGTTGGTTTCGTCGTATATCCAGGTTAATTTTTTGCCGCTGATTTGTTCGCACATCTCGATGGCCTCGAGCATGGAACAGTTGCCGTGGCGGCTCCCACCGATGTTATAAACTTCTCCGGCGCGTGGCGCGCGAACGAATTCCACGAATGCTTCTACAAGGTCGAAACTGTGGATGTTGTCGCGCACCTGTTTGCCTTTGTACCCAAAAACACGGTAAGGCCTGCCGCTGACGGTGCAGATCATCAGATAGGAAAGGAACCCGTGCAGCTCGGTCCCAGCATGCGCAGGTCCCGTAAGACAACCGCCACGGAAAGAGACGGTCGGGATTCCGAAATAGCGTCCGTATTCCTGAACGAGAATGTCCGCGGCGACCTTGGACGCGCCAAAGAGAGAATGCTTCGTGTAATCGATGCTCATGGTTTCGGAAATGCCGGGCTCGTATTCATGACCCGGCTCGATTTCCCAGCGCTTCTCTAGTTCGTGCAGCGGAAGGCGATTCGGCGTGTCGCCGTAGACTTTGTTCGTTGATGTAAAGATGAACGGCGCCTCCGGAGAAAAATTTCGTGCGGCCTCCAGCAGATTCAGTGTGCCGTTCGCGTTGACCGTAAAATCGGTCTGCGGATCGCGCGCGGCCCAGTCGTGTGAGGGTTGCGACGCGGTATGCACAACCGCGGCAATGGAGCTGCGATGCTGTTTGAACAGCGCCGTCACCGCCGCCGCGTCGCGAATGTCCAGATTGTGATGCTCGTAATCGCGAACGTTCGCGATCAAATCGTCGCGCGTGTTTTTGGTCGAAGCTTCGGCGCCGAAAAATTCTGCGCGCATGTCGTTATCGATCCCGATCACGTGCGCGCCGTCCCCGGCGAAACGCTTGACGGTTTCGGAACCGATTAATCCGGCCGAACCTGTAACGATGATCGTGCGCATTAAATCATCGTAGCACAGGCATCTTGTCCGCGACGGGACGGATTCGCCCTGGCGAACCTGTGGGGCAGGCCGGTTGTGACGCAGACAATCCTGTCTGCGTGGACTGCAAGGAGCGGCGGTCTCTCCCGACATGTCGGGACTGGGGCGATCTGGAGATCGTCCCGCCTTGTAACGACGCAGGCACGATTGCCCGCGTCACGTGCCTCTTTATTCGCCAATCATCCATGTCACGTCCCCTGCGGAAGGATCGACGCGCTCGGCCGGCAACTGCGGGTCGCCTTTCAGCACGCGCTCGATCAGCGCGGGATTTTTCGATGCGCCCACCAGGAACAAGATGTGGCGCGCGTGATTGATCAGCGGAAAAGTAAACGTCAACCGCCAGGCGTTGAGTTTCGGGACAAAGTTGGCGACAACGCGCCGGATTTGTTCGTTCAGAGCTGCTGTTTCGGGAAACAGCGACGCGGTGTGTCCGTCGTCTCCGAGCCCGAGCAAAATCAGATCATGCCGATAAATTGGCTCGTCCCGCTGGGTAGCCATGAGATCGAGATGGTCCTGATATTCCTGCGCCGCGATTTGCGGATCGATTTCGCCGCGCATGCGCTGGATCGACTTTTCAGGAACCCCTGCGGGTGCCAGAAGAGTTTCGTGCGCCATCCCAAAGTTGCTATTTGGATCCTCCGGGGGGACACAACGCTCATCGCCAAAGGTGATGCGAACCAAGTCCCAAGGCACATCATTCGTGGCCGCAGCAAGCCGCGCGTAAACCGGCTGTGGCGTGTTCCCGCCCGACAGCGCAATCCGGAATTCGTTGCGTTCGGCAATAGTCTTGTGTGCCAGTTCAAGAATGAAGTCAGCCGCGTCACTGACGAAATTGTGGGTGCGAATGACTTGAGGCTCAGTTTTCATGGCCGATCACAACGAGGTGATCAGTGAACTGTGAACTGTGATCAGTGATCAGCTTTCAAGATTTCGGTCCGATCACCGTTCACCGATCACTGTTTACAGT
>QHRD01000028.1 GCA_003220005.1 Verrucomicrobiota bacterium | reverse complement strand
GGTTGCGGCTTGTTTGCCACACAGTAGGTAAGCTCCGCCCACGGATAAATGCTCAAATAGAGGCGGGACGGATCGAGCGGAGCAGGTTTAAGCAACTCCTGAGAAAAATTGTACCTGGGAACGCCGCAGTTGGTCGGGATGGAGAAATATGTAGCTAGGAAGGCAAAAAACGTAATCACAACGGGTGGGCATCCTCGAAATTCAGAATCAGGCAGCCATAGCATTGCCAGCCACCAAATGCCCGCTAGCCCGATTAAAATCCATGTCAGAGGGAAACCGTAGGTGCCACTTGCGTGGAGTATGAACATTGCGAAAGCCGTCAAAACTACGAGACCGAGTGCTGCTGTAGCCGGTGTCGGTGACCCCGGTCGTAGATGCAGCGCTTCCCCTGCGCAAATTGCGAGCACCAAATGGAAAAAAGGCAGCCAGCGAAAACTCCAACGGAAAAGACCCGTCGTTGGCATCATGCACAGCAAGAGCACGAGAAAAAGTAAGACAAGCTCCCACTTAATTCGCCTCAGCAGCAGACGCCCACGCCAGAAGAACCCAGCGATAACTGCTGCGGGCGCGACTAATCCGGATGCTAATTCGGTTGCTGTGCGTGGCAGATAACGGCTGGAAAAATCCGCCCAATAAACAGTCCAACATGGCAAGATCAATCCGGGCAACGCCGCGGGCGGAACAAGCCATTGCCAATGGGCCGCGGGGGATTGCATTTCCCGTGCTGAGCCCTGAACGAGATCAAGAATCGATAGCCACGCAGGAGCGGACAGTCCGAAGCCGAGCGCGATACCACAGACCATTGGCAAGATTGAGAAAATCTTTTGAGTTGCGACTAAAGTTTTAACGGACAACCACGCGATCAACAGAAGCAACATCAAAACCGTGTAGGGAAATCCGCCCGTCACAACCAGGTAAACGAACGGTGCCGGCCAGAGGAATCGCCATTTCATTCGTTGTGGATCCAACGCACGCTCGGCTCCCCACCATGCCCAGGGCAACCACGTGAACGCGCCGAGCGCGCCGAACCAATCGGTCGCGCCCCAGCAAATGATCCACCCGTTTAGCGAGGCGACGAGTGCAACAAAGGTGGACAATGGAATTGAAAATCCGCGATCGCGTGCGAGCAAAAATGCGCCGATCGCCAAGACAAAGAGGTGTGCAATGGAAAGAGCTGCGGCCTGTTGTGGAAACGTGAACGAAAATTTCCAGATCAAAACGGTGACCGCATTCACAAAAAACGAAAACGTGCCGTATTGAAATTCACCCGCTAGATTGCCGCACACCCACGAGTACGGGCTCAGAATCGGCCAATGGCCTTCCGACCAGCTACGCGCTATGTCCGCGAACACCGGCAGAACTGACAATTCGTAGTCGTCATTCCAAAAGAGGAGCGGATTGTGCCAGAGCAGAATTAGGCAGAAGACGACGACGATTACGCCGGCTGAAAATGCGCCAAGATAATTTTGCCACTGATTAACACGGATTTTCACAGATGCAGAAAAAGAAATCCGCAAATCTGTTTTTCATCTGTGTTCATCCGTGGCTACAAAAGCTTCGTCTAAAGCACTATCGGCTTTCCCTCAGTCATCACGAGGACTCTTTCCTCGATGTGATGGGCGCGAGCGGCTGCAATCAATCGCTGCGGCGGTTCGTGAAGCGGTTCAAAGCCAAGGGGGAAAGTTCCGTAATGCATCGGAATCAAGGTCTCCGCATGCAGCTCAAGAAATGCTTTCACTGCCTCCTCTGGGTTCATGTGAACTTCGCGGCCGGTGGGCGCGTCGTAAGCGCCAATGGGAAGCAGCGCAATGTTGATCTTGTAGCGGTCGCCGATTTCCTTAAACCCGGGGAAATAGGCAGTGTCGCCGCAGTGAAAAATCGTGCGACCATTCGAGGCGATCACAAACCCGCCAAAATCGCGATGCAAATCCGCGAGAAAACGTGCGCCCCAGTGGTGACACGGAGTAAGAGAAATTTTTAGCGGCCCAAGTTCGACCGTCTGCCAGTAATCCAACTCGTGCACAATGTGGAAACCAAGGTCGTGCACCAAATTTCCCACACCCATAGGCACGACGATCGGTTGATCGGCCGCAACACGCCGCAGTGTGCGCCGGTCGAGATGATCGAAGTGGGCGTGGGTCACCAGGACAAAATCAATCGACGGCAAGTGATGAATTTCGAATCCCGGTTGCTTCAACCGTTTGATTACCTTGAGCCATTTCGACCAGATCGGGTCGATCAAGATGTTGACCTCGTGAGTCTGAATCAGAAATGAGGCGTGACCGATCCACGTGATGCAGATCTCGCCTTCGCGGATTTTTGGGAATTGAGGAGCCGGCCGACCGCCAGCGCGTTTGACGAAAAGCGAAGGGATAAGAACGCTCGTAAGAAAATTGCGTTTGTGCCAGTCCGCTCGCGGCCGCAACCGGACGCGCGTGGAATCCCGCATTGGCGGGACGCCATCCCGCGACGCCTCACGAACAACGTTTCTTCGGCTTCTCTTTGCAAAACGAATCGGCACGACCAACATGATATAGAGCCGCTCAAGTGAAGTAAACCCCTTTGGCAGAGGAGCACTGGCGGTGAAAAAGACTTGAAGACGGCACGCCTGCCTTCACGGGCGGAGTTGATTGCAACCGAAATCCGCGTTGAATTGTTCGGATATGCGCAGTTGGAAAATTATCGTCCTGGTTTTTTTGATTTGCTCAGTCGCGTTGGCGTACGAGTCGCGCTTGCCGTTCAGTACAGTTTTTAAAGGGCAGGACCAATTCAATCGGCTGGTTGCAAAGGCCAAGACGGAAAACTGGAAAGCGCGGCCGATTGGTGAACGCACTGCGGCGGTCGGACAAGCTCTGGTTGGGACGCGCTACAAACATTTTACCCTGGAGATCGACAACCGGATCGAGTCGCCTTCGGTGAATTTCAACGGGATGGATTGCTGGACGTTTTTCGAGATCGCGCTCGGTTTCGCGCGGATGCTGAACGAACCGGAATCGAACTGGACGCCAGAACGCATGCTGTATTACGTCGAGCAAGATCGCTATCGCGGCGGCCAATGCACCGGCGATTACCTTTCGCGCCTGCATTATTTGGAAGATTGGCTTTACGACAACGACCGCCGGGGTCTGGTGGAGGATCTGACGCGCGACCTCGGCGGACGCAGCGTTCCGCATTCCGCGCGCGAGATGAGCGCTGGCTGGCGTCATTACCGTTACCTCGCCGCAAACCGCTCCCTGCTTGGGCCGCTCGCGCGCATGGAGGCGAATGTCTCCTCGCGACCGCTATACGAAATTCCGAAAAACAAGGTGGCAGGCGTTGAATCGAAATTACGCAGCGGCGACGTCATTGGAATCATTTCGAGCGACAGAAGCGGCCTTTATTCCACCGCGCATGTCGGCCTTGCGTTGCGTACAGGTGATGGCGTGTTGCATTTCATGCATGCGTCCTCCCCGAGCAATTATGGCCGCGTAATCGTCGACGAAGAGCTTTCGAAATATCTGTATCGTTATCACTCGGACAGCGGGATCCTGGTCGCCCGACCGCTGCGATAAATTCAATCGTGCCTTTCGGCGCTTGGTTGTTGCGCCGATCCATCGACTAGGTCAACAGTCACGGAATGAAAATCTCCAAGCTTGTATTATCGATCTCCCTGTGGTTTGCAGCAGCGACGTTTTGTTTCGCCGAAACGAAAATTCGCATCGGCCATTTTCCGAACATTACCCACGCGCAAGGCGTGGTGGCGCACGCCCTCTCGCGTCAGGGCAAAGGTTGGTTCGAACAACGGATTGGATCGGGAACCAAAATCGAATGGTTCGTTTACAACGCGGGACCTAGCGCGATGGAGGCGGTTTTCGCGAACTCGATTGATCTGACTTATGTCGGTCCCGGCCCGGCCCTCAACGCTTATACCAAATCGAATGGGGAAGAGATTCGTCTGATCGCAGGCGCGGCAAACGGCGGCGCGGGTTTCATTGTTCAGCCGGGCGAAAATTTGAAAGCTCCCGCCGATTTTCGAGGGAAAAAAATTGCCACCCCGCAATTAGGAAATACGCAGGATATTTCGTGCCGGGCATGGCTAACAGACGGGGGATTAAAGATCACCCAACTCGGCGGCGACGCCCAGGTGATTCCAACACAAAATCCGGATCAGTTAAGCCTTTTTAAGGCGAAGAGAATAGATGCAGTTTGGACTGTGGAACCCTGGCTGACTCGCCTAGAGCAGGAAGCCTCCGGTAAAGTGATTGTCGAAGAAAAGGAAGTGGCCACGACGATTCTCGTTTCGAGCGTCAGATTTCTAAAGGAACAGCGCGATCTAGCGAAAAAATTCGCGCAAGCGCACGTGGAATTGACAGACTGGATCACAAAAAATCCGGAGGAAGCTCAACGCTTGATCAAGACTGAGCTCCTGGAGGAAACGAAGAGCGACATGAACCCCCAACTGATCGCTGCGGCATGGAAGCGGATTGTGTTCACAGCGGAAACGCCGCGCGCTTCCGTGGAGAAATTTATGCAGAATTCTGTCAGAGCCGGTTTCATCAAAACAGCGCCTGACATTTCCAAGCTGTTCGAAAATCTCTGATGTCACTGCAAGAAGAACTGCAGGGTCCGCCACCCGCGAAACTGGTTGTCGATCACGTTTCGAAGTGGTTTCGCCAGAAGCGCCAGAACGTGCACGCGTTGGACGATGTGTCGCTCGAAGTCGAGGAAGGCGAATTCATCGTCATCGTCGGGCCGAGTGGCTGCGGAAAATCGACACTGCTCGATATCATCGCCGGTTTGGAAAAACCGGACAAGGGACGCGTGCTAGCGGATAATCAGCCGGTGCACGGACCAGGGCGACATCGACTGGTCATGTTTCAGGAATCGGCGCTGTTTCCGTGGCTGAATACGTTCGGCAACGTCATGTTTGGTTTGAAATTGAAACCCGATTTACGGAATCGGGAGCGGCGCGAGGTTGCAAAATTTTTTCTTCGTCTGGTCGGCCTCGAAAAGTTTATGGAAGCCAACGTGCACGAGCTCTCGGGTGGAATGAAGCAACGCGTCGCCCTCGCCCGAGCACTCGCGCCAAACCCACGCGTGCTGCTGATGGACGAACCGTTCGCGGCGCTTGATGCCATGACACGCGAACAACTCTACGGCGATATCCAGCAGATTTGGCAAAAGCGGCGTAAGACGATCATCTTCGTCACTCACAACGTCCGTGAGGCCGCATGCTTGGCGGATCGGGTCGTGATCATGTCGCCCACGCCGGGACGCATTCGCGAAATCTTTGAAGTGGACCTGCCGCGACCGCGCGATTTCAACAGCATCGAAATTGCCCGGCACGCGTCGCAATTGACGGCAGCGCTGAAAGGTTACCTGGCACCGGAGGCACTGAGCGTGGAATGAGGAGAACCTTGCTCGCAGTTTTATTTTTCGTAGCGCTCGTCGCGATTTGGGCGGCATTGGTGCACGCAAAGATTTGGTCGCCAGTCTTGCTGCCGTCTCCGCGCAGCGTTATGGATTATCTCACTAGCGCCGCACGCGATGGCACCCTTTTTAGCGCGTCCGGCGTTACCTTGCGGCGTCTGCTCGTGGGATATTTCATCGGGCTCGCCATCGGGCTCCCGCTTGGGCTCCTGACTGCATCTTTGACATTTGCCGAAGACACAATCGGCGTCCTCGCCTTGGGCCTGCAAACATTGCCGAGCGTTTGCTGGGTTCCGCTGGCGTTGCTGTGGTTCGGACAAACAGAGGGCGCGATGCTCTTCGTCGTTATCATGGGAACGGTCTGGTCAGTCGTGATCGCGACCGACACCGGAGTGCGCACGATTTCACCGATTTTTGCGCGAGCGGCGCGAACGATGGGCTCGGGGCCATTCCATCGGTGGATCTACGTAATTTTGCCGGCATCACTCCCGCATTTGATCAGCGGAATGAAACAGGGCTGGGCGTTTGCCTGGCGCTCGCTGATGGCCGCGGAAATTTACGTCACGATCCTGACCGGGTTTGGTCTCGGCCACCTGCTTCATTACGGTCGCGAATTAAACGCCATGGACCAAGTCATCGGCATCATGCTGGTCATCGTTGTCATCGGTTTGCTGGCGGACAAAATCTTATTCTCGCCTTGGGAACGATTCCTCCACCGGCGCTGGGGGACCGGCCGCACGTGATCAACCACAAGCAGTTCCCCTCGCGAAACCTTTTTAATTTCTCAAGAATGTGCGCGCCCATTCGTTTAGCACCCAAAGGTTCCACAATCGCTGGGCGTGATTCGCGCGTCCGCTTTGATGTTGATCAAGCAAATAAGCGGCGGCTTTTTCCTCGATGAACGGCCGGAGCGCCGAGTGAAGGGGGAAGAGCCCGTCGCGAATCTGCTGCCGGGCTTCGTTGCGCCACCACTGACCGAGCGGAACGGAAAAGCCCCGTTTACGCGCGCTCAGCACCTCTGGCGGCAAATCCGGCGCGACAAGGTCGCGCAATATTCGCTTGCCCTTTTTCCCGTTTGTCTTCCAGCGGTGCGGTAGCTTTGCGCAAAGCTCGACAAATTCATGGTCGAGAAATGGCGAACGCACCTCGAGGCTGCGCGCCATGCTGGCGATGTCGAGCTTCGTCAGCAGCGAATACGGCAGCGGCTCGGTGTTGTCCCAGTGAAGAATACGATCGAACGCACTGAGCTTGCCGCTCCAGAACTTGTGCACCAGGCCGCCCAGGAAAGAGGCGCTTCGCCTTTGAAGCATCGGCGTAGCGATCGATCGGAAGAAGCGACCCGAGAAGAACTCGCCAGAGAACAGGCTGCGCGTTTCTGGAAGCAGTCTGCGCCGCAGCTTTTCCATTATTTTAGTTTGCTGCCAAAGTCCGCCTTTCATCGAATCCAGAGTCCAACGCTCGCGCCAGCGCGATGGAAAACAGCCGGACACATGATGCTGCCAACTTTTCAGCCAATGCTTTGGATACCCCGCAAAGGCTTCGTCGCCGCCGTCGCCGCTCAATGCGACTTTTACGTAACGACTTGTCAGGCCGCACAAGAGCATTGTTGGCAGCACCGATTTATCCGCTGAAGGTTCGCCGTAATGCCGCACTACATCGGGAAGCAACTTGAGCAAATCGGGGTCTCCAACCAGGAGATGATGTTCCACTCCGAAATGTCTCGCTGAGGTTTGAGCGATCCCCGATTCATCATATTCCCTTTGCGTAAACCCGATTGTGAAGGCCTTCACTTTCTGCCCGAGACCCCGGACGAGGCGCGCCAGCAAAGTATTGGAATCAATTCCACCGCTTAGTAACAGACCGACCGGAACATCGCTGCGAAGCCGGAGCCGGATGCTTTCGTCGAGCTTCGCTCGTAGCAAATCAAGCGCTTCATCGTAGCTGCAAACAACTTTCTGAGATTGGTCGAACGACCAGTAACGCTGCACTTTTACCTCGCCGGCTTGCCAGACCAAGTAGTGCGCCGGAGGCAATTTTTTAATTTGTTTTACGATTGTCTGCGGCGCGGAAATGAATCCGAAGATCAGGTACGCCGCGAGCGCATCGGGTTCGATCTCCCATGAGGCGAGCCTTTGATCCAGAAGCGGCGCCAACTCCGAAGAAAAATAAAGGGTGTCGCCAATTACAGCGTAGTTGAGCGGCTTTTTCCCGAGCCGATCTCTTGCCAGCAGCAACAACTTCTTGCGCGAATCCCACAGCGCGAAAGCGAACATGCCGCGCAGAAAGCGAAGCATCTCTGGTCCGTGTTCTTCGTAAAGGTGAACAAGCGTTTCCGTATCGCCTCGCGTGCTCAGTCGATGGCCGCGCTTTTCCAAATCGGCGCGCAATTCGATGTAATTGTAAATCTCGCCGTTGAAAACGACGTGGATCGTCCCGTCCTCGTTTGAGATCGGCTGCCCGCCACAGACAAGATCGACAATACTAAGTCGCCGCACCGCCAGACCGACGCCAGGCTCCTGAAAATAACCTTCATCATCAGGCCCGCGGTGGCGCATCGCGTTCGCCATCGGCCCCAGCAGCGAGCTTGGATCACTACCCTCTCTCGAACTAACGTAGCCGGCGATGCCGCACATTGGTGAATGTTAGCTTGGACGCACGCGGGGGAAAAGCAGGCTTGGCCCGGAGTCTATATCTGGTAACCGAACCTCGGGTCCAATAATGACATCGCTTGGTTTGCGTACGCGATGTCACTTGGATCGAGGTAATCAATGTATCCCCCGATCTTGCCGCGACGCACCTTGTACGATTCAGGGTCGTTCACATCGCCGGGCTGGAGAAGTTGCCGGTCGTGCTCCAGCGAAGCTTCCATCTTGCGCATGTTACCAAAACGCGAGAATTCCAACGCATGCTCGAAATGACGATTTTGTGGATCGGTTTCACCGACCGCGGCAAGCATGCGACGGAATTGTTCGTTTGGACTCGTATGCAAATCTTCGTAGCGGACCAGTATGCAATCAGGTCGAAACGCGAATTCCATGAGCCATGCGTTCATCGTTTTAATGATCAAAGCAATTCCAAAAATCGGATCGCGCAGCAAGTCTCCCACGACTCGGCTCTTGAGCTCACTGGCCGTCTCGGCCGTCCGTCGCGTCATTTCAACGTAGTGCGAAACGAATGCGTCTCGGGGATCGCGCGCCAACAAAATGATTCTGGCTCGCTTGACCTCGTGGCGCGGCACCAAAAACATACAGATCGTGCGTATAGATAATCCGCGGTATGCGCGAGTCGTGGTACGCTTCGGGATGAAGAGAAAACGGGTGCTCGTAGCGGGCGCAAAAATAGGCGCACAGAAATGTACGCACCCAGGTGCGACCGCTATTGGGGATCGAAATGACAATCGCGTCGCCGCCTGAAAGTTCACGTGCGCGACTGCTGAAATTACGGCGCGTCCATCGCGGCGGCAGACGCCAAAATCGAAATCGCGAAACGGATTTTGCAGTGGGCGAAAACCCCGAAGGAGTCCTGGGCGGGCGCTCCTCGTGAGCGAGAGTTTCTTCCGACCGGGCTAGAGCGAAAGACTCAGATGTTATTTCGATTGCCATTCAATTGCGCTCCCCGGAACGCTCGGGCTGTTGCATCAGACCGTAAAAAGTGGTAATTATTCAAGCAGAAAAAGGTGGACGCGACGCCGTCGTCGCGTTTCTGAGCCAGGAGAGGCGGCGATGGCGCCGCTCCTACTGGCTCCACTTTCAGGGAAAATTGGGGGCGCACTGGCTTCGACTCATCGTTGGAAGCGCAGGCGGCATGTCGAGGATGGTTCGTTGGCCTCGTTAAAAACCGGACCAAACAAATAAACGCAGATCACCAAGATCTCGCTCTCGCGGCTTAATTGACCGTGACGTTTGGAGTTGGACGCCTGCTACGGCGCCAAACGTGGACAGCAGGCTAATCAAACGGCGGAGCGACCGCGCCGGATGGTGAAGGAAATTCGTGGACGCTCGGGAGCCGGCAGTGTGCCGGTGCAATGTTCGGCTCCTTAAAACTTACCATCGGATAAACATGTAGATGTTTGCGTGGATAGCGACGAGGACAGGGGTTCAACTCCCCTCGCCTCCACTTTCGCTCTTCGAGCGAAAGTGTCCGACGTAGCCTTGGCGAAGGCGGACCCGCGGGCAAAGATGCCCGTGGCACGATTCCAAACTCGCAATTCGCGCAGCGTGATTTAATTCTGAAAAGATGCGGGACGCGCTCACTCCAATGATGCAGCAGTACCAACGGCTGCGGAAAAGCATTCCGGCCGACACGCTTCTGCTTTTTCGGCTCGGCGATTTTTACGAGCTGTTTTTTGAAGATGCTAAGGAAGCATCCGGCCTGCTAAACGTCGCATTGACCAAGCGCAACGGCGTGCCGATGTGCGGCGTGCCTTATCACGCTGCGCAAACGTACATCGCAAAGCTGATCAAGGCCGGGCGGCGCGTGGCGATCTGTGATCAGATCAGCGAACCGCAACCGGGAAAAATTGTTTCGCGCGATATCACTCAGATCATCAGCGCAGGCACGGTGAGTGATCTCGATTTGCTCGAATCCAAGCGCGCCAATTATCTGGGCGCAGTTTATGCCGATGGCGCCGTCTTTGGCTTCGCGTATGCCGATCTCAGCACGGGGGAGTTCCGATTGACCCAGGCACAAGATCGACAATCGCTTCTAGATGAACTTGCGCGCGTTTCGCCTTCGGAGCTCCTCGTCAGCGATGGGCAACAGCAGCAGTTCAAGGAAATCCCGAATGCGCTCGGCTACGACAGCTACGCGTTTCTGCCCGAACAGGCAGTCTTCACCTTGTGCGAACATTTCAAGGTCAAATCACTCGACGGATTTGGCTGCGGTCAAATGTCGCAGGCTGTCGCCGCCGCGGGTGCGATTGTCCATTATTTGAAGTACCAACTCCGGCGAAAGATCGATCATCTGACGTCGTTGCACTGCGACGCGCCCGCGGATTACGTCCTGCTCGACGCCGCCACTCAAACTAATCTCGACCTGGTTGAATCGCGCAGCGCGCGAGGCACCAGCCTGCTCTACGCCCTAGATCGCACCATCACACCGATGGGAGGACGCAAATTGCGCTCCTGGATTTTGCAGCCACTACGCAATTTGCCCGAGCTTGGACGGCGACAGCAAATGATTGCCGATTTATTGCAGGAGCCGGACCTTCTCGCAGCGATCCGCACTGAACTGAAATCGATTCGCGACATTGAACGCGCCGCCGGGCGCTTGAGCCAGGCCTCGGGTAACGCGCGCGATTTGGTAGCGCTCAAAATTTCGCTTCAACAGATCCCGAAATTGAAAGCCGAATTGGCAAAATTGATCGAGCGAATCGGATTTGGTAGGGCGCGACCGCCGAGCCCGCCTAAGGTCAAGGAACACGGCGGGCTCGGCGAACCCGCCCTACCAACACGCTTGCAAAATCAAATCCACGAAATACCAGCGCTCCCAGCGAAACTGGCGAAAGCCGTTGTCGACGATCCGCCGTTCGCGCTAAAAGAGGGCGGCATTTTCCATGACAGCTTCGACGCTGACCTTGACGCGTTGCGGCAGGCGTCGCGTGAAGGGAAAAACTGGATCGGCCATTTGCAGGAGCGCGAGATCGCAGCGACGGGAATCAAGTCGCTGAAGGTGCGTTACAACTCCGTCTTCGGGTATTTCATCGAAGTCACGAAATCGAATCTGGCGAACGTACCTGCGCGTTACACGCGCAAGCAGACTACTGTCGGCAGTGAACGCTTCGTTACCCCTGAGCTGAAGGAGATGGAGGCAAAAATCCTTGGCGCAGACGAGCGCGCCCGCCAGCTCGAGTACCAGCTCTTTCAAAAACTACGCGACGAAACTCTGCGCGAGCTCGGCCCGATTCAGGAAAGTGCCGAAGCAATCGCGGTTCTGGACGTAATTTGCGCGCTCGCAGAAACTGCGCGGCTCTTCCGCTACTCCCGGCCAGCCCTGAACGGAACGCTGCGTCTGGTGATCAAGGACGGACGGCATCCCGTGCTCGATCAAACGCTGGTGGAAGAAAAGTTCGTGCCGAATGATACGTCTCTCGACGGCGAAAACATGCGGCTGGCGGTCGTCACCGGGCCGAACATGGCCGGCAAATCCACGTACATTCGGCAGGTCGCGTTGATCGTGCTGATGGCGCACATTGGCAGCTTCGTGCCGGCAGAGAGCGCAGAGATTGGTCTGGTCGATCGCATTTTCACCCGCGTCGGCGCAAGCGACGATCTCGCGCGCGGCCAGTCAACTTTCATGGTCGAGATGAACGAGACCTCGAACATCGTCAACAACGCTACCGAGCGTAGCTTGGTGATTCTCGACGAGATTGGCCGAGGCACCTCGACATTCGATGGGCTCTCGATCGCATGGAGCATCGCCGAATTTCTGCATGACAAGATCAAAGCGCGCACCCTGTTCGCCACGCATTACCACGAGCTGACCAAACTCGCGGAAAACCGCAGCGGTGTCTGCAATTTGAACGTCGCCGTGCGCGAATGGAACGAGCAAATTATTTTCCTGCGCAAAATCGTGCCCGGCGGCGCGGACAAAAGTTACGGAATCCACGTCGCGCGCCTGGCGGGTCTGCCAAAGGAGATTCTCGATCGAGCCAAAGAAATTCTCGCGCACTTGGAAAATCCAAATAGCACAATCGCACCGACAGAGCGACGCAAAGGGCCAATAACGAAACCGATGCCGGAATCGCAAAAGCCGCAATTGGATTTGCTGTGAAGAGCGTAAAAGCTTGACCGGCTGTGCGCGCGTTGTTGTAATCTCTCGTGAGGGCGTCTGGGGGCGAGGCGTCGAAATCCAAACACAAACGCAAACCGGAGAATTCTCATGAGCGCACAATGGACATGGCTCGTTTACATGGCTGGCGACAACAACCTTCAAGGCGCGGGCAATGACGACCTCGCCGAAATGAAAAAAGTAGGCTCGACTGCGGACGTAAACGTGATCGTGCAGTTCGACACCGAACAAAACACAACGACGCGTTATCTCGTGGAAAAAAATAAACTCAAAACGCTGCAAACCATGGCGGGAGTCGATTGCGGCGACCCAAAAGTGCTAACCGATTTCATAAAATGGGCCACGAAAAATTTTCCGGCGCAGCATTACCTTGTCGATGTTTGGAACCACGGCGGCGGCTGGGAGAATTTGCCGTCCGATTTTAATTACGATTCGATTCGCGCAGCGAAACCGGGGGCCGGTGCGCGGTTGAAGGGGGTGAAGCGCGCGATTTTTCGGACGACAGTCAAGAAGATCGCCAACCTGCCGGCGGAGGCGCGCGCGATTGCCATCGATTGTGGCTCGCACGATTACCTCGACAATCAGGAGCTTCGAGACGCCTTGCTGAACGCGCTTCCCGGCGGACGCAAGATCGACATCTTTGGCTGCGACGCCTGTTTGATGAACATGCTGGAGATTGCGTACGAAATGAAAAATACGGCGGATTTGATGGTCGGTTCGGAGCAGACCGAGCCGGGCGCGGGCTGGCCCTACACCGCAATTCTCAAACCGCTGGTGGCGAAACCGTCGATGACTGCGGCCGATCTCGCGAAAATTATCGTGGACGAATACGGAAAATATTTCCAGAAGGACGGCGAAGCCGCGACGCAATCGGCGGTCGATCTGAGCCGTATCGAAAATGCCGCAAGCGCTGTGAACGATTTGGCCGATGAGTTGATCAGCGATTTACAAAATGTCGCCGGCGCGGTGACACTGGCGCGCGACAAAGCGCAGAAATACGAGTATCCGGAATATGTCGACCTCGGCGATTTTGCGAAACAGCTTCAACTGCGTTTGCCGGGAAATGCGAAGATCAAAAGCGCAGCCGACAAAGTGCTCACTTCTCTCAGCTCAGTCGTGATCAAGAATGTGACCGCGGGCAAAGGCGTGGAGCGCTCGACGGGATTGTCGATCTATTTTCCGCACCAGGAGGATTACGCGCCAGACTACAGCGATCTTGATTTCAGCAAACAGGGCAAATGGCGAAAATTTCTGGAAGCGCTTTTCAAGCTGTGAGCAACCCGCGCTAGGCAATCGCTTTTGAGTCGCGCATTCACGGGAGTCAGACGGACGCACCGCGAACCGCGACGTGGCACCCATTTGCGGTGACGGAGCGTGAAAGTGAAACTATAGTCAGCGCGATGGCGGTTAAAACCGAGAAAGAGTTGAGCGAAACGTCGCGGGCGCTCTGGCTCAAGGCAGTCGCGGCGATTGAGCTGCGCAATTTCGACTACGCTATTTCGCTGTTGCAAGAGCTCTTGAAACAGGAGCCGCGGTTTCTGACAGGCCGGGAACTATTGCGGCGAGCCGAAGTGACGAGAAGGAAATCGCCAAAAAAAAGCTTTTTTGGCATCTCAATTACCCCAATCGCAGTAATGAAAGCGCAGCAAAAAATCAAAAAGGACCCGAAACGGGCGGTTGAAATATTGGAGAAGGTTCTGGAAAAGGAACCTTACAATCGCCAGGCAAATCTGGTCTTGAAAGAAGCCGCGCTAGCAGCCGGCTGGCCGGAGATCGCAGTTTTCGCGCAGCGCACGCTGGTCGAAGAGAATGCCCGCGACGTCAAGGTGCTGCACGCGCTTGGGCGTTTGTATCATCAACTCGGAGACAGCGACCAGGAGGAGGAAATCTATAATCAAATCACCGCGAT
>QHRD01000166.1 GCA_003220005.1 Verrucomicrobiota bacterium | reverse complement strand
CGCTCGTTGAGGTCGGTGGACTCGGGCTTGCGTCCCAACGCCTCTGAAATCTCTTTGCCCGCACCGCTGAACTTTCCCTTCGGTGAGGACCATGTGAGCTCTGCCATCTTTGTTGTATTGACCTTGTGCACAAGCGAAGTTGTCTAACTAGAATTAGACTGCAACTTGCAATCTATTTCTGCCTCCATAGAGGCAGTTTGCCGGAAAACAATGCAACCGGTCAACCGTAATTCCGGGTACAATTCCCTGCCCCAAAAATTCGATAAAAAACTCTATGTCATGTGAAATCGCAGTGGCGGCGATCCGCGCTGCGAAAAAATCGGCGCGTTTCATTTGGCTTTGCCGCCTGTAGAATTGGTACGTGCGGAAAGAAATACCGACTGTTTGCCTGGTGCTTTTGCTTCCAGCTTTCTGTATGAGCGCCGATTGGAAGAATTTCCGCGCCGATCCGAGGCGAATCGAACAGAGAATTAAAGAGCTTTCGCAATTCGGAGCAAACCGCGAAGGGGGAGTAAGCCGCGTTGCGTTCAGCGATGCCGACGTTGAGGGTCGTAAATACATAAGATCTTTGATGGAAAAGGCAGGACTAAAGGTCCGTGTCGATGCCGCGGGAAACATCATTGGCCACAGGGAGGGGCGTAACCCGACGCTTCCGGTAATTTTGTTCGGTTCTCACATTGATTCTGTTCCGCATGGCGGGAACTACGACGGGGATTTGGGAGTTCTCGGCGCATTGGAATGCATTGAACTCCTGAATCAACAAAACTTCGTAACTGCTCACCCACTGGAGGTCATCGTATTTTCCGATGAAGAAGGCGGACTCACAGGAAGCCACGCTGCGGTCGGCGAACTTAGTCAGGAAGCACTTCAGATAAAGAGTCACAGTGGAAAGACCATTGGAGAAGGAATTCGCTTCATCGGTGGCGATCCGGACAACCTGCAATCAGCCAAACGAAATCCTTCTGAAATTCTCGCGTATCTGGAATTGCACATCGAGCAGGGTGGAATTTTGGAAGCGGAAAAAATCAATATCGGTGTTGTCGAAGGAATCGTGGGAATCAACGTGTGGAATGTCACCGTCGTTGGGTTTGCCAACCACGCGGGAACAACGCCCATGAACCAGAGAAAAGACGCGCTCCTGGCCGCAGCAAGATTCGTTGACTCGGTCAACTACATTGCAAGGAGCATTCGCGGCCGCCAGGTTGCTACCGTCGGAACGATTGAAGCCCAGCCCGGCGCTCCGAACGTAATTCCCGGGAAAGTAGTGATGAGTTTGGAGATTCGAGATCTGGAGAAATCGAAAATCGATTTGGTATTTGAAAAAGTAAAAGAGTCTTCGGAAAAAATCGCCGCGGATACAGGCACGACAATTTCTTTCGCTGCGCTCGATGTAACTGCGGTACCAGCGCCCACAGATCAAAGGCTTCGTAAGATCATTCAAGAAGCAGCGACAGATCTGGGTTTGACAACAAAGCTGATGCCAAGCGGCGCAGGGCACGATGCTCAGAATCTTGCGCGAATTGTTCCGATCGGAATGATCTTCGTTCCAAGCGTCGGTGGAATCAGCCATTCGCCAAGGGAATTCACAACAGCTTCGGATATGGCGAACGGCGCCAGCGTTTTGATGCAAGCAATTTTGAAGTTAGATGAAAACGGCTTGTAGCTTGACGCGACCTACTCCGCTGGAGGGATAGATCGGCGCCTACGTGCCATCGCGGAATTCTTCAATAGCGAATATTTCGGGAACTTGGTTTCATTTTCGTTTCGCTGCCGTTTGACTCGGCGGTTGTCTCTTGTAGTGTTCGCCGCTCGCCTCCTCGGGAGAGCCTCCCTTCAATGGATAAGATTCGTAACATCGCCATCATTGCGCACGTCGATCACGGCAAGACGACGCTCGTAGACCAATTGCTGCGCCAGTCGGGGACGTTTCGTTCCAATCAAAAGATCGAAGAGCGCGTGATGGATTCGATGGATCTCGAGCGTGAAAAAGGAATCACGATTCGCGCGAAGAACGCCGCTTTTCAGTGGAACGGCTACCGCATCAACATCGTCGATACACCCGGCCACGCCGATTTCGGCGGCGAAGTCGAGCGGATCATGAAAATGGTGGACGGCGTGCTGCTAGTCGTCGACGCACACGACGGACCGCAGGCGCAGACGCGCTTTGTCTTGCGCAAGGCGCTCGAAAACAAACTCAAGCCGGTCGTCGTCATTAACAAGATCGACAGAGAAAACGCAAGGCCGCATCAAGTCGTCGATATGGTTTTTGATCTTTTCGTCGAGTTGAAGGCAACAGACGAGCAGCTCGATTTTCCAATTATTTACGCCAGCGCGAAGAACGGTTTTGCCACGCGGGAGCTGGTCGCCACGGCGAATCCGTCCCATGGCGGACACGAGAACAACGCAGACATGACTCCGCTTTTCGAAGCAATCGTGCAACATGTGCCGCCACCAAAGATTTCAAGCGAGCCGTTTTTCCAGATGCTCGTGTCGAATCTGGATTACAGCGATTATCTCGGGAGGATCGCGCTGGGACGCATCGTGAGCGGTGGCGTTGCGATCGGCGATTCGATCGTCTGCATTCACCGCGACGGCCTTCACGAACGAGCTACTGTCACTGCCCTTTTCAATTATGCGGGATTAGAACAAGTCGAAGTAAAGCAGGCGACCGCTGGCGACATCGTCGGGCTAACTGGCTTCGAGGACGTTTACATCGGCGAAACGCTGACCGACAGCGAGGAACGCGCGCCGCTTCAGTTTGTCGATATCGATCCGCCAACGATTCGCATGCAGATTCTGGTCAACGATTCGCCGTTTGCCGGACGCGACGGAAAATTCGTGACTGCGCGGCATCTTCAAGAGCGGCTGGTCCGCGAAACGCGTGGCAACGTTTCCATTCAAGTAAACGACACCGAGACCGCAGGCGCATTTGAGATCAACGCGCGCGGCGAAATGCAAATCGCTATCCTGGTGGAGCAGATGCGGCGCGAAGGCTACGAACTGATGGTGTCACGGCCCGAGGTGAT
>QHRD01000027.1:29156-42379 GCA_003220005.1 Verrucomicrobiota bacterium | reverse complement strand
AAGCGCGTCAAAAATGCAAGCGACCACTGGACGTGATCGAGGGCCCGCTTATGGCCGGGATGAGCGTGGTCGGCGACTTGTTCGGTTCCGGCAAAATGTTTCTGCCACAGGTCGTAAAGAGCGCGCGCGTGATGAAAAAGGCTGTTGCCTATCTGATGCCATTCATGGAAGCGGAGAAATCCGCGGGGGCGAAACCGCAGGGGCGCATCGTAATGGCGACCGTGAAAGGCGACGTCCACGACATCGGCAAAAACATCGTCGGGGTAGTGCTGCAATGTAACAACTACGATGTGCTCGATCTTGGCGTGATGGTGCCAGCCGCAAAGATCCTGGAAACAGCGCGAGAGAAAAAAGCGGATGCAATCGGCTTGAGCGGTCTGATAACCCCTTCATTGGATGAAATGGTCCATGTGGCACAGGAAATGGAGCGCGAAGGATTTCGTTTGCCGCTGTTGATTGGCGGCGCGACCACAAGCCGGGCGCACACCGCGGTGAAGATCGCGCCGCATTATGGCGCCAGCACTGTGCACGTGCTCGATGCATCGCGCGCGGTGGGCGTGGTGAATTCGCTGCTGAACGAAGAACTCAAATCTGAGTTTGATAGAAAAACACGCGAAGATTACGAGCGATTGCGCCAGGAACATGCCGCTAAGACGAAGAGAAAAAAGCTGCTGTCCCTCGAAGACGCACGCGAAAATCGGACGCCGATTGATTGGGCCACGTATGAACCGCCCCGGCCAGAATTCCTAGGAGTAGGCGTTTACGCAATCAATCTGGCAAGCGCGCCCGTCCCGGGTGTTGGCGGGCGCGGCTCGCGATCGCGAACTTTAACCGGCACGTCAGAACTCGAAGAAGGAAAGCCCCCTAAGGAAAGCCTTTTTCGGCGCGACGCCGAAACAAGCACGCGAGACGCGCGCACTCCCCAGAGAATCCCGATCACGCTCAGCGATCTGGCCAAATACATTGATTGGTCTCCGTTTTTTCACGCTTGGGAATTGCGCGGGCGCTACCCCGCGATTTTAGATGACTTTGAGATTGGCAAACACGCGCGGGAACTTTTCGATGATGCGCAGGAACTACTTAGACGGATTGTTGCGAAAAATCTGCTAACCCCGCGAGGCGTTCATGCTTTTTGGCCAGCAAACTCTACGGGCGATGATGTGGATCTTTACGCTGATGACGCGCGATCTGAAAAGATCGCCACGTTTTATTTCTTGCGTCAGCAGATACAGAAACCGACGGGACAATTCAACCACTGTTTGGCTGATTACATTGCGCCGCGTGATGGCGGTCATAGACCGCCGATACAGGACTATCTCGGCGGATTTGCGGTCTCCATCCACGGCGCAGATCAGCTCGCCGAAGAATTCAAACGCCAGCACGACGACTACAGCGCAATCATGACCAAAGCGTTGGCGGATCGATTGGCCGAAGCGTTCGCCGAATATCTGCATAAGCAAACACGGATTGCGTGGGGATTCGGGCGCGATGAACAATTGTCGCATGCCGATCTCATCCGCGAAAAATATCGCGGCATCCGACCGGCTGCGGGTTATCCCGCTTGCCCGGATCACGCCGAGAAACGAACGTTGTTCGACTTGCTTGCCGCAGAGAAGAACGCGGGAATCAAACTGACTGAATCGTTTGCGATGCATCCCGGTGCCAGCGTGAGCGGACTTTATTTTTCGCATCCTGAGGCAAAATATTTTGGGGTCGGCCAAATCGGACGTGACCAGGTACTGGATTATGCGAATCGGCGTGGCGAGCCGGCCGTTGCAGTGGAAAAGCGGCTCGCGCCAAATTTGGATTACGGCATCTGATTTCGCCTTAGCGCCAGAGGCATTGCGATTAAACTGGCGGATGCACAACGCGCCGACTCGTGGTAGTGATTTCGCTCGATTCGGGGCGTAGCTTAGCTTGGTAGAGCGCGTGGTTTGGGACCACGAGGTCGGAGGTTCAAATCCTCTCGCCCCGACACCTACTACCGTTCGTCGAAGGATGTTGTATCTTTACTTTTTGCGAAGTGGATTGCTAATCTCAACGATGGTCGTCAGCGCATCGCTGACCATCCATGCACAGGACGCCGCGCCGCCGTCGGTGGACCTTTACTCGGGGCAAAACGAACCCGAAGCCTCCGTTACGCCTTCGTCCGAACCCAACGGTCCGGAGTTGCCGGAGATATCGCAGCTTGACCAGACTTTTTCCAAACCAAAGACGCTGGGGAAGGACGCTGATGCGTTCAGGGTACACGTTGAATGGCGAGAACTCAAAAATCGAACGGTGAACGATCCAGCGGTGCGGGCAGCGAAAGCATACGCGCAGGCTGCTAGAACTGATTTGGAGAAGCGAAACCGCTTGCGCGCGTACTACGACGTCTATTACGAACGCATGGCCGCCCTGGCTACCACTCCGGAAATTAAAGTGGCGTTGCAAGTACTCAAGGCGACTCACCAGTCCTTGTTGACTCAGCCGCGAGTGCGACCGTCACCTACAGCGGAGGGCGCCTCGCCAACGCCGACGCCGTCGGGCACGCCCGCAGGGAAAAAGCCGGCACACAAACACAAAAAGAAAGTTCATTTGTAGTTTTCCTCGGCATGTTGCCAGCTCGCGTTCGATACAGTATTCCTACACGCACCTTTTTTGTGGCGCGTTCGTCTAGTGGTTAGGACACAGCCCTCTCAAGGCTGGTGCACGGGTTCGACTCCCGTACGCGCTGCCATTGCGGAATTTTTGGGTATTGGGAACCGCGGCAGCCTTCAAATTCGATTCTATTATTGAGGGCCGGGAATCCATAGAAGCGGCCGATTCTGCGCAAGACTTTCAGCCCTGCGCAAATCTTAATTCAACGGGGGATAAAACAACAGAAAGGGGAATAAAAATGAAAAAACTCCTATTCATTGCATTGGTGGCAACTGGGTTACTTCTTGTGCCTATTCAGCGTTCGGACGCGCAGATAACGGTCGGCGTTGGAGGGGTCGGAGTTGGATATGGTTATGGTTATCCGGCTTACGGATATGGTTATTATCCATACGGTTATTACCGCCCCTACCCATACTACGGTTATTACAATGGTCCGACGTATTATTGGTACAATGGGAACCGCTACTATCGCCACCACCGTCATCACTACTATCATCAGTACTAAGTTGACGTAGGGGATAAAACCCGCTGAGCTGGCTTGGATTGTTTGCAAGCCAGCTCTTTTTTTGCTAACTGAATCACTCTTCGTTATTGCGGACGATGCGCAAGGACGCTTACGCTCGGATGAATTATCGAATCCGAGCTAATGCGTCGTCTTCTACTGGTCGTTCTGTCTCTGACGCTTTCTTTACTTCTGGCGAGCAGCTGCTCGAAAGGAATTAGTCGCGCAACAGCCGCCGCCATATTTTCGATCAAGGGCAAAGTCGTTTTCGGAAACGCGGAGCAAAACGATTTTCAGCCAATCACTCTTAAAAGCAGAATTCATAGCGGCGATACTGTGCGGTCGTCAGAAGGGGCGTCGGTCGACCTCGCCTTAATTCCGGCTGCTCTCGCACAACTTCCCGGCGAGTCTGAAATCATAATCGACGAGCTCAGTATAACCAAGGATGGTGATCAAACTGCCGGCGGTATGCGCACTCGGACCGCGAGCATTCGGTTAAGCCGGGGAAAAGTTATCGTTCTGTTCACTCCGGGTGACGGCAGCGCATCACAATTTGCCATAACCACCGGTCAATTGACGATCAGGCCTGATTCAGACTGCTTGTTTTGTGTTTGGACTGACGGCAAAGCGACGCGCGTCACGTGCGCGAAAGGAAAGGTCAACGCCTCCTCCGATACACAAGCACCAGTTACGATAGCTCCAGGTTACTTCCAAAAGTGGCCAATAACGTATAAGGCACCCGTTGCAGCTGCTGAGAATGGCGCCGCGCAAATCGACATCACAGAGTCGTTCGAAGCCGAACAGCTATTGGACAATGAGGCATCCGCCTGGCAGAAGCGCCGCCCGCTCTAACACCAACGGAAGCCGACACCTTCCCTTATAAGCTCAAGCGCAGTTGTGTTGTCGATTTACAAAACGACGCAGTGGACAGCGCCGGCCGCCGACCAATGCCAGCATGACGACAACCGACTCTGAAGAGCGAGGCGATTTGTTCCGCGAAGACGCCCTCACCAGTCATGCGCGTGTGCCACTGTGAATTATTCAACCGGTTCCCTCGCAGGTCCCGAATGCGTCCGAGCACCTTCTCTTTGCGGTCCGGAAAATGTTCCTCAAGCCAGTGCTCAAATAGCGGCGCGACCGCCCAAGGAAGACGGATGACTGTGTAACCGGCAAATTGCGCGCCTGCTTTTGCGCATGTGTCGAGGATCTTCGGAACATCGTGGTCGGTGAGTCCTGGGATGATCGGCGCAACCATCACACCCGTTGGGATTCCTGCATGGCGAAGTTGCGTGATCGCCTCGAGCCGTGCCTGAGGCGAAGACGTGCGCGGCTCCAGGACGCGCTGCAGATTCGGGTCGAGAGAAGTCACGGAAATATTTACCGCTACTGCATTGCATGTAGCGAGATCGCGCAAAATATCGATATCGCGCGTAACAAGGCGGTTCTTAGTAATGATCGCCACAGGGCTGCGAAATTTGGCCAGCTCTTCGAGGCACCTGCGTGTGATGCGCAGCGTTCTCTCGATTGGCTGATACGGATCTGTCACACCGCTCATCACCAGCGTCTGTGGCTGCCAACGCGGCGATTCCAGTTCTGCCCGCAATAACTCGGGCGCGTTCATTTTCACCATGATTTTGCTTTCGAAATCGAGCCCGGCGGACAAACCGAGATACTCGTGGGTCGGCCGCGCGTAACAATAAATGCATCCGTGTTCGCAGCCACGATACGGATTCAAACTCGTTTCGAAACCGACGTCGGGACTGTTGTTTCGAGTGATGACCGATTTGGTTCCGTCACGAAAATACTGGGTCGCGCGCCGCGGCTTTTCCTCACTGGCAGGATCAACATCAACACAATCAATATCGGTTAGATCGATATGCAGCTTTTCGAACCGATTTGCCGGGCTCCAGGACGCGCCACGCCCGCGGATAGGCGCGGCGCTTTGAGGCGTCTCCTCAATGACAGGCCGGAATTTCCTTTTCGTCGTCACGTATTAAGTTCACATGAACATATTACAGTGTCGAGCCTAATTATGCCGCAAGCGGCGGTCTGTAACCCCCAACCATTCCCTCGAGCGCTCACAGAACGCCGCTACAGTTGCTTGAGTTTGAACCGATGGCAGAGTTGTTCCCGCGGTCGCTGACCACGGCCGACGTCAACGTCGCCGGATATAAGCCCCGGAGGGGTGGCAGAGCGGTTGATTGCGCCGGTCTTGAAAACCGGAAGGCCGAAAGGCCTCGTGAGTTCGAATCTCACCCCCTCCGCGTCTAACGTTTGGTCTGCGCTTCTCGATTTTCGATTTGGCTAAGAACAAAGTGCGCTATGATCGTCGCGCACAAAATTCCCAGCACCGCCGCGCATACGACATCGGAAAGATAATGCGCACCGATGTACATCCGTGAGCATCCGATCAGAATCGGGATCGGCAGGCAGGCGAGACCGATACGCCGGCGAGCGAAAATTAATACTCCAAAAAATGCCGTTGAGGCAGCAACGTGCCCGGATGGGAACGAGTGATATTTCGTGCTGAAACGCGGCCCCCCCCAACGAAGCTCCGATTTCACCGAGGGACGTGCCCGTGGGACCGCGCGTTTCATCACATGTCCGGCAATGCCTGCCATCGCCAGCGCCACCAGCATCGCCAAAAAAACACGCATCCATTTTTTACTGCCGCGCCACCAGGCGATTCCCAGAAGGAGCAATCCAAGCGCAACATGGGAAGGCCAGTCGCCAAATCGGCTGACGTTTTGCATGAAACTACGCACGGCGCGGTTTTGATGTTGCAGGATGAAATGCCAGACGATGTCATCCAGATAAAATGCTGCGCCGATCCCTATTGCCGAGATGGCGATGCCGATCAGCCAATAAAAAATCGCCGCGCGCTTCACAAATAAGTTCCCGTAAGTTTTACCGGACGCTATTTTGAGTTCCGATTTGAAATCAATCAACTACGCTCTGCTGTTTTTTGGTTGCGTCCTTTTTCACATCGCCGGCACATGGAGTTTGCCGCTGATCGACCGCGACGAACCGCGCTTTGCGGAAGCGTCACGCGAGATGATCCAGCGCGGCGACTATGTTGTTCCCTACTTCAATGATCAGCCTCGCCTCGACAAACCTCCCCTCACCTACTGGGCGCAAACAGTCAGCTACCGCATCTTTGGCCAAAATGATTTTGCAGCGCGC
Organism: Verrucomicrobiota bacterium; assembly: GCA_003220005.1. Classification (GTDB taxonomy): domain Bacteria; phylum Verrucomicrobiota; class Verrucomicrobiia; order Chthoniobacterales; family UBA10450; genus Udaeobacter. Next base: position 36,054 of record QHRD01000027.1, on the reverse strand, counting down.
TTCCCATCTGCCGTGGCGGCCGCGCTCCTCGCGATAACGATCCCGGTGCGCGGACTGCGGATTGGCGGTGAACGCGTTGGATGGCGTGCGGCAATTATTTTCACGCTTTGTTTGCAGACCTTCATCCATGCGAAAGCCGCAGTGGCCGACATGTGGCTGGTGTTGTTCGTGAGTACCGCGCACTGGAGCGGGCTGGAATTGCTGCGAGATGGTCTAACGAAAAATGAACCTCCAAGCACCAAGATCCAGCATCCGATCTCGCGCTGGTGGTTTTTCTTTTACGTCTCGCTGGCATTGGGTTTCCTGGCTAAAGGACCGATCGCTTGGGTGCCGCTGCTGACGGTTGCCTCGACGATTTTTTATGCGCCGAATCTGCAGCTTGGGCGGCGGTTCAAATTCGCTCGCGGCATTTTACTGATGCTGGCGGTTATCGCGGCCTGGGCAATCCCCGCGTTGATTCAGACGCATGGCGAATTTCTGCGAATCGGAATCGGTCGCCACGTCATCGGCCGCTCGTTGGGAGCAATGGAGGGACACGGGTGGAACTCGTTAGGCGGATACCTCTTACTACTGCCGTTTTATTTCGTGACTGTGTTTGTCAGTTTCTTTCCGTGGTCGATCAAACTGCCCGCACTTCTGAAAAGATTGTGGCACGAGCGGGACAACGTCGACCGTTATCTCTTCTCCGGCATCGCAATCATTTTCATCATTTTTTCCGTAATTAAAACCAAGCTGCCGCATTATACGTTGCCCGCGTTCGGTCTGCTGGCGCTTCTGCTTGCTCGCCATTGGCCGGAAAGCGCGGCCGCAAGCCGCCGCCGTGTGTTCGCAACCGTCGCTGTCACTACTGCGGCTATTTGGATTGCGATGGCGCTCGTCATTCCGCCGCTGGTTGCGCGGTTTTTCCCGGCGTATCAACTCCTTCAGATATCGCGCGCCTCGTTGGTGCCGAACATGCAATTTGCCTCAGTCGAGTTCGAGGAGCCCAGTCTCGTCTGGTATTTTCGCTCGCGCGTGAAAGGTTTTCTCACGCCGTTGAACAAGCGTCGTGCTCCAGAATTCATGAGCGAGCCCGGTCCGCGTTTCATTATTCTGCCGATGCCTGTTGCCGGATCAGTATTTGCGAACGCGCCGCAAGACTGGCGATTTTTTACGACAAGCGGCTTTAACATCGCAAAAGGGAAACGCGTCGATCTCACGCTCGTTCTCAAGTCCGAGTGACTGGATAAAGCGTTAAACGTTTGAAGCATGTTCCTCCTCTGTCATGTTGAGCGGAGTGAAACATCTCTGACTAATCGGCTTGCGGCAGCCCACCCCCCAGAAATAATCAGAGATTCTTCGCTTCGCTCAGAATGACAAAACTTCGACGCTTTTAACGATTCCCATGATCACGTTTCTTGACGGCAAACTCATTAGCGCCCTGCCCACACAGGCGACCATCGATGTGGGCGGCGTTGGCTATGAAGTGTTCATTCCGCTTTCCAGCTACGATAAATTGCCGCCAGTCGGACAAGCCATTCGGATTCTCACTCATCTGGCAGTGCGCGAGGATGCGCATGTGCTTTACGGATTCATGACACCGGCTGAGCGTGATCTTTTCCGGTTGCTGGTCAACAATGTGAGCGGGATCGGGCCGAAACTGGCGCTCGCAGTGTTAAGTGGAATGAGCGTGACCAGTTTCAAAGCTGCCGTGGTCAATTCAGATGTCACTGCGATTTCGAAAATCAGCGGCCTCGGGAAAAAGACAGCTGAGCGAATCGTTCTCGAATTGAAAGATAAACTCGGCGTTGCTGCCGCTTGGGAAGCAGCCAGCACAGCACACGCACCCACTCCAGAGCAGGAACAAGCCAATGAAGCCGTACTTGCGCTGATCGCGCTCGGTTACAAACAGATCGAGGCACACAAAGCGGTTCGCGATCTCCAGGAAAAAGGCGAAGCGAAATCAGCAGAAGAACTGGTAAAGCTCGTACTGAAGAAAATGGCAAGCGGAAGATGAGCAGCAAACGCCGAACGCTCAACGTCCAACGCCCAACGCCCAACGCCCAATTCAGATGTTTGGATTTGGCGTTGGACGTTCGGCGCCTGCCGCGCCGTAGTTTGCGAAGGCGGGTTGGACGTTGGACGTTTGCTTCATGACGCGAGTGCAGATCCAAGATGATAGACTGATTGCAATTCGCTCAGCTTTCCCGAAAGAGGGCCTTTTCGCTGAAAAGGAGTGGCTCCGTTCCCCCGACGCATTTCCCATCGACAAAAAACTTCTGGCCGATCTCGAGCAGCTTGGCCATCGGCTGTTTGTGTTTCAGCGTGCCTGCAATCAGCTTTATCACCTGAGCGTCAAAGGCAAGCAGCCGGCGTGGATTGCGCGCTATCTCGACGCCGGTAAGCCAAAAGAGCTCATCGAATTCTCCCGACGCAAAGAAATCCGCGACGATTTGCCGCGAGTAATACGGCCTGACCTCATTCTGACTGAGAAGGGTTACGTCATTGCTGAGATCGACTCGGTCCCGGGCGGCATCGGCTTAACTGGATGGCTTAATCAGACGTATTCAACATTCGACAGTGAAATCATTGGCGGCGCAAACGGAATGCTGGATGGATTTCGCTCCGTCCTGCCAAACGGTGGCGACATTGCTATCTCGCAGGAATCGGCCACTTATCGGCCGGAGATGGAATGGATCGCCGCGAGATTGAATCAGACATCAAACTTCAAACAGCAAACATCCCCCTGGCGCGTTGTGCCGGCGGAAAATTATGAACCGCAAGATGGACAGACGGTGTATCGCTTTTTCGAATTATTCGATCTGCCGAATATACCTGCGATCGCAAATACGCTTCGCGCAAAGGCTGAGGGACGCATCACGATCAGACCGCCACTCAAACCATACCTTGAAGAGAAAATGTGGTTCGCGCTTTTCTGGATGCATCCCCTTCGCGAGTACTGGCGGCGCGAGCTGGGTGAAAAGTATTTCATAAAGCTACAGCAGGCAATTCCCTACTCCTGGCTACTTGATCCTACGCCATTACCGCAGCACGCCGTCATCCCGCGCCTTGAAATTCAAAATTGGCGTGAGGCCGCTAGGTTCAGCCAGAAAGATCGGGAGCTTCTCTTAAAAGTGAGCGGATTTTCCCCGCTCGGCTGGGGCAGCCGCGGCATTGCGCTCGGGAGCGATCTGCCGCACGCCGAATGGGAGAAGCGAATCGAGCACGCGCTGGCGACCTTCGATTCGAACCCCACTATTCTTCAAAAATTTCACAAAGGCGCTCTTTTTGAACACCGGTATTGGGATCCAGATTCTGGCGAGATAAAGCCGATGAAAGGCCGGGTGCGTCTTTGTCCGTATTACTTCGTCGAAGACCACCGCGTGAAATTACGCGGCGTGCTGGCTACAATCGCTCCGGCTGACAAGAAATTTTTGCACGGGATGAGCGAGGCAATTTTGGCGCCGTCAAAAATGAGCGAGAAGAAAAGCACATAGCGCCGGCTCTGATATCTGCTTAGCGCCAAAGGCGCTGTGTCATTCCAGCCTGGGGCACCGCCCCAGGAATTCATATGGCAGGATCAGCAAGCGCTGAAAGCGCGGCTCAATCATTGGATGGATCCAATCGCTGACGAAAGTGAATCGCGCTTTCAGCGCTGGATTTTTTTGGGCATTCTATCAACCTGGGGCTTTGCCCCAGGCTCAAAAGTGAATTGCGCCTTCGGCGCAGCATCAGATTCACTTCTTTCTTACCATCCAATGCAGAGCCAAAGCTGGCACGAGAAAGAAGAAAACGATTACTACACGCAACTGGATGAAGAACAGCAAAACCAGTCTGCCGAATTCTTTCTCGTCGATTTTGAAGAGATGAGTCGTCAGCGAAACCGCAGTGTCCCAGAGCAGAATCGTCGCGGCGAAATAGAACAACGCCGTAGCCGAGCGGAGGCGGCTGATTAGCGATCTACCCCTTGTTATTATTTCGTCCTTCGTTATTCAGTGCTCCGTCATTTTTCAGCAACCGCACTGCTATAGAGGAAAATCATCGCAGCTTGAGAAGATTCTTCTGCCCCAGCCCACTCCTCCCGCCGTAGCCTTGCGAAGGAGAAAGCTTCGCGCGAATACGCGTGCGAATTCGTGGTTAGCCTTACTCCTTATACGCCGGCACTTCGCGGCAAGGCTGTGCCATCTAATTTCGGCTTTGTCGGGACGAATCAGCGAGGCCATTGCTCTTTTCGAGAAGAATTTCTAAAATTCTTCAAAAAAGGCTTGACGCAATTTCGCGTTTCGCGGCAAAACGTACTCCTCACTAACTATGTGCGCACACCCATCGATCTCTGCATTGGCAGTTTTTTCATGACGAACCCATGCAGCAGCAGGGCTTCCCCCCTAATTGGTTTAATTGTTTTTGGCGGCGTGGCCACGGGGCTCGCTGCATTAGCCTCCGCTAGCAGTTTGTCGGAGCAAAATATCGCATCGTCCGCTTCACTACAGCCCAGCGCCGGGAGGCACCAGTCGCGGGCGGATTTGCAAGGCCTGATCGAGCTGCCGAACGTAAAAGAGGTCACCCCGCATATTGAAACTGTTTTGCCGGCGCCGCCGACGCGCAGCAGCTTCATGGCGACTTGGGTCAGCGTAAGCGACGCGAAAGGCTACTTGCTGGATGTCTCCATGAGCAACTCGTTCAAAAGTTACCTGGACGACTACCACGACCTGGACATTGGCGATACGAATGGCCGCGCTGTAACGGGATTGAATCCGGGGACGACGTACTTTTATCGGGTGCGTCCGTACACCGCGATTGGCCTAGGCAGCTATTCGGATGTCATGACGGCTACGACAGAGGCTCCCACTGGACTGATCATTCATGCAACCTTCGACAGCTCCATCACCGGCAACCCAAACGCGGCTGCGATCGAGGCGATGATTAACCGGGCAATCGGGATTTACGAGTCGCTGTTTAGTGATCCATTCACGGCCCAGATTTATTTCCGTTACGCAACAACTTGGCCAGACGGTAATCCTCTGCCTCAGGGGCTTATCTCGGCAAGCAACTGGGTCTATTACGGGCTTCCGTGGAGCACGTTTATCAGTGCCTTAAGAGCGGATGCGCGGACTGCCAACGATAACATCGCACACGCGAGCGCGTTGTCCACAAACATCAACCCAGCGAGCGCGAACGGGCGCGCAATCGGGTTAGACACGCCCACGGCGATGTTCGCAGACGGCACCGTCGGACCGGGCGGGCCGTATGACGGAATCGTTACGCTAAAGTCGACAGTGGCGTGGCAGTTCACTCGGCCCATCAGCGCGGGTAACTTCGACGCGCAGCGTTTAACTGAGCACGAAATTAACGAAGTCCTGGGTTTCGGGTCGTTCCTCACCCTGGGTGGCACCGATCTTCGCCCGCAGGACCTGTTCAGTTGGTCTTCTCCTGGTGTCAGGAATCTGACTTCGAACGGTTCACGTTATTTCTCAATCAATGGTGGCAGCACTAACATCGTTAGTTTCAATCAGGATTCGGCCGGAGACTTTGGCGATTGGTTAAGCGAGGCCTGCCCGCAAACGCATCCGTATGTGCAGAACGCATTCAATTGTACCGGGCAGTCTTCCGACATTTCTACGACATCGCCCGAAGGAATCAACCTCGACATCATCGGTTACGATTTGGCGATTACGCCAACGGCAACACCCACACCAATGCCGACGGCCACGCCCGCGCCCACACTGGAGGCGTGCTACGCCAATTTCACGACAGCGGAAGGATGCAATGCGCTTGGTTCTCTTACCACCGGTGTCGGAAACACGGCACTTGGTTGGCGGTCGCTCTTTCTCGATACGACCGGCAGCTTCAACACCGGTGTTGGCGCTGGAGCGCTGGCGCTGAACACCGGAAGTTCCAATACCGCGGTGGGCGCGGCAGCGCTTTTGCTCAACACGACGGGCTCAAACAACACGGCCCTTGGGACCGACGCGCTCGTCTTTAACGACAGCGGTTCCTCCAACACGGCCACCGGTTATTTTGCTCTCATGAACAATACCACGGGCGGTTCCAACACGGGCATCGGTGGGGAAGCGCTCACTGCCAACACCAGCGGGAACAGCAACACGGCCATCGGTAATATGGCGCTCATGAACAGCCAAACGACAAGCGACAACGTGTGCGTAGGCAGCGAGGCCGGGTCTGGTATTACCACCGCCGATAATAATATCATCATCGGCCACCACCCTGGTGTGCACACTGTTTTTGGCCAGGAAAGTGACAGGTGCTATATCGACAATATCTACAATAGGCCGGTCTCGGTCGCGACAGCAATGACCGTGATCGTCGATTCCGACGGAAGATTGGGTACGGTCACCGTAGATGGATCCCACCCGAGTGGATCTTCGCCCAAAGGCATCCGCCCCCAAGCCATTCCCGAGGCCGCCAAGCAAGCCATGCTTAATCTCGAAGCTCAGAACTTGGAGGCGACCATCTCGCAGCAACAGAACCGAATAGAGATGCTTACCGCACAGATTAGACAGCAGTTCGCGCAAATCCAGAAACTGAATGTCCGGCTCGAAATGAACAAACCAGCGGCAAAAAACATTGTGAACAAATCGAAAGCTGTTCCTTGAACGCGAGTTCACGGAAAGCTGAAAAACGAAACAAAACAAAAAGATGAAAAACCGTAGAATATTACTGGCTATCCTGCCCGTGTTAGCCTCCGTTACACTTTTACCAGGAGCACGCGGGGTCAATCCACCACCGGACGGGTGCTACGCCAATTTCACGACAGCGGAAGGATGCAATGCGCTTGGTTCTCTTACCACCGGTGCTGGAAACACGGCACTTGGTTGGCGGTCGCTCTTTCTCGATACGACCGGCAGCTTCAACACCGGTGTTGGCGCTGGAGCGCTGGCGCTGAACACCGGAAGTTCCA
>QHRD01000027.1:0-28933 GCA_003220005.1 Verrucomicrobiota bacterium | reverse complement strand
CGCCGATAATAATATCATCATCGGCCACCACCCTGGTGTGCACACTGTTTTTGGCCAGGAAAGTGACAGGTGCTATATCGACAATATCTACAATAGGCCGGTCTCGGTCGCGACAGCAATGACCGTGATCGTCGATTCCGACGGAAGATTGGGTACGGTCACCGTAGATGGATCCCACCCGAGTGGATCTTCGCCCAAAGGAATCCGCCCCCAAGCCATTCCCGACGCCGCCAGCCAAGCCATGCTCGATCTGAAACTTCAGAGCATGCGAGCAACGGTCGCGCAGCAACAGAACCAAATAGAGGTGCTCACGGCCCAAGTGAAAGAGAACACTGAGCAAATCCAGAAAGCGAATGCCCGACTCGAAATGAATAAGCCGGTACTCAAAGTGGTTGCGAACAAACGTAAAGCTGTTCCTTGAGCGCGAGTCCACGGAGGAAATTGATGAGAACTTCGCGCACTCCCTTTGGATCTTGGTGCCGTCGAAAATGCAGTGACTCTGGGGAGCGCACGCGCCTCGCATGCTGTTCGCAGCGCCCTCGCCGCGAACTCACCCGGTGTAATCCGCAGCGCAGCTAGCCTGAACGTGCCCGGGCGACTGGCGAGGGACCAATCGCTACACGCGGAGCGCGTGCGCTCCCAGATTACCTTTTCCGCGCCATCCAATGCAGAGCCAAAGCTGGCACGAGAAAGAAGAAAACGATCACTACACGCAACTGGATGAAGAACAGCAAAACCAGTCTGCCGAATTCTTTCTCGTCGATTTTGAAGAGATGAGTCGTCAGCGAAACCGCAGTGTCCCAGAGCAGAATCGTCGCGGCCAAATAGAACAGCGCGAATACGAGGCCAATGATGAATGCGCAGAAGAAAAAGTTCCGGAAGAAGATGATCCTCTCGCGTTCCATGCGGCGCTTGACGCGAATTTAGCGATTTAACGATTCAACGATTCAAGCGCCGGCGAAACCTTACTTCTTGTACGCCGGCACTTCGGGTAACTCCGGCGGCAGCAAGCCTTCTTCCTCTTCGTTCAACGGCAGACCTGCTGGGGTCACGATGCGGGCGGTAACAAACATGACGAGGTTCTTCTTGTTGTGTTGCTCGACATTGCTGCGAAACGCTCGGCCAATGAGCGGGATGTCACCTAAGATTGGGACCTTGTCCTCGGTTTTTTGCACGTCTTCACGCATCAATCCGCCGAGCACAACGGTTTGCCCATCATAGACGCTGACGCTCGTGGTCACTTTGCGCGTGCTAAACACCGGCTGGTTGATCACGTTAGGCGTGAGCTCAATGGGCACAGACACTGAAATCGCGCCGCCCACTGTGTTAACGCCGACTGCGTTAATTGGGCTGCCGTAATTGATGAAACCCTCAAACTCCACGACCTGCGGCACCAAGTTAAGATCTATGGTCGAGCTATCGCCTCCTACTACGGGCTCCACTTCCAACGTCACACCCGTGTTGCGGGTCTCCCAATCCTGAGGTGTTGTAGGCGTCACTACCACCGGGACAACTTGCGAACCAGTCGTCGTCGTGGTTCCAATCGATGGAACCTGCGGCTGAGTGTACGTTCTCGGATAACGAAGTTCCCTAACGACTTCGATAATGGCGCGCTGCCCGCTCTTCGTCGTTACGCTTGGGGCGGAGAGAAGATCGATACCTTTTTTCTCGTTCAACGCGCGGATTACAACCTGAAACTGTGGGTTGGTAAACACACCGGCTAATCCAAAAATTCCCGGCGCGGCACCGGCCGCCTGCCCAAGGCCCGGCATCAAAAGCGCATCGAGCGCGTTCGCGCTGATTGCAAAGTTGCCGCTGCGGTTTCCGGCAGTCACAGGATTTTGTCCGATTGGATTTCCAGTCGCCGGATCAACGAACGGATAATTCGAAGGGTTCACCGGTTGGCCGTTCCCGGCGGTCCCACCTGAGCCGAAGACCTTCCCATTGAGGCTAAACGGACCGAGCAGCCAATCGAAACCAAGTTCCTTGAGATTGTTTTGGTTAATCTCGATAAATTTCGCTTCGATCGCGACCTGCTTTGGCTGTGAAGCATTCGCCTGATCGACTAGCGCGTCGACGAAGTCCAAATTGTCCTGCGTATTGCGAACGATCAGCGTTCCGCTGTGGGGCCAGAAAGTTGCGTTTGCGCCAGGAGGAAACGCGACGCCCATGCTCTCGAGCATCGTTCTGGCGGTAGCTCGCTCGACCAGTTGACGATCGTTAAGCAGTGTCTGCCGGTAAGTCGATACCCCAGCTCCACCTGGATTTTGTCTAAGCGTGGACTGCTGTGTGCCCGTGGTTCCTGTTAGGGTTCCTTGCGTCTGGGCCGCAGAAGTGTATTCACTGCTCGTAGCTGCGATATATTGCTCCTGTTCGGCAATCTTCTGGGAAACCGGAGGCACGCTCAGTGCGTTACCAGCCTGCTGCCCTTGCTGGCCGCCGCTGAGGGACTGGGTAAGATAGTAGCCCACGTCCAATGGACCGCCGAAGAATTCTGGTGGGACATGATACCGTTTCGTGATCAGCTCGTTGGTTTGTTCGCTGAGAGGGATCACCGATACCGCATACGGTTCCACTTTGATTTTCAATGCGGCTTGATTGGCGATATAGCGCAGAGCTTCACCGAGCGGAATGTTGTCGAGCGTTACCGTAATCCGCGCACCTGCCGGGCCTACTGGGGGCGCAGGCATAGGGGTGCCACCGGGAGCACGGCCCCCACCCGCGGCACCAGCTGGAGGAGCACCTGCGGCAGCACCAGGTGCGCCAGGTACGGGAGTACCGATGCCTTCGGGCACAGCAGGAACTGGCACCACCAGAGGAGCGATTTGTCCGAGCGGAGCGAGTCGCAGCACAATGTTCACGCCTCTCTGACCTTCCGGCCCTGTGTCGTTCTCCGCTGCCTGTTCCCGAAGTACCTCAATTGCCTCGCGAATCGTCGCGTCGCGAAATTCAATGTGCGGAATGATGATACTGTTGAGCTTCTTGTTAATCAGAGCTGTTCCACCAAGATCCCTTTGCCCACCGATGGCGGCTGCCGGACCCACTACGCCGTATTTGCGAACCGGTTGTTGCCAGGCTCCCTCAACCTGCCAAATCTGGCGTGATCGCGTTTCGTTGTAGGCTTCTTCGCCGTACTGATATCTGGTGTTGTTGATTTTCTCCTGACCGCGCCGCGCTGCTGTGTTGTACGGATCAAGACACAAGACCTGATCGTATCGTTTCATCGCCAGGTCGTACCGGCCGGATTGATAATAGCTGTCGGCTTCGGCGAGCAATTCTTTCACCCTCTCCACCCGCTCAGGGAACGGCGGTGCGGGGTTTCCCGCACAGTCGACTTCTCCGCTGACAGTCCTCACCGTTTTGTCGGAGGATTTATCGAAGGAACCCGGTTGACGCAGGCGCATGTAAAGCTCGTGCGCCGGGCGGCATTTCGGATCATAGCGATCGCTCAAAATCTCACTTAGGATCGCCTCGGCATCGGCATTTCTTCCCTGAGCAATGCGGGCTTCGGCTAACGCGACGCCGCTTTTGCAGAAGCCATCGACAGCTTGATCGTGCGCTTTTCCGGAGACAACTGAATCGGGCAGACTCGCCACGGCCGTTTTGAATTCTTCATGCGCGAGCGTGTAATTTTTCGTTTTCATGGCGGACTTACCACGCACCAGGGCGGCTTCGCCGTCTGGTATTGCAGCCTGACGCCGCTGCACTTCGCGCTCCGCGACGCTATCCGGGGTTTGCGCAAAGCTCGTCGCGCAATTCAAAGACAAGCAGATGAGAGTGAAATAGAAGGTAACAAGGGAAACCAAAATTTGGGCCGCTGCCCTGGCACAACTCACTTTCGTTAACTTCGTTTCCTTCTGTTTAACATTTCCAAGGGTGGGTGGAATTTTCTTCATAAGTGATCTTTCTAGCTGCACATCCACGAGCTTGTATTTGATTTGCTCCCCCGGCTGCAAGCAAAATTCTTACGATTTTTTCGGACGCCGGATCAACGCGCTGATCGAACTTCAGGTGGAACGTGGTGTCCCCTGGCACGCCGTAGCCTGGTGCGAAGGCGGCCCAAAGCGTTAGCTAAAGCAAGCTGCGGCTCTGCCGCCTGACATCCCGCGCCTCCGGCAATTCCATCTGCCATCGTCTCGCCGCGGCGAGCCGATCCACCTCGGAATTCTTATGGAGCAGCGAAGCCGATCTCGATCGGGGCATTGGGTTGTTGCGTATTGACGATTACGGCCTTGTCCGACTGCACATCCACGAGCTTGTATTTAATGTCCTCCAAGGGTTTCAGGGAAAACTCCTGGTCTTTTCTCACTTCGAATTCCCGACGCCCGCCCCACGTATAAACGAAAGTGGCTATGGATTGCGGCGAGGTGGCGACCTCTCGCTTCACCAGTGTGACCTGTATATGACTCTGCTCGTGTTCGAGGAGCAGCTCCGAAACATCTGCATTGATGCCGTACTTATTGCGTGCATGTTTTTCGGTAAAATTCACAATCTTAAACTCAGTGCCGCGAATGACATCACCGACTTTTAAGAATTGCGTCACCTCGCTCTCGTCGATTGTATTAATGCCAAATCTGTCTCCGCTCCGCGATGAAAAAATATATCGGAACGGTTCCTCAGTAGCAGACACCAAATGTAACTTTGTAAGATAATCCGGGTGCGAATTCGGATCTGCCGGGTCGGTGCCGCCCTGCCACTCGTCGAGATTAGTGAAACCGTCTTTGTCGGGGTCCTCATCGAGAACGTCGGCGTCTTCGATCGGCAAATGGTATTTTTCGAACCAATCATTGGGGACCGGAGGATGCACCTGGGTGTTTTGCAGCGTGGCCGGCAGGCCGTCTGCGCCGATGAAATGTCTTTCCGGAACGAAAAGCCCCGAGCGCGTGGTGCCTTTCCATTGTGCTGGCTGCTCGAGTTGCTGCGCCGCATGATCAAGTTCTACCGCAACGGCGGGCTGCGAGGCAGTTTTGCCGCGAGACTGCTGCTCAGTGACAAGCCGATTGCCAAACTGGATGACGCTCCACCAAATGGCGATGGCGGAAATGAAAAGGAAGGTCGCCGCTGCGATGAGCGTGACGCGATCGTAATGCGCCTTAATCCATTCCAAAATCTTCGCCACGGCTAATCATTAACCATGAATGAACACGAATGGACACAAATAAAAGTGAGCAACCACGGATTACACGGATATCACGGGTAGGAAACTTGTGCGCCAAGATCATCACTGCCACGACTTCTAACTCTTACCCTTACTCGTGCTTATATTCATGCTCGTGATCGAAGGGGCGCAGCAGCGCCGCGCTCCGAAAGCGCTTCGCGCGAAAACATTCGTGTCCGTTCGTGGTTAAAAAGTAAATCGCAGCATTTCAATCGTCGCTGAAACTTCGACGTGCTCATTGCCGACGATGAAATTCAACGGCGCGGCGGCACCGGGCTGAGCCCCGGTCCCCGGCCCGCGTTGGACGGGCGTTGGCCCTGCCATCTTTTCGCGTGGCGGACCCTTGTCTTTCTCATTGTGCACGTACAGCGTGCGAATGATAAAAAATTGGCCGGTGGAACTTGCGAGTTCATTTAAGATTTTCCGCGCTGCCGAAGGCGCCGCTTTAAAAGTTACGTCAACAATGTTGCGCTCGATTAAGATTGCCGCAGGCGTGCCGCCGGGCTTCGCCGTCGCTACTTTTCGTCCGATGTTTGGAGAGGGTGTCGGAGTCGGCGAAGCCCGGCGTTCGTCGGGCAAAGGCGTGCGGTGAAGCGACGTCACGCTATCAACCTTGGCATCGAGCAAAATGTTCATGAGCTTCTGGATTTGAGTGAGCTCCTGTCCAAGCAACAATGCGACTTTACCGCCGGCAGGCATGGTCGTAGTGAATTCGTCGAACCCGAGCTCAAATTTGTCCGGCAACTTCACATTGTTCGTGCGCGCTCTGTCGAGTGTGGCGATGGTCACCAGGCGCAAGCGCGATTGAAATTCATTGGGCGCAAGCGGCGGCGCAGGGACAACCTCGGTTTTCAAAGCTTCTTTAAATTTGTCCAGCGTGACTTTGTATTTCTCGACGTAATCCTGCAGTTTCCCGTAATTGGCGTCGTTGGGAAACGGATCGAGATGCTGCAGCCGCTTCCTTTCTGCCGCGACCTGGTCGAATGCCTGTCTGGCTTTGCTCCACGCACTCCATCTCCAGTAAAGCAGCGTCACCATGAGCAACGCGCAAACTCCAAAACCAATCAGAAACGTGCCGAAAGTGCGATTTTGCTGAAACCACTTCATGGCAATTTCACAGGCTTGCGCAGGGTGAGCTGAAGCTCATACGGAAAAGCCCATTCCGTATCGTTGGGAACGGAATTGGATTTAATCACGCGCTCTGGAGTTTTGGCGTTGATAACAAACAGCGGCGAATTCGCCAGATTACGGAGATAATCGACTACGATTTCCTGCTGTTTCGGATTATACAGGTAAAGTCCGCGCACCAAGATGCCGTCGATCGATTTCTCGACGCTGGTCGGAGCTTTCGCCGTCGATTTAGCGGGAGCTGGCGGCGGAGGAGTCGGCGCCATTTCCGCGGCGCGTTTTTCAGGCGCCCCCAGCAGCTTACCGCCGGAAGTTGCGGCAAGCTCTGTGAGCCAGATGTCTGCTTCCGGTAGACGCGCATTCAATTCTTCAAGAATTTGTGGCCAGAAGTTGCGATCGCTTACCGCGGTGATCAGCGGAGTAGCGACGTTGTCCAACGCGATGATTCGCTTTTTAAGCTTGTCAAGCTGCCCTTCCGCCACGTGCATGCTATCGTTCTTCTGCTGCATTATCTGCGCAGTTCTTTGCGCAACCTGGGCGGCGCGCGTGTAGTAGGCCGACCAGCCCAACAGCGCGAGAAGAAAACATGCCGCGGCCGCGATGAAGAATGCTCTGCGCCTTTCCAGGTCTTGCCTCTGAACGACGCTGGCCGGAAGCAGATTCAACTCCATTGGGCAGACAGTCACGTTGCGCAGCGCCAGACCCACCAATACCCCAAATAAATGCGCCGAACGGACCGCCTCCGGCGCCGACGCCGACACGGTCACCTTTTGCAGCGGATTGAAAAACTCGATCGGCAGCTCAAACTTTTCGTGGAAGAACTCACACATGTTGGGGATGCCCGCGGCACCGCCACAAAGGAAAATGCGCGCCGGGCGCTTACCCAGCTGTTGGCCACGGTAATGAGTGATAGAACGCATCAATTCCGCGTGTAGTCGCGTCATGGTGCTGCGGACTATCTTCGAGACACGGCCAATGTCTGGATCAGCAGACTCCGCGGCACCCCCTAGAGCCACAAAGCCATCTCGTTTCCTTCGAGCTTCCGCAGCGGCGAATGACTCGTTAAATTCGCGCGCAATCGCGCCGGTGATTGTGCTGCCGCCCAGTGGAACACTGCGCAAGAAAATTCTCCCGGACTCGATAAAGAGAACGTTCGTCGTGCGTGCGCCAATATCCACCAGCATCGAGCACCCGTTTAGATCGGTATAGTTGTAACAAAATGCGTTGTAGAGAGCCATGGACGCCACACCGACGATGCCGGTTCGCAGTCCGGTTTCTTCCACGGCGTTGTTGATTTCTTCAAGCAGATCGCGCTTGATCGCCGCAATGACCACCTGAATTTGCTCGCCCATACCACCTCCGACCAGCTGGTAGTCCCAAACCACTTGATCGATGGGGAACGGAACATTCTGTTGCGCCTCAAACGAGATGATCTTGTCGACCTTTTCCGCCTCGAGTGCCGGCAGTTTGACGAAGCGCGCAAAAACCGATTGCGCGGGAACTGCGTAGTTTACAGGCGCCCCATGGATACGCATTTCGCGCATCATTTCGCGTAACGCCACCACCGTTTCATGCAAAGCGGTGTGAGCATCGCGACGTTGCCCGGTTTCAGGATCAAGCGGCGTTTCGTGGAAACGATAATTCACCAAGGCCAGACGCCCATGGCTTACGCGAAATTCCGCCAAGCCGATGGTTTGGGATCCGATATTGAGAGTAATAAGACGCGGCGGTGCGGCCATGAGCTAAACCAATTCCCAAATTCCAAACCAAATTTCAACACTGAAATCTCAAACCATTCGGTAACACCCGGCCTGCTTTGACCATTAAAGTTCGAAATTCGTTGGAATTTCGAACTTCTGCTATTCGCCTACCGTAAAAAACGCTGGCCCCGACGAGCATCTCGCGATTGCGGGAGAATGCGGCAGTTTGGTGTCGCTTTGGATTCGCAAGGCACTTTTGCACGCCGATGCGGTTTCGACCAGCACCGAAGTGCAGACTTATCTCGGAAAAACATATGAGTGGTACCGCGCCGAGTGTCCACTCGACTCCTCATATTCAGCGCCAACGGAGATCTGAAATTTGTCATTACCAACCGTACCCAGAATATAGCTTTGCATGAGATCGCCGCCGCCTCTGCCTGTCCATTGGCCGTACAAAATGCCCACTTCACCGCCATAATAAACCTGATCGTGAGGCGGCGTCATCATTCCGGGGAAATCCTTGCCGTTCGATTCAAAAGGCCCGCGTGAAGAATTAGTAGGAGAGCTTGCTTTGTTTCCCGTCGCAACTGCGGAAGTATTCGGGGGCAAATACGCAACCGGAAACAAATCGAGCGACGCCATACCAATTTCGGCCAAAGCGTTGTTGCTCGCCAGCCGGCCCCCGTCGGACCAGGCGTAAACCGGACCTTTATGAAACAAAAGAGAACCATCCTTCGCACTCAAAATTTTCGGCTGATAAAGACTCAGCTCGGACCCGCTTTGGGTTGGTGCACGCGAATTCGCTTGTTGCGCTGCAACTGCTAAGCAAATACCGAGTAAACCCACGGCGACGGAAACCACCCGTCCGATCATGTGACAATTCATATCCAAACAGCCTCAAGCGCCAGTAAAATTTTCGACAACCACACGTCGGTGGTTACTGCAAGGACGCGGAGTTCCCGTGGTTGCCATTCTGAGCAAAGCGGAGAATCTCAGACTCTTGTGCGCGTCTCCAGACCGCCGCAAGCCAATGGCCAGAGAATGTTTCGCTCCGCTCAACATGACAGAAAGGGAAGGGTTCAACTTTTCATCGACTCTCTAAAATACTCGATCGTCTTTTTGATCCCCTCCTCGAATCCGACGCGGGGTTCCCAGCCGAGCACCTCCTTCGCGCGAGCGATATCAGGTTGGCGCACCTTCGGGTCGTCCACCGGCAGCGCTTTGTATTCGATTGCCGATTTTGTTCCGGTGATACGAATAATTTCGTTGGCGAACTGTTTGATCGTCATCTCGCGTGGATTCCCCAGGTTGACCGGCTCATGAAAACGGCTCATGGCCAGCTTGAAAATTCCGTCGATCAAATCGGACACGTAACAGAACGAACGCGTCTGCGATCCATCGCCAAAAACGGGCAACGGTTGACCATTCAGTGCCTGTCCAATAAACGCCGGGACCACGCGCCCATCGCGCAACCGCATTCGCGGCCCGTATGTGTTAAAGATGCGCACGATTCTTGTGTCCACTCTGTGATAGCGGTGATACGCCATGGTGATCGCCTCGGCGAACCGTTTGGCTTCATCGTAAACCCCGCGCGGCCCAATCGGGTTGACGTTGCCCCAGTAATCTTCCTCTTGCGGATGCTCGAGCGGATCGCCGTACACCTCAGATGTCGATGCAAGAATGAACGAAGCCTTTTTGTCGTTAGCTAAACCGAGTGTGTTGTGCGTGCCGAGCGCGCCAACTTTCAGCGTGGGAATCGGGAGTTCCAGATAATCAATCGGGCTCGCCGGTGATGCGAAGTGGAAAACGTAATCGATCTTTTCCTCCGGCAGAAAAATAAAATTGGAAACGTTATGTTTGATGAACCGGAAATTCTCGTTCCCGGCGAGATGCCCAATGTTCGCCGTGTTGCCCGTGATCAAATTATCGATCGCAATGACGCGATGCCCTTCCGTCAAAAGTCGATCCACCAAATGCGAACCGAGAAAACCCGCGCCGCCGGTCACGACGGAAACGGGCTGGGTGCTTTTAGCGGCCATCTGGGATTTGTATTTATCGGCAACCATTTAAATTTGCCAGCAGGAAAGTAAGGGAAAAATCAGCTGCCTACGCTGAGGCGACGACCGCGGCAAGCGAATGATGAGGATTTTCCTTGACGCTGCGGTTTACGGCCGCGGCGCCGGAGTAGAACCGGTAGGCGACGGCGGCGGTGTCAGGCGAGGAGGCGGAGTCGGGCGCGCCGACGAAGTTGGAAGCGGCCTGGGCGTCGGTGCACATCTGCCCGAGCATGGCGTCGGCGTCGGCGTGGGCGTTGCGGTTGGAGTCGGACTTGCGGTTGGAGTCGGAGTCCTTGTTGGCGTTGGCGAAGCCGTGGCCGTAGCTGTCGGAGTTGGCGCTACGCCACAGACAGCCTCGGTTTCTGCACTCGCGACCGTGGTCGAACCGTCATATCCGCCAGCAACAATTAGCAAATTGCTACCGATAGCCGCTCCGGATGGAAACGATCGCGCCACATTCATGTTAGGCGAGCTAGTCCACGTATTACTAGCGGGGTTGTAATATCTTCCGGAACTGGAGGCGGCAGGCTGCGCCGGGCCTTTAACACCGTCAACTAATGCCCATGGAAAAGCAGCAACCTGGAGATTGATTGAACGAGACGCATTGTTGATCGCGCTAGCTCCGATAAAGGGATTGCCTCCGCCAAAGACCCACAGCAGACCCGAAGCAGCAGCGCTACCGGGGACATTGTTCTGGAACGTTCCGGGCTCGGCAGCTAATTATGCATAAGCGTTGGTCGCGGGATCGTATATCCATGTGAGGTTAATAATCATATTGGCAGCGTCGCGCCCGCCTGCGATGTAGAGCTTGTTGTTGATGACTCCATACGCAAAGCCGCCTGCCGGGTGCGGGAATGGCGCGCTTGCGGTGAGGTCGGTCCAGGTGTTGGTCACCGGGTTGTACTGCGATGTGTTGGGCTGAGCGCCGGCAACGTTTCAGCCGGCGCGACATTCTCAGTTGGACGTTGAAAGTTAAACGTTGAGCGTTGAACGTTGCAGCCCATGCGCATTTTATCCGGAATTCAGCCCAGTGGCGCTTTGCACATCGGCAATTACTTCGGCATGATGCGCCCAGCCATCGCGCTGCAAGCCGAAGGCGAAGCCCTTTATTTCATCGCCGACTATCATGCGCTTACTACTGTGCGCGATCCGGAAACTCTGCGCGCGAATAGCCGGCGCGTGGCCCTCGATTTCTTGGCGTGCGGGCTCGATCCGGAGCGCGCAACGCTTTTCCGGCATTCAGACGTACCGCAGGTCACGGAGTTGGCGTGGATTTTATCGACGGTTGCGCCGATGGGTTTGCTGGAGCGCGCACACTCCTACAAGGACAAACTCGCCCGTGGTATGGCCCCTACAGTTGGGCTATTTAATTATCCGGTCCTCATGGCGGCTGATATTTTGATCTACGACAGCGACGTGGTGCCGGTCGGTAAAGATCAAAAACAGCACATCGAGATGACCCGCGATCTCGCGGTGAAGATCAACGAAACTTTTGGACAAGTTTTTAAATTGCCCGAGCCGCGGATCAATCCCCAAACGCAAGTCGTTCCCGGTCTCGATGGTCAGAAAATGAGCAAAAGCTATGGCAACAACATCGACATCTTCGGCGACGAAAAGGAGGCGCGAAAACGCGTGATGAGCATCGTGACAGACTCAACACCGATCGAAGCGCCGAAAGATCCTGAAGGATCGACGATCGTTCAGCTCTATTCCCTCTTCGCTACGAAAGACGAACTCGCGAATATGAGAGAGCAATTTAAAAAGGGCGGGACCGGTTACGGCGATTTTAAAAAAGAGCTGTTCGAGAAGCTTTGGGAATATTTCGCGCCGATGCGCCAGCGTCGCCAAGAAATTCTGCGCGACAAATCCTACATCGACAACGTCCTGAGCAAAGGCGCCAAACGCGCAAACGAAATCGCCGATCAAGTGATGGAACGCGTGCGCAAAGCAGTGGGCCTGCGGTAGTCGTCGGGAGCCGGTAAGTCACTCGCATCCATAACTAGATCTGTCTGCTCTCAGTTCGATGGCTACGTTACGATTCCATATAGTTCCAAATGCGAAGAGCGACAAAGTCGTCGGCGAGCACGACAATGCGATCAAGATCAAACTGCGCGCGCCCGCAGTGGAAGGAAAAGCGAACGTTGCGCTGCGTTGTTTTCTGGCCGAAAAATTGAAAGTTCCGGAGCGCGCAATCATCCTGCAGCATGGTCAAAGATCGCGTCAAAAGGTGATTCGCGTCGAGGGCCTGAGCGAGGAAGAACTGCGCGCACGATTGGCTACAAGCCATTAAGAGGAGTCCGGCCTAAGGTGTCGCCTCCATCCTCGAAAGCGACGCGAGGGTGCGTCGCACTCCAAAAGCGCCTTCGTGCGAAAACCACGGAAGCGGTTATTCTGCGTCGCGAAAGCTTTGGAGTGCGGTGAGTCCTCGCACCGCTTCTTGGCGTCGACTGCAACTGGTCTCGTACGGTCAGTGTCCCCTGGTTTGGCGTGCCGGTTTGGTTTGTTCTGGCGCCGTCGTTTGCGCGCCTGCCGCTGAATCGCGATAAAACAGAACACCGTGTGCCCGCAAGTTGCTGATGAGCGCGTGCAGATCGTTGGCTAACTGTTGATCGTTCAGAAGCGTCGCCACCAGGCCTTTGCCTTGCGTGGCGCTGCGCAGCGCTTTGTGCACGTCAGCGATCGCATTCTGTAAGCTGTCCGCTGCTTGTTTTGCGGAACCCATCGTTGAATCCGCCTTGTCGATCACGCCGTCCAGTTTCTTTGAAGACTCTGCGAGCGCACTGGTAGCCTGGTTTAAATGTTCCATGGTCGACTTCAAGTTTTCCATGTTCTGTGAGGACAGAGTGTCCTGATTCAACTTTTGCACTGCGGTCCGGAGATCGCCCACCAGAGCGCCGCCTTCGCGAGTGAGATCGTTAATACCGGTCTCACGCGCTCCACTGATATCGGCATTCGGCGGCAGATACGCCTTTGGTTCCCCGGGTGGCGGTGTTACGACAACAAAGCGATCGCCTAACAGCCCGGAACTTCCAACTGAGAATTTAGTCCCCTCCGGAACTTTGACGTAATCATAAATTTTGAGTGACACAGCTACGCCGCCACCTTCGCGAACCAGTCGCGGACCGCCCGCCACCTTTCCAATTCTCGCGCCGGCGAGAAGAACATCGGAACCTTTCAAGAGCCCGCTCGCATCGGTGAAGCGAACCGTGAGCGGGTAATATGTTTTGAAACCCTCTCCGAGCCTGCCGAATTGCACGAGCAGCGCGCCTAGCATCGCCAAACCAACAAAAACAAAAATACCAACTTTAAATTCCAAACCTCGCTCGTGCCGGTTCATCTTGAGACGCTAATTGTCGTCTTACTGCTGATTTTCGCAAGGTAGCGGCGGTTCACCGCAACCGACCGAGGACGACTGAGTCAGTCGTCCCTGCCATCGGATCGGCCGAGCAGGAAATCTTGAATGAGGGGATCAGTCGATTGTTGAAGCTCAGTCGCAGTTCCGTGAAAATAGACGCGGCCTTCGTGCAGGTACGCGATCCAATCGGCGACATCGAACGCGCTTTTCATATCGTGGGTGACCACGACGCTGGTCATTCCAAAGCGCTGTTGCAGGCGCCGGATCAATCGATTGATGCTGTCCGCCACAACAGGATCAAGCCCGGCCGTCGGCTCATCGTACAAAACGCATGAAGGGCGGCGAATGATTGCGCGCGCAAGGCCGACCCGCTTCTTCATTCCTCCGCTCAAACTCTCCGGCATTTTGTCCTCTTCTCCCTCCATTTCCATCACCTCAAGCATCTCCGAGACTTTGGACTGCAATACTTTCGGATCGCGCTCGCCGGCTTCGCGCAATGGAAATGCAATATTGTCTTCCACCGTCATCGAATCAAAAAGCGCGCCGCCCTGGAAAAGGATTCCAACCTTTTGGCGTATCGCCCGAAGCTGGCGCTCGTTCATTCCGATAATGTTTTGGCCCTGGATCCAAATTTCGCCAGTGTCCGGTTCCATCAATCCCACGAGGTGTTTTAGCAAAACGCTCTTGCCGCCGCCGCTCCGCCCAATGATAGCAAGAGTTTCACCACTCCGCACCTCAAGATCAACTCCGCACAAAATCTCCTGTTGCCCGATTTTTTTTGCCAATGAACGCACCTTGATCATAGGCGACGAATTACCTGCAACGGGATGTGGTTTGGTAGATGCCTTCGGAGACGGTGGTGCTTCGATCATGACAACGCTCAAACTTTCAACTCTCAACCTGCAACTCTCAACTACGCAGCGCTCATTGATACCCGGCCGGATAAATAATGTTGAACATCATGGTAAGGAAAAAATTGCAAATTAGAACCGCCAGCGACGCGTTCACCACCGCCTCAGTTGTGGCCCGACCGACGCCAACCGCTCCTTCGCGTGTGGTCAATCCTTTTTGGCAACTAATGAAAACAATGAGTATTCCGAAACAAAACGCTTTTGACAGACCCATAATGATGTCGCGACTGCGGGTCCAGCGCACCATGTTCGCCATGTAGTAAGTGCCATTAATGTCGAGCATGAAAATCGCAACGAGATAGCCGGCGGCGATGCCGACGGCAATGCACTCCGCCACTAGTAGCGGCATCGACACCATCATCGCAAGCGCGCGCGGCACGACCAGATAATCAACCGGGTAAACCGCGAGCGCGCGCAACGCATCGATCTGCTCAGTGACTTTCATTGTGCCGATCTCAGCTGACATCGCCGCGCCGACGCGCCCAGCCACCATCAACGCGGTCAGGACTGGGGCAAGCTCGCGACAGAGCGACACTGAAACTACCGCACCTACAGCGGAGCCCATTCCCAGCTTGTTAAATTGGAAAAATGTTTGCGCTGAAAACACCGCACCGGTGAACGCGCCGGTAATTATGACGACAAGCTGCGAAAGCAATCCAACCTCAACGACTTGATTGAGAAATAATTTCCAGCGGAGCTTGTGAGTAAAAATGGAACGAAAGGTGTCGGCAGCGAGCATGACGACCTCGCCCAGATATTGAAAGAACGAGAGCAGCGGCGTGCCGAGAGCGTTGAAAAATCGAACCATGATTCGCGCTGATCTGTGATCTGCAATTCACGTATCGTCAAATGTTTCAGTGGACGCTGCGATGCGGAATATAGGGCTATGCTCTGTCGCCAGCGGAGCTTTTGTCCGCTGCTCCGAAGCAGCAGAAGTGCAATTTTGCCAAGCGGCCCAGCTTGCAAGTCCATGCGCCCACCACTCGTCTGTCGCTGCGAGCGCGCGGCGCCAGTGATTTGCGCGCGGCGCCAAGCCGCGATAAATGATGTGTCGATCCAACGAATGAGGAGCGCCGTTCACGTTTTGTTTGCCGCCAATGTTCTTCTTGTGGCGCTATTTCTCGGTAGCTGTGAGACGACGCCACAAGGGATCCATCAGGCCAGAATCGAGATGGCGCAGCATATCGCTGCCGAACCGGCGGGAGATTATTTCATCGGCCGGCGTTACTACAAACCTGACTTCAAATTCTGGGGCTACATCCGGCGCCCAGGCCAACCGTGGAGCGCTGCGCAGTTGGTGATGTTAAACGAAAAAGAGAAACTGGCGCCTGATCGTGAACGCCTCGAATTCGGCAGCGACAACAATTACGAATACAAACTCTTCGGCCATTTCAGCGGCCAGACCGTTTACGAACCAGCGAGCAATGGGTTCTATCCCGAGTTCGTTTTGAAGGGCTACGAAATAATTTCGACCAATCCGCCGCCGATTTTTAGAAGTCAGATCGTGGGGAGACCGACCCCGACGGAATTGCGTTATACGGTTGAGAAGCCGGAATGAAGCGAATGACGAAATCCAAATGACGAATGACGAATTATGCACCCGTTCGCTTTCACAGCGCGATTTCGCAATTCGGACTTCGGGCTTCTTTCGGCATTCCGCATTCGTCATTCGTCATCACCGATGACGGGTGCTACTGTCGTGCAGGCGGATCGAGATTCTCTCGTCGAGGAATTCCTGCGTTATCTTGCGAACGAGCGAAATGCTTCGTCGCGCACGCTCAAGGCGTACCGGCAGGCACTGACCAGTTTCCGCGCGGAAAACAAAACCCCGTGGAAAAAATGTACGGCCGACGATTTTCGCGATTACCTGTTTGCACTTATGAAGCGTGGGCAAGCGCGGTCGTACGTGCGACTGCAATTCTCCGCGTTGCGCACTTTTTATCAGTTTCTAGCAGCTCGGAAAAAGCTGCGACGCAACCCGCTGCGCGAGGTGCAATTGCCGAAACTCGAAAAGAAACTTCCACTGGTGCTCACGCGCTCCCAAATCGAAGAGCTGATCGCAGCGCCGCTCAAGGTTGACAAGAACCGCGCGGCGCCAGGTTGGATGCCGCTGCGCGACGTCGCAATCATGGAATTATTTTACAGCAGCGGTTTACGACTGAGCGAACTGGCCGCACTCGGTGTGGCCGATCTCGTTCCTTACACGGAATCGGCGCGCGTATTCGGCAAAGGTCGCAAAGAACGCGTCTGTCCGGTCGGCTTGCCAGCGCTTGAAGCAATCCAGCGGTATCGCGCCGCAGCCAATGTTCATGCAGGTGCTCTGTTCATCAACAAGGCACGCAAACGAATGTCGGTGCGCTCAATCTGGCTGGTGTTAAAACGCTACGTTCGCCACACATCGATTCCGATCTCAATCAGCCCGCACAAGTTGCGCCACAGTTTCGCCACGCACATGCTCGATCGCGGCGCCGATCTGCGCAGTGTCCAGGCATTACTTGGGCATGCCAGTCTCTCGACCACGCAGATCTACACACACGTCACAGTCGAGCGTCTGAAGAAAGCTTACGCGGATGCTCATCCGCGGGCGTGACTCTACAAGGCGGGTCAGCTCGCTTGCGCAGGCGCGCTGCTCTGCGGTTGCGATTCGGGAACGTGAAACGACAACTTCCCATCGACTGCGGCGACCTCGACTTTGTCACCGGGTTTGACGTTACCGCGGAGCAATTCTTCCGCGAGCGGATCTTCCAAGAATCGTTCCACCGCGCGGCGCATTGGGCGTGCGCCGTACTGCGGATCGTATCCTTTTTCGATCAGGAACTCCTTCGCGCTTTGCTGCAGCTCGATGTGGACGTCTTTGGCTTTGATGCGGGTGAGCACTTTGCCGGCTTCCAGATCGACAATGCGCAGTAAATGCGGTTTGCCGAGCGAATGAAACACGATGATCTCATCCAGCCGGTTGAGGAACTCGGGCTTAAACACGCGCTTGGTTTCATCGAGGATTTTGTCGCGCATCGATTCGTAATCGTGCCCTTCCGGGGGCGCGCCGAAACCCATCACGGTTTGTTTCTTAAGCAAATCGGCACCGACGTTGGAGGTCATGATGATGATTGTGTTCCGAAAATCGATTTTGCGTCCTAACGAGTCGGTAATCTTGCCGTCCTCGAGAATTTGCAATAGCAAATGCATCACGTCGGGATGCGCTTTCTCGATCTCGTCAAAAAGTACAACTGAGTACGGCCGGCGCCGCACAGCCTCGGAAAGTTGACCGCCCTCCTCGTATCCGACGTAGCCGGGCGGCGAGCCGATCAAACGCGACGCGGTGAATTTTTCCATATACTCCGACATGTCGATCTGGATCAACGCATCGGGATCGCCGAACATGAATTCTGCCAGAGTTCGCGCCAGAAAGGTTTTACCTACTCCGGTCGGGCCGAGGAAGACAAACGAACCGATCGGTCGCCGCGGGTCTTTCAAATCCGCGCGCGACCGGCGCAACGCCTTGCTGATGGCGGTAACCGCTTCGTCCTGGCCGATGACGCGCTGCTTCATATCGGCTTCCATCATGAGAAGCTTTTGCGTTTCCTCCTGCTCCATCCGCTGGAGCGGAACCCCGGTGACCTTCGAGATGATGTGCATCATGTCATCGGCCGTCACGACGACTTCTTTTTCTTCGCGTTCCTCGCGCCATTTGTTGAGAATGGCATCGAGCTTTTCTTTGGTTTGCTTCTCCTTGTCGCGGAGCGCGGCGGCCTTTTCAAAATCCTGCGCCTTGATTGCGCCTTCTTTTTCCAAACGGATCTCTTCGATTTCTCGCTCGATGTCCTTCACGTCAGGCGGCCGCATCATGGCATTGATGCGCGCGCGCGCGCCAGCCTCATCCATGACATCGATTGCTTTGTCGGGAAGAAACCGGCCCGTGATATAACGATCGGAAAATCGAACCGCCGTCTCCAGCGCATCGTCAGTCAGTTTGGCTTTGTGGTGCGCCTCGTATTTGGGTCGGAGACCTTTCAGGATTTGAATGGCTTCATCAACAGTCGGCGCATCCACCTTTATTGTCTGAAAGCGGCGCTCCAGTGCAGCGTCTTTCTCGATGTATTTGCGGTATTCGTTCATCGTCGTCGCGCCGACACACTGCAATTCGCCACGACTCAGTGCGGGCTTGATAATGTTCGACGCATCCATCGCGCCTTCGGCCGAGCCTGCTCCAACGATGGTGTGCAACTCGTCGATGAAAAGAATCACATTCTTGGAACGACGGATTTCGTCCATCACAGCCTTGATGCGTTCTTCGAACTGACCACGGTATTTTGTTCCGGCAACCATCAACGCCAGATCGAGCGTGATCACGCGGCGGTCCCGCAATAATTCAGGGACGTTGCCGTTTGCAATCTCCTGTGCCAGTCCTTCGGCTATGGCTGTTTTGCCCACGCCTGCTTCGCCGATCAAAACTGGATTGTTCTTTGTCCTACGGCAAAGCACTTGAATCACCCGTTCGATTTCATTGCGCCGGCCAATTACAGGATCGAGCTCTCCTTTCCTCGCCAACTCCGTCAGATCACGGCCAAATGCGCGAAGTGCCGGCGTCTTGACCTCCTTTCTGGCTCCCGACGCTTCGGGACCTTCCTGCTCGGATTCAGACGGCGTGAAGTTTGGATCGAGCTCTTTAAGAATCTCGTTGCGCGTGCGTTCGATGTCGAGCTCGAGGCTCTTTAGCACTCTCGCAGCCACGCCCTCGCCTTCGCGCAAAAGCCCAAGCAAAATGTGTTCCGTGCCCACATAGGAATGATTGAGCGCCTTGGCTTCCTTGCCCGCCAGCGCCAAAACTTTTTTCACGCGGGGCGTGTAGGGAACATTGCCAACGATCTTGGTCTCCGGTCCCGAGCCGACCTGTTTCTCCACCTCCATGCGCACGGTCTCAAGATCGAGACCCATCTTTTGCAAAACGTTTACCGCCACGCCTTGGCCCAGCTTGATGAGTCCCAAAAGCAGATGCTCTGTGCCGACGTAATTGTGATTAAATCGGTCCGCTTCCTTGCGAGCAAGCGCCAAGACCTGTTGAGCCCGAGGGGTGAAATTATTCATTTTTGGATGGCGCGTTAGTCAAGCCATTGCCCGACTCCCTTGCCATCTTACTAATATCAGGTTTGGGAAAGAGTTTCAAACGCTCGCGAATAATTTGGGCGCGCAAGTGATCGCGCTCTTCGGCATTCAGCTTCTGTTGCGAGCTTTTTTGCAAATGCGCCGGCTGCGTGTCAATAAACAATTCGTCGATCTGCAGGCGCTGGTCTTCTGGAAACGCGCCCAAGTCCATGCCGAGTTTGATGATCGACAGCAGGTTGAGCGCTTCCTTCGACGGCATGGCGTGCGCGTAGGTTAAAACGCCATAGGCGCGACCGATCTGATCGCAAAGTGTGTTCGGTTTTTTCTGGAGCAAAATTTGCCGCGCGTCGTGTTCCTTTTCGATGATCGTTTCGATCACTTTGCTGAGACGATTGATAATCTCTTCCTCTTTCTCGCCGAGCGTAGTCTGATTTGAAATTTGGAAAAGGTTGCCCATCGCTTCGGTCCCTTCGCCGTAAAGACCGCGCACCGCGAGACCGATTTTGCTGACCGCTTGAATGACTTGATTAATGAGCTCGCTCAGGACGAGCCCCGGCAAGTGAAGCATCGCGGAGGCGCGCATGCCTGTGCCGACGTTCGTAGGGCACGCGGTCAGGTAACCGAGCCGTGGATCGAAAGCGAAGTCCAGTTTGGCTTCAAGTGCGCTGTCGATTTTGTCCACGAGTTTAAATGCCTGTTTCAACTGGAGGCCGGAGCGAATCGATTGCATCCGCAAATGATCTTCCTCATTGATCATGATGCTGAGAGTTTGCCGCCGGTTCACCACCACCGCACTGCCCGCACCTTTGGCGGCATGCTCGCGGCTGATCAAATGGCGCTCCACCAATACCTGTCTGTCCAACGCCGAAAGGTCCTGCAAGCTTTCCGAGAACGATTCCTGCATTTCAGGAAGCGCTTCCACATGCGACCTGATCAGTTCGAGAGTCGAACTGCGGTCCGCTTTCTTCGCCCATCCTGGAAAAGGACGGTGGCGCAGGTTGCGTGCGAGCCGCACCCTGCTACTGATTACAATCTGATGATGCGGACCTTCGCCGCGCAGCCATTCTCCCGCAGTGGAAAGCATGTTCGAAAATTTCATGGCGAATTCGAGAGTTCGCTTTCCAGCTGTTTAATTTGGTCGCGCAACGAGGCGGCCGTCTCGTAATTCTCGTCCGCCACCGCTTTCTGTAAATTTTCGCTTAACGCGCGCATTCGATGACTGAGCGCAATGGAGCGCTGCGCGCGTTCCGGCAGTTTCCCCACGTGTTCGGTGCCCTTATGCATTGCTTTCAAGAGCGAGCCGAGGCCTTCTGCAAATGTGACATAGCACTCGCTGCATCCGAGGCGTCCAGTTTTTTTTAGATCGGTCTGGTTAAAACCGCATACGGGACATTTTTGGCTCGATCCCCCCTTTTCAATCTCGTCCGTTGCGCCCAGACCGAGGAGAAGATCAGCAAGCGCGAAGCTGGTGGGATCCTGCACGCCTTTTTCCTTCGAGCAAGCTTCGCACAGATTTACCTTGTGCATTTTGCCTTCCAGAATCTGCGTCAGGAAGACCGTCGCATCATTACATTTGCAAACGTCGCACAACATCTCTGTAAATTAGACCCTGATATCTTGGAAACATTCAACCCTGAATATTTCCCGAGGTTCTGCGTCAGGAGTGGCTTTGCTCAATGCTAAGCGAAAATCGGTGTGCCCGTTTCGCGAGTCATTTCCCGAAATCGCGCAATGATGCGCGTAGTAATTGGGCCTGGCTTCCCATTACCGATCAAGCGTCCGTCAGCTTTGACCACAGGAACGATCTCGGCAGCCGTACCCGTGAGGAAACATTCATCGGCGGCATAAACATCGTGACGCGTAATATCAGCCTTTAACGTTTTGAATCCGAGTTCCGCGGCGATCTCAAATGCTACCGAGCGCGTAATTCCGCGAAGCGCGCCTGCAGTTACAGGCGGCGTAACAATTTGACCGCGTTTGATGACGAAAATGTTGTCCGCTGTGCATTCGGCAACGTAGCCCGCGTCGTTCAACATAAGCGCTTCGTCCGCGTCCGCGAGATTCGCCTCCAATCGTGCCATGACATTGTTCAAATAATTAAGGGACTTGACCGCCGGATTCAGCGCGCCGGGATTGCAGCGGCGAGTTGC
Organism: Verrucomicrobiota bacterium; assembly: GCA_003220005.1. Classification (GTDB taxonomy): domain Bacteria; phylum Verrucomicrobiota; class Verrucomicrobiia; order Chthoniobacterales; family UBA10450; genus Udaeobacter. The sequence continues at coordinate 7,371 of QHRD01000027.1, read as the reverse complement.
GCATGTCACGATTGTTAATCCCTTTCGATAAAGGTTCTCGTGATAAAGCGTGATCGCGGCCACAATAATAATCACGCTTGGCCATTTACATTGCGTCGGATTTAAACCCAGATTGCCAATCCCGCGCGTCACTACCAGTCGGACGTAGCCATCTCGCAGACGATTTTGCCGAATTGTCTCGAGGAGTGCGTCCGTCATCTCCTCCTTCGTCATTGGGATCTCCAACGAAATCGAGCGAGCCGAATCCCATAAGCGATCAAGGTGTTCTCCAAGACGGAAAACACGCCCATTGTAAAAACGAATCCCCTCGAAAATTCCGTCGCCGTACAGGAGACCGTGATCAAAGACAGAGACCTTCGCGTCCGCCTCCGTGTAAAATTTCCCGTCGATGTAAATCTTCGCGTCCTTGATACCCACCGTGGTGAGCCGTGGCCGACCTTCGATTGCCGGTTCAACTACTGCATCCGCAGTAGGCTGATGAATTTTGGGTTCGTCTAATACGGCTGCATCAGTAGTTTTCATATCGCCAAAAAATGTTCGATGCTTTACTCGCCTAATTCAAGCGGCAAAAAATAGAAGCGTTACATCGTTAAATCGGCCGATGCTGCGGACCCTTTGTAACGTTTTAACTCTTTTAGCAATTTCACTTTCCGTCACTGCAATATGCCATCCTTGATATGCAACTCCCGGTCGCCGCGCGCTGCCAGACGCACGTCGTGCGTGACGACGAGAAGCGTTTTCTTCCGATCGCGCGCCAGGCCTAACAAGAGATCCATAATAGCGTCGCCTGTTTTCGAATCGAGATTCCCTGTGGGTTCGTCAGCGAAAATGATGTCCGGATTGTTCGTTAACGCCCGCGCGATCGCCACGCGTTGCTGTTCCCCGCCTGAAAGCTCTGCCGGCAAATGCTGCATGCGATCGGCGAGTCCGACAGCGGCGAGGCTCTCCGCAGCCTCGTCCTTTGTTGCTCGACGCCCAATTAATGCGGGCAGCAGCACGTTTTCCAGCGCAGTAAGTTCAGGCAAGAGAAAATAACCTTGGAAAACGAAACCCATCTTTTCATTCCGCAGACGCGCCTCGGCGGAGGAGCTGTCACAATATAATCGGCGTCCTTCGAATTCCACGCTCCCCGACTCCGGGCGCTCCAGCCCCGCCAACGTATAGAGGAGCGTAGTCTTGCCGGCGCCGGACGCGCCCGACAGGAACACGGCTTCGTTATGCGCGATCTCCATCGAGATGCCACGCAGCACTTCGATTCGGCGCGCGCCCATTCGGAATGACTGGTGAATCTCGTGCGCGACTAATTGCGGTGGCTGCACGAGCAACTATCTCCCGCTAACATCGACTCGCGCAAGATCATCATGAATTGCAGGGGAAGCTGATAGCTTCCCCTGCAGGTCTACAGAGCGCTCGCCAGAACTTCTCGTTAGGCCATTCCCAATGATTCCAGCGTTGGCTGATCAATTGCAGATGTCTCGTAAAGTCCGTGATCGCGCTGGTAATCTGCGATCGCAGCACGCGTCAGCGGGCCAATCAAACCATCCACGTCGCCGTGATAATAGCCCTGCTCTTGCAATGCAGCCTGCACGTTGGCAATGACCTGATCCGGTGGCAGGTGGTTGTAGGCATAGATGGGTCCGTCGTACGCATAATATGCGTTGGGAGAGTAGCCCCATGCGGGGCACCAGTAACCCGCGTTAAAGAAATATGGCACGCCAAACACGAACGTGATGTTGTTGCCATAATGATTATGCCACCAGCCCTCGTCGTGCCATTCCGCGTGGTAGTTGCGAAAGGCGGCATATTGCTGACTCTGCCAGTGTTCGCTGCCTTCGATGTGTCTGCCCTGGTGGAACTGCACAGGCGGCGCTTTCGCGGTGTCTGGCTGTTTCGCAACATTGAAATGTTGTGGCTTAAACGGCTTTCCTGCCGCAATACCAGCTTTCCCAGGTTTGCCGCCAGCTGGAGGGTTAGGTCCTCCAGGTTGGCCGGCAGCGCCAGGCTGCCCCTTTACTTTCTCTTTACCTACACCTTTTGTCTTCTCCAGCTCTGCTGGCCTATTGGGTGGTTCATTGGCAACTTGACCCTCGCCCTTCGCCTTGCCGGCCTTGCCCGGCTTATTAGCGTTAGGCCCTTGACCCTTTACTTTGCCGTATTGGGGGGATTTATTAAATTGATTTGGGTAAGCACCACCCTTTGCCTTGCCATACCCGGCTGTTCCCGGTGGTGGTCCTCCAGCCCGATTCGGTTGGGGTTTACCCACTGGCTTCGCGCCTTGCGGCGCACCATGTTGCGCAGCAGCAGCCTTCTTCTTCCCTCTGTCACCTTGCGGCTCTTGGGCGCTACTGATGTGGAAGAGTGCGAGCGACAAACTACAGATTAAAACAACAAATGTTCTCATAAGATTTTCCTTTGGGATTGTTAGACCTATTGAGGTCTGTATTTATTTAACGTGGGAGCCATTTTTTTCGGATGCCTTCGCTGCCCTAAAAAACGCTGGTTGTTCCGGTCAGCCCGCGAGTCCTGAGCGTTGTTGGCGCACGGCCTCAAACAACACAATCGCAACTGCGGTAGCCAGATTCAGCGAACGTGCTCCACGCATCGGGATCGTGAGACACGTCTCACGGTTCCTAGTCAGCAGACTTTCCGGCAATCCCTTCGTTTCCCGGCCGAAAACCAGAAAATCGCCATCGCGAAAATCGACTTCATAGTACGCGCGCCCGGATTTCGTCGTCAGGAAAAAATAACGGGTAGCATCCGTTTGTGCGCGCTGTAATTCTTGAAATGAATCCCAGATCTGCACATCAACTTCGTTCCAATAATCGAGACCGGCGCGTTTAAGTTCTCGATCGTCGAGCGAAAAGCCAAGAGGTTTGACCAGATACAGAGTAGATCGCGTCGCGAGACAAAGCCGGCCGATGTTGCCCGTGTTCGGCGGGATCTCCGGCTCGACCAAAACAACGTTAAACACAATCTCTCAGGAACCCAGGAAAACGAGGAGAAGACAAACCACAACTCAATTTCCTGCGTTCCTGCTTTCTTTAGAGATTTTAGAGTTTGCTCGCGACGAATTTTTCCAGCTTCACCACGTCGGCCGCGAATTTCCGGATGCCCTCGCCGGTCTTTTCGTACGCCATCGCATTCTCGTTTAGCAACCAACGGAATTTGTTTTCGTCCAGATCCAGCTTGTCGATCTTCGCAGATTTCGTTTTTTCGGGATCCAGCTTGCGTTCGAGCGGCTCGGTCGCTTCGGAAAGTTCCTTCATCAGTTCGGGGCTGATCGTCAGGCAATCGCAGCCGGCGAGCTCACGGATTTGGCCGACGTTGCGAAAGCTCGCACCCATGACTTCAGTCGGGATATTGAACTTCTTATAATACGTATAAGTTTCAGTAACTGACTGCACGCCTGGATCTTCAGCACCACTGTAGTCGCGCTTGTTTTCTTTCTTGTACCAATCGTAAATCCGGCCGACAAACGGCGAGATCAACTGCACTTTCGCTTCCGCTGCACGCACCGCCTGGGGCAATGAAAACATCAGCGTCAAATTGCAGCAGATCCCTTCTTTTTGAAGTTGCTCGGCAGCAAGAAGTCCTTCCCAAGTTGACGCGATTTTAATCAGCACGCGTTCGCGCGGAATTTTGCGCTCCTGGTAAAGTTGAATCAGTCGCCGCGCTTTGTTGATTGAACCTTCGACATCGTACGACAACCGCGCGTCGGTCTCTGTCGACACGCGTCCCGGGACGATCTCGAGAATATCGGTGCCGAATTGGACAAGCAGATGATCGCAGATGTCTTCGATCTGCTCGCGACCGGTCAGACCTGATTTCTTGCGATCAGCCAGCACCTCCTCGAGCAAATGCCCATATTGTTGTTTTTGAGTAGCGGCATAAACCAGGCTCGGGTTCGTTGTGGCATCCTGCGGCTTGAAATCCTTGATCGATTCAAAATCCGCGGTGTCCGCGACGACTTTGGTGAACTTCTTCAGTTGCTCCAGTTGATTCAGCTTGGTCTTCTTCTCTTCAGCGACAGCAGCACTCATAATTAAAAAATCCTCCCTCTCAGTGAACGCAGAAGCGCGTTGAATTAGCTGCTTGAACGTACGCCCCGATCAAAAGATCGACAATCGAAAATGTCGCTGCCGTAAAAACCCGCGTAATAGGGAAAGAGAAAAGTAGCGCGATGATCGGCTGTCACTTAACGACCGTAACCTTTGACGTTTCTACGTAGTGGCATTCGGCCGTTTGTTTCCACGTGCCAGTCACGCGGACTGTCGATTCATTTTTCGCCGCTCGGTCGAGCACGTCTGTCGCATGTTTGGTCTTCGGGTAAACCTTCACGTCTTCGCCATTTTCGGAGTGTAAGGCCCAGCGCAGGCCGGTGACGATGCAGATATCGACGTTGTTCTTTATCACTGTTCCGTTTTTGCTAAACGATTCGCCGGCTTTCGGCGTTTTTGTATCGCTGGATTTTTCGGCCGCTTGAATAGTCGGCCCCGCGAGTGTCAGCAGTGCGAATGCTGCCAGCCCGCTAAAGACAATTTTCATATCGGTGTTTCCTTTCGCTTAAGAATCGTATGCCGCGATGAGAATGGACGACCGTGAGACCTAACAAAATTTGGCCTGAAACGCTTCTCAGATTGCAACCAGGGCAACGCCGAGTTATCAGGAGGTCTAACGAGAACAAGATCAGCGACCCAGCACTTTGAGAATCGGCATGCGGGTCATCGAAAGCTTACGACAAGGTGCTGGGTTGGCTACATCGTGGCGAAATTGATGCGAGGCTCAGAGATCGCTCTACACTCAGGCGAGGCAACAGCCGTCAAGTCGCCGCGCTGGATTACTTCACAAACACCATGTCGCCGGTAGCAGGGTCGAGGTAGAACTTCTGGCCCCGGGCATTCTTCTGGATGACGCGGCCCTTTGCGTCTTTACCAACGATGGTAACCTTCTCTTTGTCCTTCCAAGTTGACTTCACAGTTGCGGACCGACCAGCCGCGCTTGAGACGATTTTGCTAGCGGCATCCGCCGAAAGAAACTTCTGGTCGCCCGTAGCCTTATCTATCCAAAAATATCGACCGGCGTCGTTCTTGTAAACGGTGTGTCCCTGGTACGAGCCGACGACCGAGTATGTGCCATTGTACTTGATAGCCGCGGATCGGGACGAGGCGCTCTTGTCGGCAGGCGAAGCGTCCGGCGTGGGCTTTTGCGCGACAGCGAACATCGGGACAGTCATCATGGTAGCGGCCAACGCCATCTTCGATTTCGCCCCGAAGCGTGATTTTTTGTTTTTCATACTGCTGTCCTACTTGGTCGTGAAGCGGATTCCAAGAACAAGTTTATCCTTTCGAACCGCGCTGGTTTCGCGCGAGCATTGTCCCCAGGCAATTTTTAGAGCCGCAGCGGCAGATATAATCGCTCGCATCAAACTTCTTCCTCGGAGCGCTGAAGGCCCTGCGCAATTGATAATCGAAGGTTAATTCTTCGCCGCGCCCAATATCCCTCATGGCATAGATGTATGCCTTGTCGTCGAACGTGTAGGCTTCGCAGTTGGGTTCGCAGCTATGGTTGATGAAGCGCGATTCGTTTCCACCGATCGCGCCGTCAATGACGGTGTCTGGCCGCAAGCTGAAAGCATAAACATGCGCAGCCTTCTCTTCCTCTCGTTCCGTGAAGAGATCTGCCACAGGCCGCCGCTTGCCCTTGTATTCAATGATGCGCGCCCCCTTCGGTATCTTGCGCTTGGCAAATACTCCCCGGCCTTCGATCCGCGATTTCCCGACGCGAACAAAGTCGCGGTCCAGCGCCTTCTGAATGATCTTCTTTGGCAAAGTCTGAGTTAGGGATGCCCGGCTGGCGGCGAGGCAGGCCACAGCGGGCGCAATGTTTTCAAAGTGTTACCGCGCGATCCGGCGAATCCCGATGTGCGAAAAAGAAACCGACTTATGTCTCCAAGCTGTGGAACTTGGGAACGAGAGTGATTATGGCCTTGCTCGACGCCCGGCGTCTTAAAGACTTTCCAGCTCCAACGATGCGGTTTGTTGATTGTGGTGCCCATATAACTAAATCTACTCACGACCCTCACGCCGTCGGGAACGTAAACTAAAGCTCGACAGATTGCCGCGATGATGGTAAAAGCCTTCTCAATTACGTCATCCGACGTTTCAACTTATCTTCGGCCGGGCTGAGCAACCCGCGGGGCTGGGATCTTCGCTGAGACACCGTTTAGCGCGATTTCTAGATCCAACTGGAGCCCCGAATCAGCCGAAGTGAGGCCGCAATTCAAAGCGCCTCGCGAGGATGGTTCTTGGTTCACCGCGGAACTGGATTGCAGTTAATGCAGGTCAACAATTCAGTCTCAACCAGAAAATGAAAACAAAAAATATGACAACTCTACAGTTAAGAAAAACAATCGCCGTTATGTTTATCTCAGTTTTTGCCGTAAGTGTCAGTTCCGCCGCGCCGACGGACTCTCCGCAACCAACGGCGAGTTCCGCACAATCTTCAAAAGCTCAAAAAATAGCGGGAGGGCTGGGTATTATACCCAAGAGTACGCAGAAGGCGGAGGGCGAAGCATCTGCCGGTGCCGGTGAAAACCCGAAGTCTCAAACTACACGGCCGATGAAGAGCCATGGCGGAGTCCCGCAGTCTCAAACTACACGGCCGATGAAGGCCACGGCGACCAGCACCCTTAAAACGCAGAACGCGGAGGGCCAAGCGCAGGCACACTCCAAGAGAGGTATCGCGGCCATCAACAGAAATAAAGCTGAGCGCGACGCGCTGTTCGCTGCTGTGAAATCCAAAAACACAGGAGAGATCGGCAGAATCCTCAGGGCACACGGATTCGATACCGGGCATGAGCCCGTGATGCAAGTAAACGGATATTGCTTTAGGATATGGCAAAATGGATGGGTATGGGCTTGCTGTGACCCGAGTTCCCACAATTTTGACATTCAGGATTAGACTCCGGCGCGTGCATCGCGGAAGCGGTTAACGGCGTCGAAAACGGCGCCGGCTCCCCTGAAGGTCGATCTGAAATCGGATGGTAAGACTCCTCTGACCGGGATCTGCGCGAGCGCCATCGCCAAATCAAAATCGAACATCTCAAACGATTGAAGGCCAGATAGCAGACATGGCGGGCGATGTGCCCGGCCAATAATTTTTCCGAGGATACGCCGCCGATGCCGTTGCCCTACAATTACAACTTAATCCCCGATATCAGCTGCCTGCCCGCCGTGGCGGGTAATCCGCGGTTAAGGAAATCTCTCAGGCGGAAACCGTCCGAAGCGCAGAGGTCGAACGTTTCGATCCGAGAGCGGCTTTTACGAAATTATTTCCTAGCTCCCACATTGGCCCCGGGAATTTGCGGCATTC
>QHRD01000165.1 GCA_003220005.1 Verrucomicrobiota bacterium | reverse complement strand
ATAAACACGATCGATGACCGGCGTAACGTTGTATCCGAGCGCGACAAGATGCTCGCGCCATTGCCGCTGTTCTGCGTCGTCGCGCGCGCGAAAGGCGATGTGATGAACAGAGCCGGCAGCGATCCGGCCGGGGTGCGCGTCGGGCATACAAAGCAAATCGATCACGCGACCGGCCGCAGTTTCATTCTGCGAGGCAAATCGAAACCGACTATTCGACTCATCAACCAACCGGTAACCAAAACTTTCTGTCAGCAGTTTTGCAGTGCGTTCGTATCCCTCCAAAGCCGCGGAGACACTGTGAAATCCGCGAATTGAATGTTCTGTTGGTATCGAACTGCCGTGCCATTGCTCGACGTTTGGAGGCGCAGCCAACTCGATCAATTCAATAAGCAGGCCATCTGGATCGATAAAGCGAATCAGCTCCTCATCAAATCGCGTAGTCGTTCTCTCCGCAGGCACGTGTTCTTGTCTCAACCGCTGCAGCCAGTAGCCAATCGAATCCTGCGGAATTGCGAATGCCACAGCATCGACCTGGCCTGTCCCGCGCATGCCGCGTCGAGCGCCCGGCCACGCGAAAAACGTCATGATTGTTCCGGGGGTCCCGCGCGCATCACCGAGATAAAAATGATACGTGCCGGGATCATCGAAATTCACGGTGCGCTTGACGAAGCGAAGTCCGAGGACGCCAGCGTAAAAATCCAAATTGCGCTGTGGATCGCTGGCAATCGCAGTGACGTGATGAAGTCCGCGAATTTTGATCTCCATAAAGCCAGAGTCGGCGCGGACCTTAGTTTTTATTCGGTTCTGCAGAAGCGATCATGTCGCGGGCATGGTCCAAGCCCACCGATGCTCCACGGCGTTGCGGAGTCATAGTCAGCGCGCGTTCAAACTCTTTGATGGCTTCCCGCGGGTGATTTGTTTCGAGCAGAAGATCACCAAGTTGTTCGCGCGCTGGAACGATTGCCCCGGGTGTAACTGGACGCTTTTCGATGGCGTCTTCTTCATCGGCGGCCGTACGCATTAACTTGACAGCTTCGTCGGCCTTTCCTTCAGCTTGCGCGACCCACGCCAGCGCTTCGCTCATTTCGGTGTGTACTTGCATCGCCCAATAATCATCCTTGGCCACGCGCAGTTGTTCGTTAGAACTCCTTAATTTTTCGATCTCCTGTCGCGCGGCAGCTGGTTTTCCGCTGCGGGCAAGTCCGACGCTTCGCGCCCAAAGCGTAACCGCCAAGACCTGCGGCGACGCCCCATCGGCTGGGAACAGTTGCGCCGCATCTGACCACTGGCGTCGCTCGATCGCGTAGCGCGCAGGGATCGCGCTTGCAGCGTATCCCACCTTGAAATCGCCGCCGTCGAGGCTGCTCATGGCGCGCAATCCATCAACTACGCGTGCGGCCTCGGCGTCACGGCCAAGTTGGAGATAGGCGTAAACGAGATAATCCATCGCGTGTAGTTCCTCGCCCTTGTCGCCTTGTTGGCGCGCAGCTTTTTGTGCCGCCAGATTTGAAGCGATCGATTCCTCCCACATTCCCAGTCGCGTGTAGATGTGCGATGGCATGTGCAACGCGTGCGGCGCTGATGGCGCGATTTGCGAGTACGCCTTCGCTGCAGCGACGCCCTGCTGCGCCATTTCTGCATTGTCGCAGGCGTGAATCAGGTAATGCGCGATGCCAGGATGCTGCGGGTATTTCTTGAATAACAGCTCGAGGATCGCAGCGGCGTCTTTCTGTTTCGCGTGGCTCGCGTCGCTCGGAGGCGCTGAGGCGATGAGCGCCAGCGCATAAAAAATCTGGCACTCGGCGTCATCCTGATAACGTCCCGCAAGTTTGCGCATGGCCTGTGTGTAACGATTTAGCCGTTCCTGGTAAGGCACGGAATCGACGTTCACGTAAATCAAACTCACGGCGTCGAAGAATCCGCGCTCCCGATCCGAACTGCTGAGCCTTTTCGCCTGTTCGATTTCCGTAAGTCCGCGAGCGATGTTCTGCGGCGCAACTGGCGGCTCCCACAGCTGATGGAAATAAGTCATGGCGATACCCCAGTGCGGGGCGGCGCAATTCGGATCTTTAGCTGCCACATCCCGAAATTCTTTTTCCGCTGCCGAGTATGCGAACGAATGCAAAAGCGCCACCGCTCGCTCGAAACTTTTTTGTACTTTGCTTGAGCACGAAGTAGGAAATTGGACATTGCCGAGTTTTTCCGGGGCAGGATGGTCATGTTCCGGGATGGCGGCCAGCGCTTGCCAATCACCGGACGCCACCAAAACAAAGAAAACCAGCAATGCGGACATCACGCGCACTATTGGATTTCGAGGCGTCACGACTCTCGTCATGATGCGTCTCCTTTGGATGATTCAATTCTTGATCGCCAGCGACAATTTTGCCACCGACTACTATCATCACGATTTATTCGATCTTCCGGGCTTGACGCTTTGGCGCAGTTCTGACGTGATCGGATGTCACATGACAATTTTTGAATCAACATGAACGACGAAATTTATTTTGCCCTGTGGCGACCTATTTATAGAATGATCGTTACCCCTCGGACGAGCAATTAACCTTAACCCTTTGCAGCGTCTGAACCAGCCAGATCCTGAGCTCAGTTTGCTTTTGTCGGCAGCGTGGCGGGCCAACTTCGCCAGCGCGGCTGACAATTCCTAATCATGGCAAATTTCTTTCCACGCTGGACGAATTGGCTCCCGATCAAAATCTTGGTGTGCGGGGTTGTGGTCGCAGGTGGATTGACCGCAGCGACGTGGTATTACGCTACGCCAAGATACACCAAGGTCGGTTATCAACCGATCCAGCCGGTGCCGTTTCCGCACGATATTCACGTGACGCAACTGGGAATGGATTGCCGTTATTGTCACAGCTTTGTGGAAGTGGCGGCGCAGTCCAATGTGCCCAACACGCAGACGTGCATGAACTGCCACGCCCAGGTGCAAAAGGACAACCCGAAGCTTGAGCCGGTGCGCGAAAGCTGGAAGAGCGGCGACCCGGTCGAATGGGTGTGGATCCATCGCACGGTCGATTACGTCTATTACAATCACGCCGCGCACGTGAACCGCGGCATCAGCTGTTTCAGTTGCCACGGCCAGGTTAATCACATGCCGGTAGTGTACATGGCCAAGCCTCATAGCATGGCTTGGTGCCTGGAATGCCATCGGCACCCGGAAAATTTTCTACGGCCGGAAGATGAGGTTTTCAATCTCGATTGGAAACCGGAGGATGTGAAGCCGGTGGAGTTTGTAGCGAAGTACGGTCAGCCAAACGATGCGCGCGAAGATTTTTCGAAGAAGAGAAAACTCACGCAAGCGGAGATCGGCCAGACGCTGAAAGAACGCTGGAACATTAATCCCCCAACAACCTGTCAGGCGTGCCACCGATGAAGCGCGTATTTCAACATCCACCAGAGCCGCCGACCGGAAAGCGTTACTGGCGCAGCTTGGGCGAGTTCAACGATACGCCTGAATTTCGCCAATGGCTGGAACGCGAATTCCCTCCGGGCGCGGCGGAGTTGACCGGCGACGAGTGGTCGCGTCGCGATTTCTTGAAATTAATGGGCGCATCGATGGCGCTGGCTGGTGTTGGCCTAACGAGTTGTCGCCGCCCGGAACTGCATCTGGTTCCTTTTACCAAAAATGTGGAATGGACCATTCCTGGGAAATTCCTCTATTATGCCACTGCGATGCCGCGCCGTGCCGGGGGCATTCCGCTGATCGCTACGACGGTGGACGGGCGCCCCATTAAGCTTGACGGCAATCCACTGCACCCGGCCAGCGCAGGCGCGACAGACACTTTCGTTCAGGCGTCGATCCTCGATCTTTACGACCCGACGCGAGCGAAACGATTTGTTCACAAGGGAAAACCCAGCAAGCGCGAAGATTTTGACAACTACATCGGCGAACTTCGCAAGGCGTTGCTCAGCCAGCATGGCGAGGGACTGGCGTTTCTTGTCGAGGAAACGCACTCGCCCACGCGCGAGCGTTTGCGCGCGGAATTGGAAAAAAATTTCCCAGGTGTGCGGTGGTGCTTGTACGAGCCGCGCCTGAACCAGGAAGTGAACCTTGCCATGCAAACCGCCTTCGGCGTCAACGCGCGAGTGTTGCCGAGACTCGATCGCGCAGATGTGATTCTTGCGTTGGACAGCGATTTTCTCGATTGCGGCCAGGGCGACCTCGAGTCCGTGCGCGCGTTTACGTCGCGGCGAAGGGTGAGGTCTGCGGAGGACAGCATGTACCGGCTTTACGTCGTAGAGAACCGATTCACGCTCACCGGCTCGATGGCCGATCATCGGCTGTGCTGCCCGGCCAGTCAGATCGCTGCGTTTACGCACGCGCTTGCGAGCAAAATTCTCGCCGCGACAAACGATGCCGGCCTGGGCGCAGTCGTTGGAAATCTGCAAAGCCCGGGAGGCGCAGTGACTTTCGACGACCAGTGGCTTGGCGGAGTCGTAAATGATCTCCTTGCAAAACCGGGCGCGAGCTTGGTGCTCGCAGGGCCGGGTCAGCCAGTTGTGGTGCAGCTGCTTGTTTACGCGATCAACGGCGCACTCAAAAATTTTGGGCAGACGCTGATCGTGCGCGAGATTCCACGGAACCCGCGCACAATCCCCATAGCGCAGCTGGCGACAGAAATAAACGAAGGTCGCATCAAACAATTATTCATCCTTGGCGGCGATCCTGTGTATAACGCGCCGCGTGGATTGGTTGAAGATCCGCAAACGACGCTCCCGCTCGATTGGAGCGATCTCCAGAAGAAAGTGCCGGAGATTGTGCGGCTCGGTTATCACGAGGATGCTACTTCGGCGCTCAGTCACTGGCACATTCCGCTCGCGCACTATCTGGAAGCGTGGGGAGACACGCTGACCGCAGGCGGCGATTACTTATCGATTCAGCCAATGATCCTGCCGCTTTTCGGTGGTCTATCGGAAATCGAACTTCTTAACGAATTGATCGGCGGAACGAAAACGCAGGGCCCTGAGTTGGTGCAGGAAACCTTCCGCGGAACCAATCCGCCGGGAGATTTTCAATCTGCATGGTCGCGCTTTCTTCACGATGGCTTTGCGGCCCACATCCAGGTTCGTGATCAGCCCCCGTCGCTCAACACAAGTGCAGCTGCAACCCCGGCGCGAGATTCCTGGGTGCCACTGCCGGCGCCTTCAATGGAATCGCCCGAGATTGTGTTGGCTGGGAGTTACGAAATGGACGATGGCCGGTACGCCAATAACGGCTGGCTTCAGGAATTGCCCGATCCCATCACAAAGCTTACGTGGGACAACGCAGCGTTAGTTAGTCCTGCTTTCGCGAAAAAGCTGGGTGTGCTGACCGGCGATTTGTTACGGATCACGATCAATGAGAAGAGCAGCGCCGGTGCGTCTGTGAAACGCGAGCTCGTCATTGCTGCGCTCGTGTCGCCGGGTCATGCCGATGGTTCCGTTACAGTGCCGCTCGGTTGGGGGCGAAAAATGCCGCAGTTCTACGAGCTGCCATACGCGGGCGCCGATTTGAAGGAAAGAGCGCGCATCGAGGAACAGTCCGGATTCAATGGCTACTTTCTACGCGCTGCGGCAAACCCGCATTTTGTGGCTGCGGGCGGAAAGGGAATTGAGACCGTGGAGGTGACCAAAGTGGGTCGCACTTATCCGTTGTCCATCATGCAGGAGCACTTCAGCATTGAAGGCCGCGGTCTTGTCCGGGAAGCGACGTTGGAGGGCTACCGGGCGAACAACGAGTTCGCGAAGAAAATTCCGGGCGAAGAGGAACTGCCGCATCCGCCGCCGAGTATTTACACCCATCCTCCGCTGGATGCGCCGCAGCAATGGGGGATGAGCATCGATTTGAATGTGTGCACGGGGTGCAGTGCCTGCGTGATCGCCTGTCAGGCGGAAAACAATGTTCCGGTCGTCGGCAAGTTACAGGTGGCGCATGGCCGCATCATGCACTGGCTCCGCATCGATCGGTATTACGCCAGCCGCAAACGATTCGACCAGGACCGGGGCGAATGGCCGGAGAATCCCGAGATCGTGCATCAACCGGTGCCCTGCCAGCATTGCGAGAACGCGCCGTGCGAAACCGTTTGCCCGGTCAACGCGACCGTTCACAGCGAAGACGGTCTCAACGTCATGGCATACAATCGCTGTGTCGGTACGCGATTTTGCTCCAACAACTGCCCGTTCAAGGTGCGCCGGTTTAATTATTTCGATTACAATCAGCGGCCGGTCGGCAAGAGAAAGGTCGTCGGCGCGTTCAACATCTACGAAGAATATTTCGCGCCACTGACGAGCAAGGGCGCGCCGGACACGATCAAGATGCAAAAAAATCCCAACGTGACTGTGCGCATGCGCGGGGTGATGGAGAAATGCACCTACTGCGTCCAACGGATCGAGGAAGCAAAAATCGCTGCGCTTGCGCGCGCCGGCGCTTCGGCAAAGACGCGCGTCCCGCGCGATTCGTTTACCACCGCGTGCGCCCAGGCTTGTCCCACGGAAGCGATTGTTTTTGGCGATATCAAGGATCCCGAAAGTCGCGTTTCAAAATTGAAACAGCAGGACCGCAATTATCGGATGCTCGATTATTTGAACGTCCAGGCCCGCACGAGTTATCTGGCGCGCATTCGCAATCCGAATTTGAAAATGCCGGACGCGGAGAACATCGGCGTCGCAAGCTTGGTGGAGAAGGTACCGGAATGAAACGGACAATATCAGGTTGTAGCCGCGTGCCTGTGGCACGCTCCATTGCGACGGCCCGCAGGGCCGTGGCTACAGGGCGTGTGGAGCTTCCAATGTAAATTATGGACGCAGCGCCAACAGTAGCATCAGAAACGATTAGACAGGCCGAGCGGCGAATTGCGCATGTCCCGCTGGTATTGAACCGGCGCAACTTTAGTTGGCTCACGGAGCGCATTTCCGCCGTGGTAGAACAAACCGCGCCGCGCTGGTGGTGGGTAGCGTTCACGATCACTGCGAGCGCCGCAACCTTTGGACTTTTTTGCATTGGCTATCAGATTTCCACCGGCGTCGGCACATGGGGAAATCAGATCCCGGTCGGCTGGGCCTGGGACATTACCAACTTCGTTTTCTGGATCGGTATCGGACACGCCGGCACGCTAATCTCGGCGATCTTGTTTTTGCTGCGCCAAAAATGGCGTACTTCCATCAACCGTTCCGCAGAAGCGATGACGCTTTTCGCGGTCATTTGCGCCGCGATCTTCCCAGGCATCCACGTTGGCCGGTTCTGGATGGCGTGGTATCTGGCGCCGATACCGAACAACTGGGGCATCTGGCAAAACTTTCGCAGCGCGCTGATGTGGGACGTGTTCGCGGTCTCGACCTATTTTACCGTCTCGGTTTTATTTTGGTACACGGGTTTGGTTCCGGATCTGGCGACATTGCGCGACCGGGCAACCACACGGGTCAGGAAGTTCCTCTTCGGGATTTTCGCACTCGGCTGGCGCGGGTCGAATCGCAATTGGCGTCATTATGAAATGGCGTATTTGCTTCTGGCCGGTCTTTCCACGCCGCTGGTTCTCTCGGTGCACAGCGTCGTATCATTCGACTTCGCAACGACGGTCATACCGACCTGGCATACGACAATTTTTCCGCCCTACTTTGTTGCAGGCGCGATTTTTGGCGGGTTTGCCATGGTGTTGACTCTGCTTCTGCCGTGCCGCGCGATGTTCAAATTGCAGGATGTAATCACGCCGCAGCACATCGACAAAATGGCCAAGATCATTTTGTTGACCGGCTCATTCGTTGGTTACGCCTACATGATGGAATTTTTTGTCGCGTGGTACAGCGGTAACGCCTACGAGCGGTTCGCATTCTGGAATCGCGTTTTGGGACCTTACTGGTGGTACTGGTGGCTCGGCATGCTTTTTTGCAATTGCCTCTCGCCGCAACTTTTTTGGTTCCGATGGTGCCGACGAAATATTCTAGTCGTCTTCTTTGTCTCCATGTGCGTGAACGCGGGAATGTGGTTTGAGCGCTTCATTATCATTGCCGGCGGATTGATCCGCGACTTCCTGCCCTCGTCATGGCGAGTGTTTCATCCGACTTGGGTGGATATCTGGACCTACATCGGCACGCTCGGGATTTTCACTTCGCTATTCCTGCTCTTCGTACGCTTTCTGCCGATGATCGCGATGTCGGAAGTGAAGACCGCCGTGCCGGAGGCGGACCCGCATTATGGCGAGCTTCCGGGGATTCAATCGGTTTCTCCCGGCGGAAAGGAGCGCACCCGATGAGAACGCGAATATTCTGCTGTAGCCACGGCCCTGTGGGCCGTCTCTCTCGAGCTTTGCGCCCGTCCGTTCGACCGGCCACAGGCCGGTGGCTACAGCGAAAGGAGCGCGTCCGATGATGAAAACTCCCTTTGGTCACAATGTCTACGCCATGGCCGCGGAGTATCCGAGCGCAGCCGCGCTTTACGAAGCGGCCAAACGTATTCGGGACGCGGGTTTCAGGCGGTGGGACGTTTACTCTCCCTTTCCCATCCATGGAATGGACGAAGCGATGGGGCTTGGCAAATCGTGGTTGAGCGGCTGGGTGTTGTTTGGTGGAGTCTCGGGCCTGCTTACTGCTGCGTTAGTTGAATTTGGGCCATCGTGGGGTCTCTATCGGCTCGATGTGCACGGTAAGCCGTGGAACTTTTGGACCGTTCCCGCGTTTTTCCCGATCATGTTTGAGCTTACAATTCTCTTCTCCGCGTTCGCAGCATTTTTTGCATGGCAAGGCATGAATCGCCTCCCGCGCTGGAATCATCCGATGTTCAACTGGGACCGCTTCAGCCGCGTGACCAACGACGGATTTTTCCTGGCGATCGAAGCGCGCGATCCGCGCTTTACCGAAGAGGGCGTGCACCGGTTGCTTGAAGAAACGGGCGGGCAACACATCACCATCGTTCACGAGGATTAAACATGCTGCGCGGTTTCCTGGTAATTTTTGTTTTGTGCACGATCGCGATTCTCGCAGTGTTTGGATTTCGCGGGGAAAAAGGTACGCAACCGCCAACGGAAGTTTTTCCCGACATGGTGCGCCAGATGAAAGTGCGCGCCCAGGCGCCGTTGGATTTCTTCGCTGATGGACGCGGGCCGCGTTTACCGGTCGCGGGTACCGTGCCGATCGGTTACGAGATGCCTGCCCGCAATGCTTCACGTAACGAAGCAGGCGAGTCGAAGCCAGAGACCACCGAGACAAAACCGGCCGTGGTCGGTCCTTGGACGTATCCGGAGCCAGTTTTCGGCGGCGGCATGGATTACTACAACACCGGGAAAATGGGCGACCACTGGGGAACAGGTATTCCCGTCGAAGTGACGCCTGAATTGATGCAGCGCGGACAGCAGCGCTTCAACATCACCTGCGTAATGTGCCACGGCGCGACGGCGGCCGGTAACGGCATTACTAAACAATACGGGCTCGCCACGGTTGTTACGCTTCAGGACCAACGCATCCGGCAGATGGCTGATGGGGAAATTTTCAACACCATCACCAATGGAAAAAATACCATGATGGCTTACGGGCCAAACGTTATCGTCCCAGACCGCTGGGCAATCATCGCGTACCTTCGCGCTTTGCAGCGCAGCCAGAACGCGACCATTGCCGACGTTCCCGAAGACCGTCGTGCCGAATTGGAGAAACCGGCGTCACCCCGACCAGTCGGGGCTACAGCAAAATGAGCGAGCGTTTAGAAACTGTACCCACGCCGGAAGGCGAATATTTCGAGAGCACCCGTTTTACCGGGCTTTCGACTCTCCTGGGAGTCATTGCCGTTGTGGCGCTGGTGCTTTGTGTCGTCGGCGCACTCGTGAATCCGCACCAATTCAGTTACTCCTGGCTCTTTGCCTTTGCCTTTTTCTTCACGCTGTGCGCCGGCTGTTTTTTCTGGACGATTGTGCATTATGCTACTGACGCCGAGTGGTCTGTAGTAGTGCGACGTCAATTGGAGAATATTGCGGTGTTGCTCGGGGTCCTCGCGCTCTTTTTCGTTCCCATTCTTCTTCTGCGTCATCATCTTTATGCCTGGATGGTTATCCCGCCGGGACACGAGGCTAATCTCGATTCCAAACGCGCCTATTTGAATTTCGGCTTTTTCCTCATACGCGCGATCGTTTTTTTTGGTTTCTTCATTGTCGCGTCGCAAATGCTGCGGCGCTTTTCCGTGCGGCAGGACAAAGACGGCAACCCGCAATTCACGATCTGGCTGCGCCGGGTTTCCTTCGCAAGTCTTCCGCTCTTCGCGCTCTGTCTTACCTTTGGTGCATACGATTGGATGCTGAGTCTGAATTACCGGTGGTTTTCAACCATGTTCGGCGTGTACATTTTCGCGGGCGCGGCTGGCAGCTCGATGGCGTTACTGGTGCTGGTGATCACCGCTCTGCGGCAAGCCGGTTACCTCAAAGACATCGTAACCGTGGAGCACTATCACATCATGGGAAAATGGATGCTCGCATTCTGCATATTCTGGGCATACATCGGCTTCGGCCAGTACATGCTCATCTGGTATGCAAACATACCGGAGGAGACGCAGTTTTTCCTTACGCGAAACACCCAATCCTGGTGGGCGTTGAGCATGCTGCTGGTGATTGGGCGCTTTTTCGTGCCGTTCGCGATTTTGCTTTTACGCTCGATCAAGAAGCACCCGCACCGGCTTTGTTGGCTGGCAGGATGGACGGTATGCATGCAACTGCTCGACATGTATCTCATCGTTTTGCCGGCATTACATGGTACTGGCGTGCACATTAGCATCTGGGATTTGCTTTCACTGATCGCCATCGGCGCCACCCTCGCTTTTGTTTATTTGCG
>QHRD01000164.1 GCA_003220005.1 Verrucomicrobiota bacterium | reverse complement strand
AGAAATTACTGTTATTTTTAGCCGTTTTGTTTTGTGTGAGCGGGATGTCGATGCCGGTCGTTAACGCACAAGTGAACGTCTCCATCGGGGTTTCCGATCGTCCTTACTACGTCCATGGTCCTGGGTATTGGAACGGACGGTCTTATTACGCTTGGGCGCCAGGATATTGGGGATGGCGTCATCACCACAGATATTGGCACCACGGTTACTATCGGTATGATCACAGACGGTGGTGGTAAAGTTAGGAATGTAAGTTAGTTTCGGCGGGCGGCTGTTTGTGTCGCCCGCAGCGTGTTTTTCACACGCCTGCCTCTGCAGGTGGCTCTGCTGCCGTTCGATCACTTACGGTATGCTGAACCACAATCGACTACGCGATGCACCGAGGCCAAGATGATGCCGTCGTTCGCTTTTACGATGAAGCTGGCAACGTGATTGAAGCGCACGTGCACCGTGGCGGTTGATTACCCTGCCGCCATCCTAAATTATGGGATGCTTCTCCTTGCCACCTGCATAGAAAGAATGAAACCAGGCTTATCACCATAAACAGAAAAAACAGGAACTTGGCAGCTCCAGCAGCCGCGACCGCGATGCCCCCAGATCCAACCAGCGCGATTAATAAAAACGTTAGAGCCCAACATAGCATCTTTTCACCCCCCTCGAAGTTCATTCGGATCAGGCAATCACTGTGCGCGTCTTTTGATTTTCAAAGCTGGGGCGGATGACGCGATGCGCCGTTACGACGAAACATTTTGAGTCATCGCGATGCACGTCAGCAATCCAGATTGTTTCGCTAGGAGTGTTTCGCGTTAGGCGTCATCTTCACAGGCAGATTTTCCTCAATCTTGTTGATCAACTCGAGAATATTGATCGGCTTCGCCAGAACTGGATGCCCTTGAAAGCTCATGCCAGCCTTTGCCTCAACTTTCGTGGCTAGCGCGGTGAGAAAAATGATGGGCGTTCTCTGCAACTCCGGATCAGCATCGATTTGTGCTGCTATGTCGCGTCCGTCCACTTGCGGCATCATCATGTCCAGCAAGATCAGATCCGGCCTGAAATCACGCGCACTCTCATGAGCCTTGGCAGCGTCGTTCTCTTCCAAGACAAGATAGTGGCTGATCTCTTCGAGCAGGCTTTTGAGCAAGCGGGTGCCGTCCCTGTCGTCATCAACAATCAGGATGCGTCGATTTTGCTCCTGCAGCGACCCCGCCACCACTTACAACTTCGAACGCCAGCGTCCTCGTGGCAAGTGAAAGCATGCACAACGAAACGTTTTTCGTCGCCGCGATACGCCGTCGGCAATCTAGACTATTCGCATCCGGAAGGAGAAAATCCCTTGCTTGACTGGCCACCGTTCACTCATCACTTATCACTCTCTCGAGACGGGCGGTTAGCTCAGTGGTAGAGCGGCTGGTTTACACCCAGTAGGTCGGAGGTTCGAACCCTTCACCGCCCAGTTCCAATTGCGGATTGAATGCCTCATAAGAGCATTTCATCGATTGCGGCTTCACAGTGAATCTTCGTCGTGTTGAGAAACGCGGTGCCGTTGTGTTCGGCGTCGCGTAGAATCAGCGGCAGCTCCGTTCCGGCGAGAATCACACCGTCGATGCCAGCCTCGCCGTAGGTCGCCGCGGCGACCGAAGGCGGGTCGGTTTTAGCTTTCATGCGATCGATAATTGTGAGCAAGCCGGCGCGGGTCTCGGGTAGAAATTTCCCGGGAACCAGTTCGTTCATGTATTTGTCGTGAATGTAATCCTGATCGTTTGGTTCCGGCACGAGAAGCTCTATGCCTTCGCGCGCGAAAACTTTTGGATAGAACGTTGCCTGCATCGTGTATCGCGTTCCAAACAAGGCGAGCCGCTTCAGTTTCTGTATTTTGGCCACCGCACATGTCGCTTCGACGATACTGATCAGCGGAATCGGTGACTTCGGCGCAACGTCGTCGAACACGATGTGAGGCGTATTTGCAGCGATCAGGCCGAAATCAACACCCGCGCGAGCAAGTTTAGCGATTCCCTCCAGCAAAAAATCTGCCATGCCAGCAAGGTCGTTTGCGGCCATGAAATCGAGTCCCTTCTTCAGATTAATACTGTTGATGATGAAATGCGGATAACTCCCGTCGCCAGTGCGTGCGCGATAAAGCGCGATGATCTTTTGATAATAATCGACGGTGCTCTCCGGCCCAAGGCCACCAATGATTCCAAGAGTTTTCATGTAACTACTAATGGACACGAATTAACACGAATTCGGAGGGCGCGTCACTCCGTGCGTACCGCATAAAGATCACAACATTCGAAAACCATCCTTCATAGGGATGTCATCATTTCATTTAATTCGTGTCCATTAGTGGTTAAATGAAAAACAGATCAGCGCTTCAGTTCGTTCTCATAATCGGTATTGCGAAT
>QHRD01000024.1 GCA_003220005.1 Verrucomicrobiota bacterium | reverse complement strand
GGAAGCTTGAGTGGCTGAGCGTGCTTGCCGGTTGCTCGCAGGCCGGATCTTTGTCACCAACCCACGCAACAATCATAGCTGAGGATTCCCGATTACCTCTAGCTCGTCCGCGTGAAGCGAAAAGTGTTGGTGCCCTTCTTGCCCTTGTACTCATAAGTGTACACTTGGGTAAGGTGCTGTGCATCATCAAGTGTGATTGTCAATCCGGTGTTGTGAAAATCGCCCGGCGTTTTCATTCCGGTTACGTGCGAAAGGGAAAACGTCAGGCTTCTTGCGAATGGTTCTGTGATTGTTGATGTGACCATCTGCGGCTGGTTTCCTGCGACACAGTAGTGCGTTGCAATAAGGTGATCGCCGTCGACCGTGAACATGGTAATCATCGTTCCTTCTCCCGCTGGCTGAGATTCCTCCATCAGCACGCTGCCGTTTGCAGTCAGCGTGTAGGTTAATTTAATTTCGTTGTTTGCCTGCGCTCCTTCCTGCACTCCCTTCCATTCGCCGACCAGCGAGGCCAAGCGCTCAAATGCCAGAGTACTATTGGATTTTTCCGCAGCCGATGTGATGGCCACTTCGGCCAGCGCCAGTCCCAATATGCCAGCGACTTTTACGTATCGATGAGTTCTATTCAAATTGCCTCCTGATTGATTCGATTGTTTGTGACGCCTGACGGCTAGTGCGATTGTTCCCAGACCTATCGAACCGCGCTGCTAATTGCTATCATTTTTGGTTGTTCGTCGCTGATGAGATGCACAAGGATCGCCATTGTTCCCTTCAATCGAAAAGATTTGAGACCTGATCACGCACGCAGCGATGACGCCGTTCACAGTTTTTCGCAATTTGCGGGAACAAACGCGGCCCTGAGAACTCTTATTTTGGGATAGCTGCGCCATGCCCGCGGACCCGGAATTTGAAAATTTGGTAGAACTTTATTACCGCGATCTTTACCGATTCGGCTTCAGTCTCACCGGAAGCGAGGCCGATGCTACCGACCTTACTCAGGAGACGTTTTACATCTGGGCGAACAAAAGACATCACCTTAGAAATCCCAAGAGCGTCAAAAGCTGGCTTTTCACAACATTGCATCGGGAGTTTCTCAAAATCTGCCGTCGTCGGAGACGGGTTGCGCATGAGCCAATCGATGAGGGCGCACAAAATTTTCCGCACGTAACTGCTGACGTCGTTAACCGGATAGACGCGCAAACATTGCTAAACGTTCTTGGCCAGATTGACGAAGATTATCGTGCGCCGCTCGTTCTGTACTATCTCGAAGATTTGTCCTACAAGCAGATTGGTGACCAGTTGGCAATACCGCTCGGGACGGTGCAGTCGCGAATCGCGCGCGCGAAGATCAAGCTTCTTCAACTCTTAAATGAAACCAAACCCCGCACGACTGCATAGAAAGATGAACAGGAGCGAAGTCAAAGAAAAATTGTTCCTTTACCGCGGCCCGATTGACGACGCGGATCCACAATTCCGTGAAGCGCTAGCGTACGCGCGCCGCGACGCAGAACTTGCCGAGTGGTTGCATGAGCAGGCAGGCTATTACGACGTAATCCGATCGAAACTTCGTGAAATTGAGCCCCCCGGCGATCTTGCTGACAAAATTATCCGGCATCAGCCAATTCCATTTCACCGGGACTGGACGCAAATATTGAAGCTTGCTGCGGCGATAATTATTTCGGCGAGCATAACCGCCGCTTCGATGAAATTGTGGCAGCGCGACAGGGATCGGCTCATCCAGGGCCGGGAAATCGTAGTAAAGGGCGAAGTGCTCGATCTGACCTGTTATGTCGCCTACAATTGGAGCGGCTCGAAGCACGCGTCGTGCGCGAGGGACTGCATCAAGAGCGGCTTGCCGGTCGGGATAAAAGCTGAGGACGGAAAAGTTTACTTATTGACGGGTAAGGAGGCCCATGTGAACGACGAGCTTGCGGATTACGCCGCGAAGATCGTTACAATTAAAGGAAAGGAAACTGCGCGCGAAGGGTTCGCGCAGATTCAAGTCGAAGAGATTCGGAAATTCTGATGTCCCAAATGAAAAAACAAATCAAACCTACCGTTAAGGCGCACCTCTCTCGTGGTGCGTTTTTGCTCATTATCCTTTTTCTCGTCGCTTACGTCATACCCCTCGCATTGGGACAATCGCGGAGCAGTAAGAAACCTTCGATTGATCCACTGACGCAATGGTTTTGGCAAAACCCGCTGCCCCAGGGGAATCATCTCAACGCGGTCTCATTTACGGATGCAAGCAACGGGACAGCTGTCGGTGGGGATGGAACCATCCTTAGGACAACCGATGGAGGACAGAACTGGGTTATTCAGTCGAGCGGAACAACCAATGCGCTTCATGGGGTTTCATTTGTCGATGCAAACATCGGCACAGCTGTAGGTGACAATGGAACCATCCTCAGAACAACTAATGGAGGAAACAATTGGGTGAACCAGAACAGCGGGACGACTGAGGGGTTTTTGGGCGTTTCCTTTACTGACACAAATCACGGAACTGCGGTTGGCATCAATGGGGCAATCGTCAGGACAACAGATGGTGGAAATACCTGGGTGGGACAGACGAGCGGAACGACTAACAGCCTTAATGCCGTTTCATTTACCGATATTAACACCGGAACGATTGTCAGTTGGTATGGGCTCATCCTCAGAACAACAGATGGCGGAGCCAATTGGGTTACCCAGCCGAGTGGGACGAGTGAGTTTCTAGAGGGCGTTTCCTTTACCGATGCGAATAACGGGACGGCCGTTGGCCTTTACGGAACCATCATCAGGACAACAGATGGAGGGAGCAACTGGATGCACCAGTCGAGTGCGACATTCAGTTCTCTTTGGGGTGTTTCCTTTACTGACGGCAATAATGGAACGGCCGTTGGTTCCGATGGAACTGTCGTCCGAACAACAGACGGAGGAAACACATGGGTAAACCAGGCGAGCGAAACGACGATCCCGCTTTATGGTGTTTCGTTTACGGATGCGAATAACGGGACGGCTGTCGGTCAATTTGGTACGATCCTTAGAACTACAGATGGAGGAAACAACTGGGTTACTCAGTCAAGAGCCGCTACGGTCCTTTCGCTGGAGGATGTTTCCTTTACTGATACTAGTATCGGAATTGCTGTTGGTGAGGCGGGAACTATCGTCCGGACGGCAGATATGGGCCAGACGTGGGTTAGCCAGACAAGCGGAACGACCAACTGGCTCCATGGTGTTTCTGTTACGGACGCGAATACCGGGATCGCTGTAGGTGACTTCGGCACAATCGTGAGAACCACTGATGGAGGGAACACCTGGGTCCCGCAAGTAAGCGGAACGATGGCTGATCTGTGGGGCGTCTCCTTTGCGGACACGAATCATGGCACAGCGGTCGGCGGTGGCGGTTTTTTCCTTAGCACGATCCTTACTACGACAGATGGGGGAAGCACCTGGGCAATCTACCAGTTCGACTTCGTCGCTCCCCTTACTGGAGTTTCACGTATCGATGCCAATACCGCAACAGTTACGGGCGGAGCAGGCTTAATTTTCAGAACCACCGATGGAGGGAATACCTGGGTCCAGCAAGTAAGCGGAACAGTGTACGATTTGTGGACGGTCTCCTTCACCGACAGGAATACTGGAACGACTGTCGGTCAATTTGGCACAATCCTTAGAACTACAGACGGAGGCAGTCATTGGGTAGCGCAGCAAAGTGGAACAACTGAGTTCCTCGGCGGCGTTTCCTTTAACGACACAAACAATGGACTGGTTGCCGGCACTCTTGGTATCATACTACGGACAACGGACGGAGGAGAAACCTGGGCGCGTGAGAGCACCCCAACAGACTTTCCCTTTTCGAGAATTTCCTCCACCGGTTCCACGGCTGTGGGTTATGGTGGCGCCATTCTCAGAAGAGTCGGGACCGCTCCGACCCCTACACCAAACCCAACTGCAACTGTCACGCCAACTCCTACGGCCTCGCCTACGCCATCCGTAACTCCAAGTGCAACTCCGAGTCCGACACCGTGCGATACTGGAATAATCCAAAACGGCGGATTTGAGACCGGGAACTTCACCGACTGGACAATTGACGGCAATAACGAGAGGCCGGTGGTGACGAACACCAATGTGCATAGCGGAACTTTCTCCGCATTCGCGGGCGACGCGTCCCAAGGCTTTTGCGGCGGCGGGTTTGAGACGCCTGGGGATAGCTCCTTCTATCAGCAGTTCACCGTGCCGATAGTTGGAGGCACACTGAGTTTCTGGCATTGGGACTGCACGACCGACAGCATTACGAATGACTGGCAGGATGCTTATATCACCGATACTAGCGGCGCGATTCTCCAGACGATCTTCCATCAATGTAATAACACGCAAATCTGGCTGTATATGACGGTGGACATGACGCCGTATGCGGGGCAAGCCGTGCGCATTAAGTTCTTGGTGCATGGGGATTCCTTTGGCGATCTCACTGGGATGTATGTGGATGATGTGGCTCTGTACGTGCCGTGCGGAACACCGTCACCGACGCCCACGGCGTCGCCGACGGCAACAGCTACGCCTACTGCTACAGCAACAGCTACTGCTACACCAACAGCGACAGCTACAGCCACTGCTAGCCCTATCCCTACAGCTACAGCTACAGCCACAGCTACACCTACGGCAACGGCCACGCCGAGGCCTACTCCTACTCCCAGGTCTCGGCCCACGCCTGCGCCGCGCCCGACACCGCCGCCTCGGCCCAGGGCATTAAATCTTGGCGATCGGTGATCTGGTGAGTGGTGATACGTGGATTCGGGTTGTTCAGTCTCCCGGCATCGGGTAAATCTCGGGCATGAAAACAGGTCATTACATTCGATGCGTTTCATCCGCTATCAATCCGAATACCAAGAGCCAATGTTGCCGCTTCATCGGAGTACCATTGAGGGCTTCACGTTGGGCATGAGCCAGCAGCAGGATGAGGCTGGCCTCCTGGCCATCGAGGATGTTTAGCTGCGCAGACGCGGTGAGTTTCTTCTCGGTTTCATTTATGCAATGACTTTTGCGACAATTGCAATGCCGTTTCTCTATTCGAGAATATGTACCCGGAGGTAAAATTGAGCTAGCGTCTGAGGTTCAGTGCGAAAACCGGACAATGCCAGTGACGATCTTACAGCGTCCCTTACCGGCGTTGCTTACGCACCAAACGATCGCGAAGCAAGTGACGAGTGCTAAATGGCCCGGGTTTCCGCTTCTTCTCCGTGATAATCTCACCGAGGTTGTTCGCTCATCAGACAAAGCATATTAGTTTCTGAATCGCGAAATTCTGCCAACCAAAGTGTAAATGTATCCAGTTTAGCAATGAAAATTAGCAACACGAGACAATCGAAACATCTTGCCGAACGCCGGAGGCGCGTTGCGGATGCGATAGGACTCCGCGATGAAATCCTCCTGATAGGCGCGGGAGAACCCGTTCCCCTTCCCGAGGGGACCGACCAGACATACCCATTCTACGCGCATCCAGAGTACTATTATCTGACCGGGATCGATTCGCCGGGCGGAGTTCTGGCGTTCGATCCACGACAACGCTCCTCGAATCGTTGGGTTTCTTTCGTCCCGGGTGTGACCGAGGCAGAAAAAATGTGGGAGGGGCGAACAGAGCTAATCGGCACACCGCTTCCACGATTGGAGCCCTGGCTGGGAACTCGCCGCGGACGTCCGATTATCAATCTTGGTCTGCCGTTGCGCGGAATTCGATCTGATGAAGGCGGCGTCGCGCGCACGCGTGAGCAATTTACACATGTGCGACGCGCAAAGGACGAGGTTGAGCTAAGTCTGCTCCGACGCGCGGCAGCCGCGACTGCCAAGGGCTTTTCCGCAATTAGGCGACACATCCGACCGGGTGTCACCGAACGAGCGTTGCAGATTGAGCTCGAAACCGAATTCTTCCGCAATAGCGCCGACGGCGTTGGTTATGCAACGATTGTGGGTTCAGGACCCAATGCAGATGTCATGCATTTTTCGCCGTCGCGACGAAAGATCCGACGTACGGAGTTTGTCTTGATCGACGCGGGGGCGCGGGTCGATCGCTATGTGATAGATGTAACACGCACGTTTGTTGCAGGACACAAACCTACACATTTTCAACGTGACTTGTTCAGTATCGTCTTGGAAGCCGAGCGCAATGCAATATCGCGTTGTGCGCCGGGCGCGGAATGGAAAGACCTTCATTTGAAAGCAGCGATAGAAATGACCGATGGATTGATTGAGCTGAGGCTCATGAATGGCAATGCCGAGTCGCTTGTGGAGCAGGGCGCGCACACATTGTTTTTTCCGCATGGGCTTGGTCATCTCGTCGGGCTTGGTGTCCGCGATGCGAGCGGCCGATTTCCCGGACGCCCGAAGGATGAAAGCCCGGCATTGCGAAATCTGCGGATGGACTTACCGCTTGCTGTTGGCTACGTCACGACAGTCGAGCCAGGCTTGTATTTCATCCCTGCCATCCTCAACGATCCTAAACGGCGCCGTCGGTACCGACAGAGCGTGAACTGGTCTCGGGTGGATAACTACATCGGCTGCGGCGGCGTTCGCATCGAAGATAATGTAGTCGTGACGGAGAAAGGACATGAGGTTCTGACTGCGTCTATCCCGACGGATTGGTGAACGAGGGGCGCGCGATTCCGAGCTCGGATTCGCGTAACGCATTCGGCGAACTGGTGGGTGCAGAGTTTTCGTGTGATAAGAGCGTGACATCCGTGAGATTTTGTCATTAACTCGAAATCGAATCGTTAATTCGCCCTCGGCGGGAGGAGGAGGACATATGAAGTTGAAAAATTTAAGAAAAAAAATCCAGCGAATTGAGAAGCGCTTGCAAGAGGGCCCGAAAAAGCTGGCCAAGCTGAAAGAAAAACTGAAGGCGGCCGAGGCAGCAAAGGCGCTGAAAGCCGCCAGGAAGTCGGCTGCCCGCACTGCTGCGGCTCGTCCGGCGGCCAGACCTTCTTCGCGAGTCGAGAAGAAGTCCCCGGCGCAAAAGGCCGAACCGAAGAAACCGCGCGCCAGGAAAGCGAAGAGAAAACTGAATCTCTCACCGGAACGGCGTGCGCAACTTGCGGGCGCAATGAAAGCCCGGTGGGCTGCGAAGAGAGCCGCTGATGTAGGTACGCCATCCGTGTCGGGCGACGATCAACATTCTGCGCCTGAATCGCCTCAGCCGCCGCCAGAGAGCAAACAGGACGGCGTCTAGACCGTCGATTAGATACCCGTGGTTCGTTGTCGCTACAACGAATCAATATTATGAAATCATTGGTGTTACTCATTTTCATTTTGATCGCGCTTGCGTCAGGCGCCGCAAACGGACAGACCAAGGATGCCGCACCGGCAAACGGAGACGATGTTGCAGTGAAGGAAATTCGCGGCTGGTTAGACCGATGGACGAAAGCATTCGCTGCGAAGGACGTCGACGCAATTATGGCTCTCTACGCCGATGACGTAATCGCCTACGATGTAGTGCCACCGCTTCAATACGCAGGGAAGACCGAATATCGCACCGATTATCTGCAATTCCTCTCGCAGTATGCAGATAATGTGAAGGTGGAAGTGCGCGACTTGCACGTCGGCGCCAATGGCGACCTCGGTTATGCTACCGGGCTGGAATTACTCAGCGGCGTACTGAAGAACGGTCACAAGTCTGAGCTCTGGGTCCGATTTACATCGCTCTTTCGAAAGTCCGGCGGTCGGTGGCTCGATTTTCACGATCACGTTTCGGTGCCTGCTGATATCGAATCAGGCAAAGCGATGCTGGAGTTGAAGCCGTAGGGCGGCCAAGTTTAGCCCCAAAGGTGCGACGACGGTAAGCCTATCCTGCCATTTGCGTACGCGAGTTCGTGCTCGCGGTCCTGGGCGAGAAGCAGCGGCCCGTCGAGATCGACCCACTCCGCTGCGCTGGCCAACAGGCGGGCGGGCGCCATCCCCAGAGAAGTGCCCACCATGCATCCAATTAATAATTTGAATCCGCCTTGGCGTGCGCGGTCGCACAAGCGTAGCGCTTCAGTCACCCCGCCGGTTTTGTCGAGTTTTACGTTGATTACCTCGTAACGATTCTTCAGGCGCGGAAGGTCCGCAGTCGAATGGCAACTTTCATCGGCGCAGACTGGTATTGGATGATCGAGACTTTCGAGAACTTCATCGGCATCGGCTGGAAACGGTTGTTCGATCAGTTCGACACCTAATTTTGTCAGCGATGGAGCAATTTTTCGGTAGCGCTCGGGCGACCATGATTCATTGGCGTCGATGAGCAACCGCGTGTTCGGTGCGGCCTCGCGCACGGCTTCGACGCGCGCGAGGTCGAGGTTCTCGCCGCCAAGTTTCAATTTCAAGATTGGCCTGGCTGCAGCGGCTTTCGCCGCTGCGGCCATTTTCTCCGGCGTATCGAGACTTATCGTGAATGATGTCTCGACTTGATCAACAATCGGCATATTCGCCAATTCCCACACGCGTTTGCCGGAAGTTTTCGCTTCAAAGTCCCACAGCGCGCAGTCCAGAGCGTTCCGCGCGGCTCCTGGCGGTAGCAAGGCTTCTAGTTTGTTTCGATCCAAATTCTGTTCGCTTTTGATCGACTCAATCTGTGTCAAAACCGACGCGATGTTCTGATTGTACCGCTTGATCGGGACACCTTCGCCGCGTCCGATATGCTTGCCGTCGCTTACGGTCAGGACGACAACCCGCGCGTCCGTGCGACTGCCGCGCGAAATCCGAAACACTTCCTTCAGCGGCCAGACTTCTTCTTGTGCGTCGATCGTAACCATAGTGACGAGTGTCGTGTGACGAGACGCAGAAACGTCGAACGCCCAACGCCGAACGTCCAATTGAGAAAGCAGACGCCTCAGGAGGCAATCCAAAAAATTACTTTGTGATCTTCGTGCTCTTCGTGGTGAACTGCGGGTCATGAAAATCACAAAGAACATCGGCATGCTTTTGCTCGCAGTTTATTTGATCCTCGATGGCCTTTTAGGATTCGGCTTGAATCTCGGGCCGGCCATCTTTCTGCTCTATCTTGTGGCGCTAGCCGCCGGCGTACTTATTCTCATCGGCAAATGATGCCTTAGAAAAATCAGGGGAACGCGAGGAAACAGGAATTCGACTCATCTTTTACCGCACAGGGCACAGAGTTCACAGAGGCAAACGGAATTTATTTCTCTGCGTGCTCTATGTTCTCTGTCTTCGACTCTTACGTTTGTTAAAAGACTGGGAAATACGCGCTAGCTGCGGAGCGCTTTGGTGAAGCGAACCAACTCCTCGGCGACTCGTTCGATTCGCTGGGCGATTTTTTTGTCGGTGATGCGTTCGCCGTCGAAAGCGTCACTCGTGGCAAAGGCAAACCGAGGAATGATGACGCAGCGAAAATCGAGCATGAGACTGTTGGCGTACGACATTACCGACATGTAACTCGCGTGGCCTCCGGCAGCGCAAAGGAACCCTACGATTTTGTCTTCCCATGCGCTACCCGTCAGCTCGATCATGTTCTTGGTCGCGGCGGCGACGTCATAATTGTAAACTGGCGAAGCAACGAGGATGCCGTCAGCGCGTTCGATGGACGCGCTCAATTTTTTCGAACCGGGCATATGATAACATTTGTCAGCGTCGCAGAGCGGCAGGTCCATTTCGCGGATGTCGATCCAATCGCAATAGGCTTTCTGTTTTTGCAGATGCGCGAACGCGGCGCGTCCCATGCGCCGACTGTTGCTATCGGGATTGCCGCTGGTGCTGATGACAAGATGCTTTGGCATTAATCTTTCAGATATTTGTCGAACCATCCGACCGTTTGTTCCATTCGATCGACTTGATGCTCGGGCTTGATGAAGAGATGGCCTTCACCGGGATAAACGATGAGCTGGGTTGGCACACCAATCGTCTTCAACGCGTGCCAGAACTCGTACGACTGCGCTAAGGGGCATTCGGCGTCGCGCTCGCCCGCGATGATAAGGGAGGGGGTCTTCACGTTTTTGATGAAGCGAATCGGCGAGCATTTCTCGTAAACGGCAGGATCATCGTAAACTGAAGCGCCGAAGAACGGGATCATCCATTGATCGATCAAGTTCTGGCCGTAATAACTTTGCCAATTCGCAATGCCAGCGCCTGCCACTGCCGCGTGGAAACGATTGGTCTGCGTGACCGTCCACATGGTCATGTAGCCGCCGTAACTCCAGCCGGTCACGCCGAGACGGTTGGGATCAATCGGATATTTTTTTATCGCGGCATCGACTCCCGCGAGATC
>QHRD01000163.1 GCA_003220005.1 Verrucomicrobiota bacterium | reverse complement strand
CCGACATTTGCTCCAAGCGCGGTGATAAATTCCGTCGCAGCGCGCAAACTTCGTTCGCGGCCGCTGATGTGCATGATTCCCGAGACCATTACCACCTGGAGCGAGGTGAGAATCGGCATGTCCGCGAGCGGAATGGGCTGCGCTCCGATGGCCGTGCAAATTGCAGTCGTCGATTTTACCAGGATTTGTGCGACGTGATGTTGTGCTTCACGATCCCGTGAAATCCGGATCATCTCGATCTTGGCTTCATTCGGCAGTTCTGCCGTGACAATCGACAATAACTCGCGCCCTTCAGCGGAATGCATGTCGGTCAATTGAACGACCTTTAGCAAACGATGCCGGAACAATGGCTGCACGGTGAGCCCTGATTCCAATTGCCCCGCCCGCTGCTCCGGTTCGAATGAGACAACGATGAGCTTGGCATCAGCCAACAGAGAGTCGGCAAGCGAGCTTCGAGGGTTCGATTGTCCGTCGTCGAAAAAGAAGACAAGGTCTGCAGGCTGACGCCCGAGATCTTCTTCAACCTGAGCTGCCGCGGAGTCGCCCGCATCACGCGCATCCAGGATGGAGATCCTTCCAAGACCGGATACGTCCCAGTCGATCCAGCGGTGAACGGGCATTACAGCAACGTTCATCTGCTCTTGGGAGTCAGGGGTAAAAAGCGTGTTGATGATTCGGTGCGTCGGCATTTTGCTCGATCCGAGAAAGAGAAATCGCGGCGGCCGTTGCTGGAGGAATAATTCCTTCAGCGGCGTAAGCTCGCTCAGAACTGCCTTTCGAATTTTGGAAGGCAGCCGGCCCGCAAGACGTTCAAGCCTCTCAGCTATCTTAAGAAGAGCTGTCTGGTTCATTTGTTTCGCCGTTAAATCGTTAAATCGTTAAACCGTTACACCTTTACATCGGATTTGCGATTTAATGATCCAACGATTTAACGCGCCATCAATCTTGCAAAAAGCACGCTCCCAAAATTTCGACATTTTCAATTCGACGCTGCCGCGCGTATAAACTTGCATGAGTTTTAACACTGAAATTCTTTCGAAAGCTGCGACTCAGGCGCGCGGGTTGTGCATGGACGCCGTGCAGGCGTCGCAATCGGGGCATCTTGGGCTGCCGCTCGGCTGCGCGGAGATCGGAGCGGTCCTCTTCGGCTACGGGTTGAAATACAACCCGGAGCAGCCGCGCTGGATCAATCGCGACATCTTCGTCCTCTCGGGCGGGCACGGCAGCATGTTCCTTTACGCCTGGCTGCACATGAGCGGTTACGACTTGCCGATGTCGGAGATCAAACGGTTCCGGCAATTGCATTCCAAGACGCCGGGCCATCCGGAATTTGGCGAGACGCCAGGAGTGGAATGCACGACCGGCCCACTCGGTCAGGGCGTTGGGAATGCGGTTGGAATTTCGGTGGCCACAAAGATGGCCGCCGCGCGGTTCAATACCGATGAACACAAAGTTTTCGCTCAACATGTGGTCTGCTTATGCAGCGATGGCGACATGCAGGAAGGCGTCGCCTCTGAGGCGTGCGCCGACTCGAATGCCGTCACGCTGCATGCCGCGGCGAAGGAGACGCTGAGCGAAGACACCGGGAAACGCATGGAGGCATATGGATTTGATGTTCAGGAAATCGACGGCCACGACATGCAACAGTTTCTCGACGCTTTCGATGTCGCGAAGCGGCGCGACAACGGCAAACCGCAGTTCATCGTCGCGCACACGCTCATCGGCAAAGGCATTCCTGAAATCGCAGGCACGTACAAAGCGCACGGCGAAGCGGGCGCAAAATTCGTCGATGCCGCGCGTAAGGCGCTCGGGCTGCCCGAGGAACACTATTTCGTGTCGCAGGACGTGTACGAGTATTTCGCCGAGCACAAAAAGAAGCTGCTCGCCGATTACCACCGCTGGGAAGAAACGTACAACGCCTGGCGCAAGAAAAACCCTGATAAAGCGCAGCTTCTTGACGACGGACTTGAGCGAAAGGTTCCTGCCGATCTCTTAGCGAAGATTCCTGATTTTCCGAAGGCCGCGAAGCTGGCGACGCGAAAGGCGGGCGGCGAAGTGCTGCAACCGATCGCGCAGGCGATGCCGTTGCTGATGAGCGGCAGCGCCGATCTCTACGGATCGACCATGAATTACATCAAGGACGGCGGCGACTTTAATCGCGATAATCCCGGCGGGCGCAACGTCCGATTTGGGATTCGGGAGCACGGCATGTGCGCGATTCTCAGCGGCATCTCATATCACGGGCTGTTTCGTGCTTCGGGCGCGACGTTTACAGTGTTCACCGATTATTGCCGCGCTTCCATTCGGCTGGCCGCGCTGGCGAAGCTGCCGAATACATACATTTTCACGCACGACTCAATCGGCGTTGGCGAAGACGGCCCGACCCATGAACCCGTCGAAACGGTCACCTCTGTTCGATTGATACCGAACATTGACGTAATCCGGCCGGCCGATCCTGAAGAAACAGCTGGTGCATTTGTCGCCGCGATGCGGCAGATCGACGGTCCAACGTTCCTCGCGTTAACTCGGCAGACTGTTCCGATATTGAACGAGATCGACGTGAACCTGCGTCGCGAAGGAGTGCTGCGCGGTGCTTACATCGCGAAAAAAGAAGCAGGCAAGCTCGATCTAATCATCATGTCCTGCGGAAGCGAATTACAACACGCCCTGGCAGCGGCAAAAGAACTGGGCGACGGCGTGCGCGTTGTTTCGATGCCCTGCTTTGAACGCTTCAATCGCCAGACGCAGGAATACCGCGAGGAAGTCTTGCCTAACGACTGCCGCAAACGTGTCGCCATTGAGGCCAGCGTGACCGAAATCTGGTATCAATACGTCGGTCTCGACGGGAAAGTGATTGGGTTGCACGAGTTCGGTTTGAGCGCGCCGGGCGCCGAAGTGATGAAAGAGCGCGGTATCGACGCGCAGCACGTAATCGATGCAGCGAAATCCCTGTTGGCGAACTAAAACGCTTCGTCTGGTTCGCTTACGTTGCGCGCACGAGTTTCGAAGCGCGTGAATTCTTTCAGGAACGTGAGCGGGATCTCGCCGACCGGACCGTTGCGCTGCTTCGCTATGATCAACTCAGCTTCGCCGGCTTTTTCCACACGCGCCTCCTCATCTTCCTCGTAGAGTTCCGGCCGGACGAGCAAAGCGACTAGATCGGCATCCTGTTCGATCGAACCGGATTCGCGCAGGTCGTTCAAACGCGGTTTCCCACCAGAGCGCTGCTCTGGCTGCCGATTTAATTGCGCAACCACAACGATCGGAATTTTCAATTCCTTGGCTAGGCCTTTGAGCCCTGCGGAAATTTCTGAGATTTCCAACTGCCGGTTGTCCTGTGCGCGGCGCGAGGTCGATCGCAGCAGTTGCAAATAATCGACGATGATCAGTTGCACATCCTGCTGGGCTTTGAGCCGGCGCGCTTTCGCCCGCAATTCAAGGATGCTGAGGCTGGCGCTGTCGTCGATGAAGATCTTCGCTTCGGCCAGTTTCGAGGCCGCGGCTGTCAGACTTGGAAAATCGCGATCGCCTAAAAAACCGTCGCGCACTTTTTGCAAATTGACTCGCGCCCGCGAGCAAAGCAGTCGTTGAACGAGCTGTTGGCTGCTCATCTCCAGGCTGAACACGCCGACCGGAAGTTTTTCGTTAATCCCGACGTGCTCGGCAATGTTCATGGCAAGTGCGGTTTTCCCCATGCTGGGCCGCGCGGCGATCACGATCATCTCCGAGGGGTGCAGGCCGCTGGTCATTCGGTCGAACTCGACAAAACCGGTGGAGATTCCCGTGATGCCACCCTTGCGCTCGTAAAGTTTC
>QHRD01000162.1 GCA_003220005.1 Verrucomicrobiota bacterium | reverse complement strand
CCACAATGAAGGAGACTGCAATGGCGGGACCTGCGCCCGCGCGACCAAGCACGGCGCCTGTCCCAGAGAACCAGGCTTGAACAAAGTTAATGACTGGCGTTTCGAGACTCGATGCAAATGTCTGCCCTGCCGCCGCGGTTCCAGTCAACGAGAAGATTCCCGCACCAATGACTGCGCCGATGCCGATCGCGGTCAGTGCGACCGGGCCGAGCGTGCGTTTCATTTGCCGCTCGGGCGCGGCCGCTTCTGCGATCAAATGGTCCGGACTCTTGGTTCTGAAAAGATTCGCCGCCACTGCGGCGAGATCGTGTCACCACCAGCTTTGGCAGGTCAATGCAAACTTTCGATATTGTAGCGGCGTTTGTGTCAAACGCCGAAACCGGATAACAGGCGCTCGCCACGCCAAGCGCCTCTACAAATTCGCTTCCATTCCATCCGCGAATTCAACTCGGATGCGACGACATTAATTACATCGAGCGGCGCAGCGCTCGATCCAACTCAAATTCTGACAAAAAAAACGCGGGAGTCTGAACTTCGTGTTTGATGAGACAGCGCTCGCCTCTTAACGCGTGGAGGCTATTCCTCTTTCAGTATCGGCAATTGCTCGATTGACGTGGTCGAGCGCGCGCACGCGCCATCCTCCTTTGTTGTGTTCGGCGCTTTAGAGCTCAGCCTGCGCAGCACCCAGGTGCCCCAGGGCTGCCCTCATGTGCGGTTGATCGGCCCAAACTGAATTCAAACCGGTGGCGGCAATTATGGCGAGAATAGCAAAACTGATTTTCAATATTTTCATCCAGCCAGGTCTAAACAGTTCCGGTACCGGGTCAAGCTGTGGAATTGCTTCCGAATGGACGTAGAGCATGTGATTTCCTACACTTCCCAAGATGTCGGATGAAGCGACAAAAATTATCCTCGGCGACACAGCGATTTCCGCTATCGAGCGAACTCCCGGCCGCCGCTGGTTCCGTCGAAGCAAAGCCCCCCGAAAGCTTTCGGGACTGACACACTGCGAGAATTGCGGGGCGCAATTGGATGGCCATTGGTGCGGGCAATGTGGGCAAGCCGCGGTCGATTACCGCCGCTCATTCCGGCATGTCGTCGCCGACGTGCTTGACTCATTTTTGAATTGGGATTCGAAGTTTTTTACCACAATTGCGTTGCTCATCTTAAAGCCGTGGAAGCTGACCAACGAGTTTCTCGCCGGCAAGCGCGTCCGCTATGTGAATCCCCTTCGGCTTTATCTACTGGCAAGTATCCTGTTTTTCTTTGCGGTGAACTACGGAGCGAAAGGTCTTCGTTTTGAACCGGGAAAACTCAGCGCAAAAGATCGCGCGGAACTTGAAGCCGACTTGAAGAGCACAGATTTGCCGCCCGCCGCGCGACAGGAATTGGAGGGATTGTTACGGGAGTCTTCGCCTGCGCCCGCGTCGTCGCCCTCAACAAACACGCCTCTGCCCGTTGCTTCGACTTCACCGAACGCGCCTTCGGCTACGGCCAGCCCGAAAACCGATAAGCAGAAGCGGGAATATGGAAAAATTGGCGAGCGACCGTTTATGGTTTTCGACGAAGCGAAATCCACAACCCCTTTTGAGCGCTGGATCGAAGCGCGAGCCAAGGAAAAGATGGGCGAGCATGGAACAAAGATGGGACTGTTTATCGCGACGCTCTTTAGCAATCTGCCTTACATGATGCTCTGCTGCATCCCGCTGTTCGCTTTTGTCTTAAAAATTCTCTACCTTCGTCGCCACATTTTTTACATTGATCACCTGATTTACGCCCTTCACATCCACACGTTTTTCTACACTGGAGTCATGCTGATCGTGCTTGCAACAGTCGGCCTCAATCGCGCAGCCCCAGGTCCGATCGCGGGTTGGGTTATCGCGCTTCTTTGGATCGCGTTCGTGGTGCAAATTTTCTTGTCGATCCGCCGCGTTTACCGGCAGGGCTGGTTCATCAGCGTTTTCAAATTTCTTTTTGGCGGGTTTGTTTATTTCGTCGTCCT
>QHRD01000161.1 GCA_003220005.1 Verrucomicrobiota bacterium | reverse complement strand
GCACGAGTTCTGCGGATTACATGCAACCTGCCAGACGACGCCGTCCTCAGTCGTCACGATCATGTTGTAGCCAAATGTGCCCACATGGTCGAACGTAATCCCGGTGTGATCAGTTGTGTTGCCCGAGAGCGTCGCGAACAGCGTGGCGGTCTGATTGGGTGGCCTCAACTGATAGATATTCAGACCTGATGCGATAAAAATGTCGCGCGGGGTGAACCCGGCATTCGCCGACTGGGCTGGAGCGATAGTCATGTATTTTTCTCCGCAGCCAGTCCCCTGAGGGAGCGTCCCCAATTTCGAGACATTCCCGAGGCAGTTGATCTTATCGATCCTTAGGCTGCAGTATTCGGTCGCGATCACATCAGTCTTCGAAGCGGCCACGCCTATGGGCATGGGAATAGGGGAGCCAAAGGGAGTTGGATTGGCGGCCGGCTCTGCCGGTGCAATCTCGCGGTCGCTCATGGGCGCGCGGATAGTGGCAAAGGGCTGTGGATTGGCGGCATAAAAGATTCCTGCCACCGCTACCAACCCCGCCGTTGTGACAATGATTTTTGTTCCGAGGGGGATTTTCTTCATATTTTGAATTCTCGGCTTCGGCGGGGATAGTTTTTATTTCACCAATTGAATTGGTGAGTCACTAGTTTCTTCGGATTTTTCGGCGCGAAGTTTCCGAAAAAATCTCGTTTTTCCTTCCTTCGAGGAACGTGAAGTTGGGGGGACATGACGTGAAACGCACAGTTTCTGAAGCGCGCCGCTAAAAGTCAAATATTTTCTTAGGTAGTGTCCTATTTTGTTTACGCGGAAAATTCCTCAGCGGCAACGGCAGCTCTGAAGCTTCACTCCACCGCCACCATTTACGGCGCGGTTACCGGACAAATGGATTGGTTCTGCGCTCTATTCCGATTTTTGTCGGCGGTCCGTGACCGGGTAGAACTGTGACTTGGTCTCCGAGCGGGAACAATTTTTCCCTGATCCCGGTTATCAGCAGATCGATATCGCCGCCGGGCAAATCACCGCGGCCGATGCTGCCGGCAAAAAGAACATCGCCGCCAATCAGCAACTGATCATTTCGCAAAAAGAAACAAAGACTGCCCGGGCAATGGCCGGGAATTTCCAAAACGTCAAAATCGGCGCCGAGAAAACTCTGGCTTGGCGTTTGTTCGATAAGAAAATCCGGTTCTACCGGTTCGATCTCGAGCTGAAACCCGAAGTTACGGTGCCGTGAGCGGATGACAGCCGATGGGACAGCCGAACTGGCGCTTGATCCTGGCAACATCCTGCACATGATCGATGTGCCCGTGCGTCAGGAGCAAGAGTTTGAGATCGATCCCGCGTCTGCGGAACGAACTTACCCATTCGCAAGCCCCCTCGGGCGCGTCGAAGAGAATCCAGCCCTCTGGCGCTTGAAGCAGATAGCAGTTCGTTTCAAAAATGCCACCGCAAAAGCTTTCGTAATTCATTCTGACTTCCTTTATCCAATCGCGACTACGGCTGAAGGCGCGAGTTTTTACGAATAATTGAATGTTCCTTCTTTTCGATTGTCTGATTCCTACTCACATGTCGCCCGGTAGCTACTTCTCATGCAAAAGTTGATGGCGCACAAAACCGAAAACCGAACTAACCGGGCGACCCAGCTGATTGCTTGCAATCGGCTGCCATCTTGCGTTTGATCGTGAAATCTGCCAAGGTGCTAAACCGCTTTTTCATCGATGAGATTATCTTTGCGACGATCACTGGCGCTTTGCGCCATTCTTTTTACGGCCACAATCGCGGCTCCACCTGCCTTGCCGAGCTCGAAGGAAACGATCGCCATGTCGGTGGGCCGGCTCCTGGAGGAAGGCCATTACACCCGTCAAAAGCTTAATGAGGAAGTTTCGAACAAGTTCCTGCAGTCGTATTTGGAGATGCTCGATTTCAGTCATCTGTTTTTCACTCAAAAGGATGTCGATGAACTGAGCGACAAATACAGCAGCTCGATGGCGGGGGACGTGTTGCTTGGGAACCTGAAACCCGCTTACGACATATACGCATTGTATACGAAGCGCGTTGACGATCGGGCGGCCAAGATAAAAGAGCTGTTGAAACAGCCGATAGATTTCAAGAGCAACACAACGGTTGAGATGAGCCGTCAAAAATCTTCATGGCCGAAAGATGAAGCGGAAGCCGACCAGCTCTGGCGCGGGCGTATCGCAAACGAGTTGTTACAGGAGCATCTAAGCGAACATCCAATTGAGCCGGCCCCGCAACTGGTTACTCGCCGTTATGATCGCCTCGGCCGCACCGTTCATGAGCAGGACAAGGACGAGCAAATGAAGCTTTATCTGGACGCCCTCGCCCAGGCGTACGAGGCGCCATGCTCCGCTCGGAAGATGGCTATGCGAAAATTGAGAGCCTGGTGCCCGGCGGACCTGCACAGGTGGACGGACGCTTGAAGGTCGGCGACAAGATCACCGCCGTCGCACAGGGCCCGGCTGAGTTTGTCGATGTTCGCGAGATGCGCCTCGACAAAGTTGTCGAGATGATCCGCGGAAAAAAAGGCACGCGTGTGCGTTTGCTCGCCATTCCCTCGGATGCCACCGATCCGTCGCGCAGGAAAAATGTCGAGCTCGTGCGCGATGAAATTAAACTGAAAGATCAGGAAGCCCGCGCCGATATCATTATTAGAAAAGACGAGAACGGGGAGCCGATAAAACTCGGTTGGCTAACGCTGCCCTCTTTTTATGCCGACATGGACAAACACCAGAAGAGCACCACGCGCGATGTGCTGGCGCTGCTTAAGCGGCTGAAGAAAGAAAACATCGCCGGGCTGGTGGTGGATCTACGACGGAATGGGGGTGGCTCACTGGAAGAGGCGCTCTCGCTCACCGGCTTGTTTTTGAAATCTGGCCCGATCGTTCAGACGAAAGATTACAATGGTTACGTTAGAATTTCGTCTGATCCGGACAATGGCATCGCTTATAACGGCCCGCTCGTGGTCTTGACCAGCCGGCAAAGCGCGTCCGCGAGCGAAATTTTTGCAGCTGCGCTCCAGGACTACGGTCGCGCGGTGATCGTTGGTGATAAGAACACGTTTGGCAAAGGCACCGTGCAAACAATCCTCCCGATCAGCCGGTTCGCTTCTCTACTCGGTAGTCACTCCGATGAAGACGGTGCATTGAAATTGACGATCCAAAAATTTTATCGAGTCGCTGGCGGTTCTACTCAACTGCATGGCGTGGCTTCCGATATTATCCTGCCGAGCTTGAGTGATCTGCCGGAGTTCGGCGAAAGTGCGCTAAAGAACGCGTTGCCGTACGACGAAGTGACCAAGGCGAAATACACGAAATGGTCCGACACGCATTCGCTGTTTATCGATCAATTGCGACGCCGCGCGGAAGACCGCGTAAAGAACGATCCTGAATTTCATTACGTCATGGAAGACATGGATCGTTTGCGCCACAAGATCGATGAGAATCGAATTTCGCTGAACGAAGATGTGCGAAAGAAGGAAATCGCAGACGACAAACTGCGTAAGGAAACGCGCTCGAAAGAGCGCCTCGCGCGCAACCAGGAAGAGCCGCGCATTTATCGGGTGACTCTCGACACAGTCGATAAGCCGAATCTCCAATTGGTCATGTATCCTGGAAAATTGGCCGAGGCGAAAAAGAACGGTGTCGCCCCGAAAGTAGATCCGGAAGCCGCTCCCGATGCGGACTCGGATTTGACCGGCAGCGGTGCCGGTTCCAACGGTGACAACAACAAGGAACCGGCGATCGATCCGGAACGGGACGAGGCACTAAACATCCTCGCTGACCTTGTCGATTTTTCGCGCGGCCCAAAGACCGCCAGCGCTAACCATCAAGCGCCAACGAGTCCGCAATAGGAGGTCTGTATCGTCCGCTGTCTCAGCGGACAAGATGATGCGCTGAAGACAGCGCACCCTACAGCGAGCTTTCGATCCTTACCGGCACCAGGGGAACGGAGGAGGCGGCGCATACCGCGGACCCATCGGCGGCCCGAAGCGCGGACCCCGCTGAAAGGCGGACTGCGATTGGCCCGAGTACCGATCAACGGGTGTTCTGCCAAACACGGTCACCGGAGTACCGACACTGACGGAATTGAAGAAGGCAATTGCCAGCTGTTGTGGCATGCGAACACAGCCATGGGACGCAGCGAGCGACGTGCATGTCCGCATCGGCATCGGCTACGATGGTGTTGCCGTACGCATCGACAATTTTCCCATACATACTCGAATAGTGACTCCTTTCCTTCTCTAGAACTTTGAATGAACCGGTCCGGGTGAGATGCCCGTAACGTCCGCTGGAAATCGGCGATGCCAATACTGGGCGGCCGTTGTCGATGAGATACGCCATCTGTCGCTGCAAATCGATCTCCACTGAAGTTTCTGCGCGCGACAAAGCGGTGGCGCAGACAAAGATTGTGAAACCGAAGAGGACCCTCACGTTGCATTTAAACCCGTACACTGCGGGAAAGTCGCACGTTCCCGGAATGAAAACCTAGACGGCAATTGGCGCTTTGATTGACGGATGCGGATCGTAGCCGACGAGTTCGAAATCTTCGAACTTGAAGTCGCGAATATCTTTGATGGCTGGATTCAATCGCATTCGCGGTAGCCGTCGACAATCGCGTGAGAGCTGCTCGCGCGTCTGTTCGAGATGATTGTTGTAAAGGTGCAGATCGCCAAAAGTGTGGACGAAATCGCCCGGCGTGAGATCAACGACCTGGGCCAGCATCATCGTGAGCAGCGCGTAGCTTGCGATGTTGAACGGCACCCCCAGAAAAAGATCGCAGCTGCGCTGGTAAAGCTGGCAGCTTAACTCGCCATCCTGCACATAAAACTGAAACAGCACGTGACACGGCGGCAGCGCCATTTTCTCGATCTCGGCCGGATTCCATGCGCTCACTATCAAACGCCGGCTCTGTGGGTTTGATTTGATTTGTGTGATGAGGTTATCGATTTGATCCACGCGCGCGCCGTTTGCCCCGCGCCAATCCCGCCACTGCGCGCCATAAACCCGACCGAGCTCGCCCTTTTCGTCGGCCCATTCATCCCAGATCGTGACGCCGTGCTCGTTGAGGTAACGAACGTTCGTATCGCCGCGCAAAAACCAGAGCAGCTCATAAATGATGGATTTGATATGGAGCTTTTTTGTTGTGAGCAACGGGAACCCTGGCCCATTAGGGCGCAGGTCAAACCGAGTCTGCGCACCGAAAACTGATAAAGTTCCTGTGCCGGTGCGATCTCTGCGGGCCCGGCCTTTCTCGAGGACCAGGCGGAGCAGATCGTGATATTGTCGCACGCGAAAATTTTACCGCGGTGCGCGCATTCGCGAAACAGAATTTCGTTTCTATTGCGATTTTTGTCCTTACACGCGCC
Organism: Verrucomicrobiota bacterium; assembly: GCA_003220005.1. Classification (GTDB taxonomy): domain Bacteria; phylum Verrucomicrobiota; class Verrucomicrobiia; order Chthoniobacterales; family UBA10450; genus Udaeobacter. The sequence continues at coordinate 312 of QHRD01000161.1, read as the reverse complement.
CCATGCAGGGAACTCTTTGGACTGCGAGGTCTGAGTGCTCAGCTGATGCGAGAAAGCGTGTCGGATTGGCGCGAAGTGCTCTTGTGACGAGCGTTAAATCGAGATGAATTGGCCCAGTTCAAGCGGGTTGCTTTGACCTCTAAGTAGCGCTAATGTCTCATAGAAGAAGGGCTTACGGCGCAGCACGCGCTGCTGGCCCATTGCTTGCTTAGATTTTGTGGGGCGAAATCTCGCTGCGGCACATGAGTCCGTCGGCCCGACTCGACCCAAGAAAGGATTTTTAATTTATGGCTAAAGTTTTAGGTATCGATT
>QHRD01000160.1 GCA_003220005.1 Verrucomicrobiota bacterium | reverse complement strand
CTCGGCACATCGCGCGATTCTGCTCAAATGGCACGCAACAGCACCAGGATTATTATGATCACAAGAATCAAGCCGAGTCCGCCGCTGGGATAGAAGCCCCAGCCCCGGCTGTACGGCCAGGCAGGTAGCGCTCCAATCAGCAGAAGAATGAGAATAATTAATAGAATTGTGCCCATAGGATTTTTTAGCTCGTCACCTCCTTCATTTGCATTACGTGCAACCGCGCAACAGGAAAATTAGCAGCAAAATTGGGATCGGAATGCCCAGGAGCCAAAGCAGGATGTATCCTGTGGCACCCATTTCTTTAACTTTATTGGTCAGGTGCATCTGACGTGCCCTTTCTTTTTTCGTTAAGTATTCGCAACCCGGACACGCATCACGTGTGCGTGATGAATTAAAAAAGTGACAAGCTGAAAGCTTCCGTGACATGCGCACTCACCGGCAAAGAGTGGGTTCCCGATTGCGCTACGGACAGATGTCATGCCGGGATGCCATGGTTGCGCCTGGGTCTCAGTTGATTACGTACGCTTAGAAAAAATTTTCTAATCAAAGACGCGCAATTCTCTCTTTCGGCGCGTTCTTATTTAGAGTCGGCGTCCAGTGCACACTGGACACCAAAAATTCAAAATCAATTAGGAATAGAAAGGGAAAACATGAAGCTCGATACGTTAAAAACACTGTACACAAATGAATTGCGAGACCTGTATAACGCAGAGAACCAACTGCTCAAAGCATTGCCAAAAATGGCGAAAGGCGCCTCATCGGAGGAGTTAAAGAATGCGTTCCAGAAACATCTGGAACAAACCACGTCCCACGTCGAACGCCTCGAAGAGGTTTTCGAAGAGATTGGCGAAAAACCGAAGGGCAAAACCTGCCGCGCCATGAAAGGGTTCATTGAAGAAGGATCGGAAATTCTTCACCAAGATGGCGATCAGTCCGTGATTGATGCCGGTATTATCGTAGCCGCGCAGAAAGTCGAACATTACGAAATTGCGGGTTATGGCAGTGTCCGCACATTTGCTCAGTTACTTGGAAAGGATAAGTCCGCTGAGCTTTTGCAAAAGACTCTCGACGAGGAATCCGAAACGAACGAGACGCTGAATCAGCTGGCCGAGGGCGTAGTAAATCCGGAAGCTCTTATGGAGCCAGAGTTGGCCGGAGCTAGTTCCGACCGTTGGTAAGTGGCTGCATGACAACCGGGAAGCAACGGCGCGCTGCAAAGCGAAACATCGAAAAAGCGGTTAAGGCAGCGCGACGAAAGAGAACGATTGCGCATCTGCCGAAGCGAACGCGCACGGCGCTGGGCAAAGAAGGAGCCAAAGCTGCACGAAGAAAGCGCTGACCTTTGACGGTTCGGCTTCGACTGAAGGCGATGTCCCGCTCAGGCATGTTGTTCTGAGCGGGAAGACGCTTTAATCGTCATATGAATGATCCACCTGCGAATTTTGCCGACGTGCGTTGCGTGGATGCGCTCCATTCGCATCATTCGATTCCCGCGCCGTGCCGCGCGATGACGAACTTTGAAATTCGTTTCGGCTTGGATTGGTCAACGCCGGGTTGTCAATCATACCGTATTCAGGTGCTGTTCGGCTGTCGCTTTGTGTTTGCGCCATAACACCCAGAATCAAACCAACAAAGCTTGCTCCCAGCGCTGTGGCCAATTTTGTTTCAACAGATAAGTTCATACGCTTCCCCTTGTTAGTGTCCCCTGCGATAATTGAAGATCTCCACTTACCCAGACATCCGACATATGTTGTCGCTTGCAATGAGCGGGAACCGCTCGTTTTGCAGCAGTTGATTGATACGGTTCTGGAAAACGGAGATCTTTCATCTTTTCTTTAATTACTTCGGAAGCTACCAGTCAACTGGCCGCTTCGGATGTTGCGAACAGAGCTAGCCGCTGTTCCGATCCTTTGAGAGTGGTGTCCGCAAGAATTTCAGCACCGCTTTCTCAGCCGCTCGAAGATCCCACAGCCCAGTGCTTTTGCGTGCCGAAGTAAGCCCGGCAATTGGCGTCCTATTTAGGTAACCTTCGATGACGGCCGGATGTACATAGCACTTGCGGCAAATCGCTGGCGTATTGCGAAGAAATTCGGCCACTGCGCAAATGGCTGACCTGACATTGGCCATCGCCTGTTTCCGGCTTGTAAATTTTCCCTGCACACTGAGAGCGATGGCCATCAGCACTGTTGCTCCCCAAGTGCGGAAATCTTTCGCGGTAAAATTTCCACTCGCGATTTCGCGCAAATAATCGTTCACGTCCTCCGAGGCGATATCTCGAACCTCGCCATCATCCGCGATGTATTGGAATAGTTTCTGACCCGGCAGGTCCTGGCATTTTGAAACGATTTTAGCGATCCGCCGGTCCGTTACATCGACTTCATGCTGGCGCCCACTCTTTCCGCGAAAACGAAAGCGCAACTGTGCGCCCCGCACAGTCACATGTCGGCCTCTTATCGTGCTCAAGCCGAATGATTTGTTGTTTCGCGCGTACTCCTCGTTGCCGATGCGAATAAAAGTCCGCTCCAGCAGTTGCACAACGGTTGCCAGAACTTTTTCGCGTGGCAACCCTGCCAATTTGATGTCCTTGGCGAGTCTCCGCCGGATCCTGGGTAACGCCTCGGCGAACGCGGCCAGGCGTCCGAACTTGGTTTCGTCTCGCGATTCCCGCCAGCGATCATGATAACGATATTGCTTGCGCCGACGCGCGTCACGCCCGGTCACTTGGATGTGGCCGCTGGGCGAGGGACAAATCCAGACATCACTCCAGGCTGGCGGAATAGCCAGGCGTTTAATTCGAAGAAGGCGTTGCTGATCGCGAATTGGCTTTCCTTCTGTATCGAAGTACTTGAACTGGTGGCCACCCCTTCTTCGCGTGTAGCCAGGAGGATCGTCATGGACGTAATGCAAACCAGCTTCTTTGGCTGCGGAAACATTATCAGCGAGAGCGGCTTCTGGTGCCATTTGTGTGCGAGTCTTCTTGCTTAGTGCATGCATCCGAAGCTGCTACGACTGCCCCGGTCAGGGTTAACGATTGGCTCCAGCTGGAAACATCACCCGTTCGGGAGCCGCGTTGAGTGCCGCGAGAAGCTTCTTGATCAGGCGCGTCTTAACACGACCGGCTTCACGCGGTGCAACGACATAGCGGACAATCGCTTCAAGCCACGTGTTCTCGCTTACGCGAAAAATAACGCGGGGTCGCTCGCGTACTTCCAACTCATCCACGGGCGTACGGGCAAGCAGATCACGAAATGTTTCTACGCGTTCCATCATTTCCTCCCCGATCTCCTCCTCTGTAATTCTCTGCATCGTGCTGGCGATGAACTCCAGATCGGCATTGTACGCGACATGGAATTTAATTTCGTTCCAGATGTAAGGAAAAAGCGGCCACGAGTAATTGTAAATGATCTCGTCGAGCACCTTTTCGTTCGGGAACTTAATCAGACGGCCGCTGGGATGATCGCCTGAAATGTAGTGGCCGCCGAATTCCCAGAGAGTGGTATCGAGGTAACCAACGTCAATGACATCGCCAGTGGCATCGCCGATCTTAATCCGATCGCCTACCCGGTAAGGCTGACGAACGAGGATGTATATCCAGGCGACGAAGCTTTTCATCGGGGTTTGAACGGCCAGGCCGAGAATGATTGAACCTACCCCGAGCGCCGCAAGTCCCGCATACCAGTTTACAAACACAGTAGATACAACGATGACGGCAATAACAAGCGCAACGGCTAGATGAAGGACACGTTGGAGTGTGAAACGAGTCGAAGGGTCCTCGAGGCGGGCTAGCCCATACACGGAGATAGCTCGCGCGATTGCCAGCACAACCACCATCAATCCTATGCCACGCAAAATCCGGTCAGCCAAACCGAGCGCATTTTGCTGTAAGGGAATTAGTTTCGAGCCGAGCGCCATGTACAACACTACGCAACCGATAAAAACTAGCGCGTGCGTAGCAAACCAGAATCGATCCCTTCCACCCGCTTTAACCTTTTCGTGGCGTTTTTCGCCGGTAGCCCGTTGGAGCTCCTTGCGAACTTCAGGCTGCTGGGAAATTTCATTCGCTGTCTCTGGCATCACTATTAAATCGCACGAAGAGAAAAGAATGCGCGCCAGCGTGAAAACCAATTCTGGATCGATTCCCAGGTATGCTATCAAATACTGAGATTGCAGAACTACTTGCTCAGCAAGCGGAGCAGGAGACAGGAATCCTTTCTCGCGCTTTCCGTCGAGCTGCGCGGAGCGCCTTCCTGTGGCCGGAAGAAGTATCTGATCTTTTATCGCAGAAGCGTTCGCTAACAGAATTGCGCGGAATTGGTCCATTTATCGAAAGACAGATTCGGCGTTGGATCGACAAGCCTCCGCGCGGAACGAAACCAGTTCCGGCAATCCGCTTTGATTTCATATCCCTTGCTGAAGCCAGACAGCGTCTTGCAGGGACCCCTGCTTGGCGTAACAAACTGCGGGGCGACTTGCAAATGCACACTCGCTGGAGCGATGGCTCAGGCACGGCCGCTGAAATGGCTGATGGGGCAAAGCAACGGTCGTACGAATACATCGCGATCACTGATCATTCCAAGACCTTGAAAATCGCAGGTGGGATCGATGAAGGCAGCTTAAAAAAACAGAGGGCCGAAATAGCGAAGCTCAACCTCTCGCTTTCGAGATCGGGCGCAAACCTGATTGTGCTTCGCTCGGTTGAAATGAATCTGAACCCACGCGGTCAAGGAGACATGCTACCAGCATCTCTAACAGCATTAGACTTGGTCCTAGGCTCATTTCATTCCGCGCTTCGCGTAGTGGAAGACCAAACGCAGCGCTACCTTGCCGCGCTGCGCAATCCACACATTCAAATCCTTGGCCACCCGCGCGGTCGCATTTATAATTTCCGCATCGGCCTGAAGGCAGACTGGCATCGCGTTTTTGCCGAGGCCGCCAAGCTCGATAAGGCACTTGAAATTGATTGCTACCCGGATCGGCAAGATTTGAACGTTAGCCTGCTCAAGATTGCACGAAAGCATGGCACGCGTATTTCTCTCGGCACAGATGCTCATCATCCGTGGCAACTTGAATTTATCGATCTGGGCCTCGCCGGAGCAATGCGTGCAAGAATTCCGTCTGATAGAATTGTGAATTTCATGACGGTGGAAGCGCTGAGGAAGTGGGTCGCAGGTGTGCGTGAACGCACGCGCCGACGTTAGCTCAAAGGTTGGCAGTCCGGCGAGACGTTAGGACTGTAAAAGAGCGAGCGACTTTCCTTCGTGGTAATCCACTTGATCCATCGTGCACTGCCGAGGCGCTTTGTCGGAACGCCAGCGAAGAATTTTTGTGCCGTGCCGGAATCGACCTCCGGTAAAATGGTCATACGTGACTTCTACGACAACTCGCGGAGCGACGGGTTCCCATTCGCCTGTACGATCTGTGCTCCACCGGCTTGGTCCCCCGGGGGCGCTCCCGGTGAATCCGGGTGATTCCTTTAATGTTTCGAATTTCTTTGTTAAGTCGCGGCGCTCCGATTTGTTGAAAGCGGACGTGAATCCGACGTGATGAAGCAAGCCATTTTCTCCATAAAGTCCGAGCAAAAGAGAACCGATCACGCGGGCGCCCCGTGCATAACGAAATCCGCCAACAACGCAGTCAGCTGTCAGGATCCGCTTAACCTTGACGACTGCGCTGCGTTCGCCGGAAGCGTATGCAGCATCAAGGCGTTTCGCGATAATACCATCAAGGTCGCCGCCGGTTTTCTTAAACCATTTGCGGGCAGTTCCGTAATCTGTGGTCGTTGGAGACAGGCGTAAATGCTTGGCCGCTTTAAAATTCGAACGTCCGAATCTTTCGAGAAATCTGCGGCGATCGCGCAGAGTGTACTGCAGGAATACCTGCCCGTTTTCCGCGAGCAGATCGAAAACGATGTACATTGCTGGATGAGCTTTGGCCAGTTTCGCGACACGACTAGCCGCAGGATGAAGGCGCAGTTGTAATTCGTGGAATGACAGTGCGCCGCTAACGGGAACGACCAGTTCGCCATCGAGAATAAAATATCTCTCTGGCAGTCCGCCCAGAGCATCGGCGATATCGGGAAAATAACGCGCGAGTGGCTGACCTGCCTTTGATTGCAAGAAAATCTGCTCGCCGTCACGAAAAGCAATACAGCGAAAACCGTCCCACTTCGGTTCATACTGCCATCCTTCTCCAGCCGGAATTTGCTCAACCGAACGCGCTTCCATTGGCGCTAACGGCGGTTTCAATCGCATTTTTTCACGTGTGTTCATGGCCGAAGCTTTGGCAATTACAATCGTACACCCCGTCGCTCGAGCGAAAAGCACCTAAAAGTTTTCAGCAATGGCCCGAGGGAGTTTAAAAGACACGCGGGACTCTTAGATGAACCGATCTCAAGGAGGATATGAAAATCAAAGATCGCATTTATCAATCAGGAGCAACCGGCTATATTCTTCTTTGGCTACTAGGAATACCAATCCCGATTTTGTTCCTCATTTTTCTGTTGCGTGGCTGCACTTAGGCGGTCCTAGTAACTTCTTTCTAAGGACTCTGCTCGGAATCAGATAACGCACCTTCTTCCCGCACTCTGAAACAGGGTGGAAAACAGTCGCCAGCGTAAAGCGTTTGCAGCTCTTCTCCACTATAAGATGGATCGTGCTCCACGCGATAGAGCGACGAGGATACAGGCACTATATCCCCTAGGCCTGTACTTGCACACTTCCATATTTTCCACCCCACCAAAAACGATTACGTTTTGCTCGGGATCTCCGCTGTAAAGTTGAGATCAGGACACCCCTAAGGCCTACCTGACCTAATGTTCGGTATTCAGGACTACTTTCACGGTTTCCGCGAAGCCGCTGTCGGTTCCACCGGAGCGTCCCCGTTTGAGCCGCCATCCAATTCAGCTTTCGCCCGGATACGTTTGAACTGCTGTTCTAACTTCTTCAAATCGTCTTCCGAAAAATTTTCGAGGTCCACAAGCTCATTGCGTGCGTCCCCAACCGCACGGATGATTTCATCGAGCTTCAAGTGCGTGGCTTTAGCGTCACGGTTCTGGGTATTCTGAATCAGGAACACCATAAGGAATGTCACAATGGTGGTACCCGTGTTGATAACCAATTGCCAGGTGTCCGAAAAGTGGAAGGTCGACCCCGTCGCGCCCCAAATGGCCACGATTAGCACCGCAATCGCAAAGGCCCATGCGCTTCCGAGAATAATCGACGAGCGACGCGCCCAAATGCGAAATGCATCGTTAACGATGCAGAAAAAAGACGTGGACTCTGTCTGTTTTTCGATTTTCTCTTTCTGCGTTGCCATCAGACTAGATTTCGTCTTTGCAAAGTGGATTGGGCGTATCAAAGACTGATTGAAGCCTGCACGCGCTTTCAGCTGTGCATTCGTGTTACAGAGGGGGTAGTATAATAATTGGGCTGTTACTTAGGAACTAGTTGGAGGAACCGATAATGCTTTGGACTATATTTGTAATTCTTCTCATTCTCTGGCTGCTGGGTCTCATTGGGCACGTTGCTGGCGCCTTTATTCACTTGCTGCTCATTATCGCGGTAGTCGTCTTGATCATTAACCTGGTGCGAGGCAGACCCTAGCGCTGGCAAAGGAGGTAGCGAACCGTTTGACCGTTAAACAATTCGCCCGGCGATCTGTCTCACGGATTTCACACCTGTCCTGCTGGGTTTCAAGTTTGTTACGGCTGTACCTGCTCTGGCATACGAAGTAAATGTGACTCCCATCATAGACGTGCGGAGTTATCTTATGGCCGATCACAAAAACCCAAAGAAGAAAGCGAGCTCACAACGAGCCAACAACGTCAATGTTCCGCCAATCTCGACGGAAGCAGCCGGCGCTGTAGCAGGCGCTGCCATTGGTAGCATAGCTGCCGGCCCGGTGGGAGCAGCGCTGGGCGGTGTGGTTGGTGCAATCGCCGGACAGGCTGCGGCTGGCAGGATCTCCACGCCTTCGCGTAGCCGCCGTCCCATCAAAAGGTCCACTCGTAAGTTGCCCCAAGCAGCCGGGCGGACACGCGGCAAATCTTCGAAAGGCAAATCGAAAGCAGCAAGGCGAAAAACAAGCTCGCCCCGCAGGCAAACCAAGAAGCGGCGGAGATAATTACCCCCCCGGCCGTTTTGTAATGCGCATCAAACGGATCGTGTGCCGCTAACTAACATTGAGCTAGCCGAACTACTGGCACGACAATCCGAGCTCGAATCTGGCATTTTGGTCCGCGCATTTAGACGTGCTGCACGTAGCGCGTTGTTTTGGCCGGAAAGTGCAGCCACTCTCGTCGCGCGCCATCATTCTCTGCTTGAATTAAGGGGAATCGGCCCATTTATAGAAAAACACCTCCTACGTTGGATCGGGAATTCGGAGGAGATAACCGGAAACATTCCGGTATTGCGACGGGATTTTTTCAGCCTTGCGGACGCGAATGCTTTTCTAGAAAAAAACCCGGACTGGCGAAAATTTTTTGCGCGGCGATCTGCAAATGCACACGCGCTGGAGCGACGGCTCCGGGACCGTCGCCGCAATGGCAACTGCCGCCATCGAACGGCGCTACGAATACGTCGCCATTACTGATCATTCCAAAGGACTGAAAATCGCAGGCGGCATTGACGAAGTAGCCCTTCGGGCGCAAGGCCGAGAGATCGCTGCTGCCAATAAGGCAATTCTGCGTCATGGGGAAGAGTTGACCCTGCTGCGCTCTATTGAAATGAATTTGAATCCCCGGGGGAAAGGCGACATGGAATCCACGGTCGCTTTCGAGTCTCGGTCTGGTTCTTGGTTCGTTCCATTCACGCTTACGAGTTGCCGGCGATCAGACCGAACGATATCTGGCGGCATTGCACAATCCGCGCATTCAGATTCTCGGACATCCGCGGGGACGTATTTACAATTACCGCCTGGGCCTGAGTGCAGATTGGTCGCGCACCTTTGCCGAGGCGGCGGAACTCGATAAAGCGGTTGAAATTGATTGCTATCCCGATCGGCAAGACCTGAACGTACGCTTGCTGAGATTAGCACGCGCGGAGGGAGCGCGGGTATCATTGGGCACAGATGCTCATCATCCCTGGCAGCTTGGATTCATTGATCTCGGACTCGCTGCAGCATTACGTACGAAGATTTCCGCAGAGAGGATTGTGAATTTCATGAGCCTGCAAGAACTGAAAAATTGGACTGCTAGCGTAAAGGAGCGTAGCGGCAAACGCTGGGTTTCTTGAAGACAGCACATCTCATAGAGTCTCCGTGTTAGAACAGCTTACCTAACGGCCCAAGGTCGATATTCAAGTCGTTATCGCAAAAGCCGAAGCGGTTTTTCAGCTCTTCTACCGTAACTTCCATCTTTTGGAATGCGATTCCCATCCGCTCGATTTGAGCATCGGTCAAAGAATCGCCCTCCATGCGCCGGATTGCTTGGCGCTCCATGAGTCAAATCTGTTCAGGTCGATCTCGATTTCCTCCAAGCGTTGATCCGGCGTTAGAACATTCCTGCTCTCTTGCGGAAAAGTGCCATTCCCCATGTTATCAGGCTGCCTTTTCATGCAATGGGGACTTGGTCGATCGCGGATTCATCAGTGTCCCGGTGGCGCTGAGGAGAATCCTGAGTTTGAGGTCCACCAGATCCACGTCGGCGACCGATAACGTGACATTGCCAGTTATGACAGCGCCTCTGGCGAGAACTCTATCCAAAAGATCGACCAGCTTCGGCTCGTCGTTCGAGGCCAGGTCATTCATGATGCCGAGATCCTGGTAGAAGAAACGTCAAGATCCGTAAAACTGTAAGCCGGCCATGGACCTGTAAGGTGCAGGTCGATTCCTAGCGGCGAATATTCATCGGCCAATTTGACCACGCGCTGCCTGAATGCTTGAGCTTCGCTGTCCGCAATCAAGTAAGACGCGCT
>QHRD01000159.1 GCA_003220005.1 Verrucomicrobiota bacterium | reverse complement strand
CCCGGCTTACAAAGACATCGACGAAGTAATCGCGGCGACTGAGCTGGCGGGAATCAGTAAGCCGGTGGCGCGATTCACGCCGATTGGGAATGTGAAAGGCTAATTGCAAAAAAATCCGAAATCCGAATTTCGAAATCCGAAACAAATTCGAATGACAGAAATCCAAATTCCCGAAACACAATCGCCCCCGGCGCGTTTTGATTATTCAGATTTTGAATTTCAGACATTCTTTCGAATTTCGGATTTCGACATTCGGATTTTCTGTCAATGCGACCACGCACACCCATCACTTTAATCACCGGTCCGCTCGGCAGCGGCAAAACAACATTGCTCCGCCACATTCTGAGACGACCGGCGAAGATCGCGATTGTGATGAATGAATTCGGCGAGATCGCGATCGACACAAAAGTGGTCGAAGGCAAAAACGTACGTATCGCCGAACTGGGCGGCGGCTGCGTTTGCTGTTCGTTGCTCGGCGAATTTGAAGCAGCGGTCAACGAGATCATCGAGAAAGTCGAGCCGGAGACGATTGTAGTCGAGACCACCGGCCTCGCCGAACCCGAAGCGCTCGTGTTCAACATTCAGGACGCGCTGCCGCAATGCCGGCTCGACGGCGTCGTTTCGGTGATCGATGCCGACATGCTCGTTCGTTTCCCAGAACTCGGTCACACCACCCGGCTGCAAATCGAGGGCGCGGACATCTTGCTTTTGAACAAGATCGATCTTGTCGATGCAACCGAAATCGAGCCGCTTGAAAAGAAGCTGCGCGACATTAACCGGAGTGCGGCAATTGTTCGGACCGAGCGCTGCCAAATCGACCCAGAGTTGCTGTTTGGTATCGGACGCGAAAAAAAAGTCGCGCGACCGGAGCACAAGCATCAGCCAGAATTCGAATCGTTCACGTTCGCCTCTGACAAGACTTTTTCCCGCGATTGGTTCGAACGTTTCGCCGGTAACCTTCCGGCGGCTGTGATTCGAGCAAAGGGCTTCGTTCGCTTCGTAGATGGCCCGCAGCTTTTTAATTTCGTTGCCGGCCGCTGGGAATTGGAGCCTTTTGAGGCGGATCGAACAGAACTGGTCTTCATCGGTAGGAAGATTGCAGTGGAAAGAGAGACGATTTTCCGAGCGCTTAACGAATGCGTCGCTGACGAGAGAGTGTGATCCGTGAACTGTGATCAGGTGATCGGTGGTGTGTGCATTGAATTCGGTTCACTGTTCACCGATCACATCTTTAATTCTGCTCATGCCCTACTATTACCTCGAAGAAATCGGCACCGCCGACATCGCGTTTGAAGCGACCGGCCGCGATCTGCCGGAATTGTTCAGCGACGCGGCTGACGCGACGATAAACGTGATGATCGACAATCTCGACTCCATTGAGCCGCGCGAAACGCGACACATCGACCTCTCAAACGACGAGCTCGACATGTTGCTGTTCAATTTTCTGCAGGAGCTGATTTACTTCAAGGACGCCGAGCGCCTCCTACTGCGCGTCCGCCACGCGCAGATTCAAGTGAAAGATGAAAAATATTTTTGGAAAGCAGAAGTCGCCGGCGAACCGTTGGACGCGGCGCGGCATCATCAGCGTGCGGACGTAAAAGCGGTCACGCTTCACGATTTCTCTGTTGAAAAAAAGGACGGCGGCTGGAGGGCCAGAGTGCTTTTGGATATTTGAGGCGAATCGAGCTCTCCAAATTCGATTTTGGCGGAAGCTCTTAACCCCGGGAAAGCGATGCGAAGGCGCATCGCACTCCAAAGCACTTCGTGCAAAATCCATCAGAGATGCCGGTTCGTTTTCGCGAAAGCTTTCGGAGTGCACACGGGTCCCCGGGTCGTTTTAGAAGAAGAGAACGTTATTTCGGTTCCAGCGCCACAAAGCCGCTGCGCCCCTGGCTCCAAACGCGGATCAGAATCTTTTCGTTCGGCTTCAATTTCTTACTGATGGCCACCAGATCCTTCGCATTTCTGACCGGCTGCTTGTTCACTTCCTGGATTACGTCGCCTTCGCGAAGCCCAGCTTTTCCGGCGGGCGAATCGGCGTCAATTTCTGCAATTACGGCACCTTTGACCTCTTTTGAAAGATTGAGCGCGGTGCGGATGTCATCGGTTATATCAGCGACGGCGACACCGCCAAACACGGTGGCCTTTTCAGGTTGAGCGCTTTCTTCAGGAGTCGTCTCGCCCCCCTCCTCAGCCGCACCCGCAGGCATTTCAGCAAGCTCGACACTGACGGTTTTGCTCTGGCCCTCGCGATTAACCTGCATCTGCACCTTTGTCCCGGGCGCCATTGAGCCAATCATCAAACGCAGCTCGCGCGCATCACTGATTTTCTTTCCGTTAACGGCTATAATCACATCACCGGTTTTCATCCCGGCCTTTTCTGAAGGACTTTTAGGAGTGACCTCGCTTACTAGCGCGCCGGTTGGGTGGCCTTTGAGCTTCATCGCGTCAGCCAGCTCCGGCGTGAGCGTTTGCACAGCCGCGCCGATGTAGCCGCGCACGACGCGACCTTTTTCGCGCAGGCTTTGCATCACGTCACGCGCGAGATTCGCCGGAATGGCAAAGCCGATGCCTTGGTTTCCACCGGTTCGGCTGAAAATCGCCGTGTTGATGCCTAACAATCGCCCCTCGGTATCGACCAGCGCGCCGCCAGAGTTGCCCATGTTTATGGCCGCATCTGTCTGTATAAAATTTTCGTAATCGACGATCCCGATGCCGCCGCGCCCAACGGCGCTAATGATTCCCATGGTGACCGTTTGCCGCAGGCCAAACGGATTGCCGATCGCAAGCACAATGTCGCCCGCGTGCGCTTTATCGCTGTCGGCAAATGCGATCGCGGGCAGATTTTTCTCTTCGATTTTCAACAATGCCACGTCCGTGCCCGGGTCGGTGCCGACTTTCTTCGTCTTATATTTGCGGAGTTCCGTGCCGAGCCCAACCATGATTTCATCCGCGCCCGAAACGACGTGGTTGGCAGTGAGAATGTATCCGTCCGGGCTAACGACCACGCCTGAGCCAAGCCCTTGCAGCGTCTGTTTGCCCTGCGTCTGCGGTGATTGCCCGCCGAAAAATTGACGCAGTATATCATCGGAAAACGGAGACTGTGAGAGACCGCGCGACACTGTCTGAGTCGTAAACACTGTTACAACGCTCGGCGCGACCTTCTCGACAATCGGCGCGAATGTCGTGATAACTCCCTGCTGTGTCTGCGCGGGTTCCTGCGCCACGACGGAAAACGCGCCTATGTGCATGGATAGAATCGTGACAAGCCACGGCGCGCACGGCCGGAGAATTCGTCTTTGCATAAAACGTTCGTGATGTTCTTGAGAGAATCGCAAACTCAAGGGAAATCGGCCCTCTTTGTGAGAATCTATCTCTCAACCAGGACCGCACGCGGTTGTTAAAACCTGCGGAACCACGAATAGGGAAAGACATCTCCCGGACAATCGGTAGGCCAGCGCGGCGGATTTATTTCTCGGTGTGGCTTCACAGGTATCTGACCTCTCTCGGTCTTGCCGCAACGGTCGCGCAGGTAGCGGATGAGTTCTTCGCACGCGTCGAGTTGTGCGCGCGTTGGTTGGTCCCGATTAAAATCGCCTACCAAATAAATGCCGAGCGAAATGTTGTTCAAATAATCGCTGTGCACATGGCCGCCATTGATCTGACGCCGCCAGCGATCGCCCACTTCCATTTGTCCGTTGCCCGTGGAAGTGCCGTTTCCGATCACGAAATGGTAGGCAAGACCATTCTGCATCCGGCGGACGTGCCGATGATAATAATCAAAAGCCCGCGCGTTTCCCTGCCGCGTGCCGCTATTGTGCACCACAATAAATTGCCAGCGGCGCCGTTTCACTGGTGCACGTCGGATCGCTTCGATAACTGATCTGGTGAGATAACGGTAGTTGGTCGGCCGACTCCAGGGCCAGAAACCGAGTCTCCGCGGCGGCGGCGATGGCGGAGGCTCGAAGCCCTGGTCTTCCTCGATACCGGACTTTTCGACCAGAACCTGGGCGCGTTGCTCCGCCGGAACCACCCGCGGAATTTTTGGCGTTGGGCAAGACGCCGGAGTCGGCACAGCTACCGCGCGCGGTGGAGGCGGCGTCGGTTTTTCCGGCGCCGCCGCGCGCTCTTCTTCTGCACGAGGCGTTGGCGTTTTTCTTGGCTTTGGTGTTTCTTCTTCTGTCCGCGCGAGCTTGGTTGTTTTCCTGGTTTTGTGTGCGGTTTCTTTTTCGCGCGATTTCTTTGATTTCGGTTTAGATGTGGCCGCGTGAGGACGTTTTGATTTCGCTGAAGCGCTGGGTTCGGGCGTCTCGCGGGGTGTCGGGTTTGGTGTTTCCTCCTCGTCGCTTGCTAATTTTGCTCTTGGAAATGCGGTAGCCTCTTTTTCTGGCGTCGCAGACGGTCGATGCTTCTTCGTTGATTTGCGGGTCGCTTTCTTCGCCGAGGGGCTCGGAGATTTTTTTGGTTTCGGAGAGGACGCGACATGCGCCTCACCGTAGTCAGATTGGCCGCGCCGGCTTTCCTGCTCTTCACTGACTTGAGCGTAAAGGAGACCTGCGGCGATCGCGCCAACGGCAAGTGCAGCCCAAATGCGAAAACGCGCCACTGCGACGGAGAGTAACAGAGCGCGCGGCGCGATCAACGCTTACAGTGGCGATTTGTTAAAAAAGTTACAAAAGTTAACTTCGATTTCACGCGGCACGCGCAGCAGTCGCTGGAGCAACCGGCACAGCCCGGCGCATTCTTTCGCGTTCCCGGCGAAGAATAGCGTTCAATTTGCCGCCCAACAACAGCAGCAAACAAGTCAGATACATCCAGGTGAGCAGCACGACGATGGATGCCAGCGCCAGGTACGTTGGGTTGTAGCGGTCGTATCTTGCGACGTAGAATTGAAAAAGTTTCGTCGCGATGATCCATCCAGTCGCGAAGAAAGTAGCTCCCGGAAGCGCTTGTCGGATTGTGAGATAATTCTCCGGCGTCAGAAGATACAATGCCAGCGCCAGCCCGACCAGCGCTACCCAGGTTGATGGTAAACTGAGATAAGCCACCCATTCCTGGAGCGGCACGTTCAATTGAAAATTCACTTCCGCGATGCCAGCCAGCGTTTCGCCGAAGACGATGGCGTTA
Organism: Verrucomicrobiota bacterium; assembly: GCA_003220005.1. Classification (GTDB taxonomy): domain Bacteria; phylum Verrucomicrobiota; class Verrucomicrobiia; order Chthoniobacterales; family UBA10450; genus Udaeobacter. The sequence continues at coordinate 5,595 of QHRD01000159.1, read as the reverse complement.
AAACAAACCACGATCACGATCCCAAACCAAAACAGCATGAAAAACGAGATGATGTATTTCGACCACCAATGAGGATCTTCCCTCATTCCATACGTATGGCTTAGGGCCCGTGAAATCGTCGCGATAAAGACGGTCCCGAAATAGATTCCGAGAACGATGCCTGCATTCGCAAGCAGACCGCTCGAACCTGTCACCACCACATTGGCCATCGCAGAATCCAGAATGTCCTGCACTTTTCGATCCGGCGGCATGAAGCTCTTCAAGAAAACAAACATCCGATGCAACTTGGTTGGATCCGTGCCGAAAAGACCGACCAGATGCCAGAGAAAGAGTGATCCGGGCGCCAGCGCGAATAGAAGCAGATACGCCATCTGCGCGGCCAGGCCAGTCGTGTTATCGGTCGCCGTTTCCCAAACCAGCCGGCGCAAAACGCGCCAGATGAATCCGAGATATTTCATCGCCGGCAGAGTTTACTTTGCCTCACGTAAATATCCATTAAAGTCTCCCGCAGTCGCGGGACTTGTGCGAGTAACTAGCCATCAGAGATGTCATTCTGAGCGGAGCGAAGAATCTCTGATTATTTCTTCGACCAAGAGAATAGCCAGAGATGTTTCGCTTCGCTCAACATGACAGCCTTGTTCGATGTTGCCTAACGATCGATGAAAAAAAGAATCCTGATTCTCACGGCTGGCTTCGGAGAGGGTCACAACAGCGCCGCGCGAGGAATACGCGACGGTCTCGCTCGCGTCGCACCGAACCAGGCCGACGTGGAATTGCGGGATCTGTGTGCCGAGGCTTATGGACCAATCAATGAGTTCGTGCGCCGAAGTTATCTGGCGCTGGTGAATTCTGCACCGGGCGCCTGGGGGATCGTTTATCGCTGGCTCGATCGCAAGACAGATTACGACACGGAATTTCGGCGATTGACCCGCCTTAAGAATCATTTCGCTCCGCTGCTCGCCCATTTTCGCCCGGACATGGTAGTTTGCTCGTTCCCGGCCTACGCGAATATGCTTCAGGAGATTTTGGGACCCGAGAGGCACTGCAAATGTGTGGTAGTCGTCACGGATTCGATCACCATTAACGCCTCGTGGTACCGCTCCCCCGCTGATTATTTCCTCGTTGCGAACGAACAAAGCGCCTCCGTCCTGCGATCGACGGGAGTTGTGCCGGAGAAAATCAAGATATTTGGATTTCCTGTCAGCCCGAAATTTGCGGATTTCACCAACGATCGACAATTAAATTCTCACAATTCGAAGCCTCGCGTTTTGCACATGATCCACGCTGCGACGCGCGGCGCACCGGAACTGGCGGGGTTACTCGTAAAGCTTGATGTCGATCTTACGGTAACGATCGGCCGCGCTGATAAACTCCGGCCGGCAATCGAGGCGGCGACAAATGGCCATGCCACAAAGATTGTTGGATGGACAGACCAGCTTCCGCGGATGCTGCACGAAAGCCATTTGCTCATCGGAAAAGCCGGCGGCGCGACTGTGCAGGAGACGATCGCCGCCGGGTGTCCAATGATCATCAACCACGTGGTTGCCGGCCAGGAGGAAGGCAACGCCCGCCTGATCGTTGAAACCAATTCCGGTGTGATCGCAATCTCGCCAGGAGAAGTCGTTGCCCAAATCGAACGCGCGTTCGCCAATGACGCAAAACAGTGGCGCGAATGGGCCGCGAACATCCATAAGCTCAGCCGTCCCCGCGCTTCGCTCGACATCGCAGAATTTCTGATGTCCCTGTGACCTCTCATTCACGCCGTGGCTTTAGCCCGGTGAAATGAGGCCTAACGAGTCGCGAAGCGTCTTAACGGTTTGGCTATCACAAGAAGCCGTTGAAATGGTTTCCACCTTTAGTGAATCTGAGACATCGGGCGAAAGCCGTTGTGTTACTCAGACCAGGTTTCTTCGCCGGCAGCGAATGTACGCAACACCCGCAAATCCGGTGAGAGAACGACCAAATCTGCGTCCGCGCCGACAGCCAGTAGACCCTTCGTTTCGAGGCCGATCGCGCACGCAGGATTTTGCGTCGCCATTGCGATCGCTTCATGCAACGGAACATCGATCGTCTGCGCCATTGTTCGTACAAGCTCGATCATGCGCGAGGTGCTGCCGGCAAGCGCGGAGCGATCTGCGAGCAAACAGACGCCGCTCTCCACGATGCAATCATTGCCGAAGAGCGAAAATCGCGATCCATCCGGCAAGCCAGCGCCAGCCGTTGCATCTGTCACGAGGCAAATGCCGTCCGCGCCTTTGGCGCGATACAGCATCTTCATCAAAGTCGGCGACACGTGATGGCCGTCCGCGATTAATTCGCAACTGATCTGCGGCTCACTCAAAGCGAACTCCAGCAACCCGCCGACTCGATAGACCCCGCGGCGCCGCGCCGACGACATGCAATTGAATGTGTGCGTTACGCTGCGCATGCCACGATCGAACGCCGCGCGCGCCCCCTCATCCCAAGCATCGCTATGTCCGCCGCTCACGCTGATTCCATGCGCACGAAAACTTTCGATTGCCTCGAGCGCTCCTGGAAGTTCGGGCGCAATCGTGACGCGTTTGATCGCGCCCGCGTGATCGAGCAATTGCCGCACGCCGGCCGGAGAGGGATCCCGAATGAATTCCGCGCGTTGCGCGCCGCGCTTTGCTTTTGAAATGAACGGGCCTTCCAAATGAACGCCCCCAATCGCGCTGATAGACGATCGACAATCTCGGACCGCTCCCAAGACCTCGACCAGTTTTTCAGGCGGTGCTGTCGCCGTGGTGAGCAGAAGGGAGGTGGTGCCGCCGCTAGCATGATAATCGCAAATTGTGCGGAACGCTTCGACGGAGCCGTCCATGGTGTCGCGGCCGAGCGCGCCGTGAACGTGAAGATCAATAAAACCAGGTGCGAGATAATTTCCGTTAAGGTCGACGACATTTTCGCCACGCGCTCGTGCCTGCTCACGAATGTCGGCAATTTTTCCTTGCTCCACGACAACTTCCAAGCCATCGCGAATTCCATCGGGAAAAATCAAACGCGCGTTTGTGAGGGTCACCATTTGGAACCTTCAACGTTGAATGTGCAAGGTGGCTTCGCAAGGAGCCTCGCTCCCCCAGACTAAAAGACCGCCGTGGTGAACTAAACATCCATCGCGGATGTAATTGCCTTTAGACGCCGGAAGCGCATTGTTTCTGCTGCGATGAACTTCGATTACGATGTCGTGATCATTGGCGGCGCGTTTTCCGGCGCGGCGACGGCGCTCATGCTCAAACGCAAACGACCCGAAGCGCGCGTCCTTATCATCGAAAAGACAGCCGCGTTCGATCGCAAGGTCGGCGAATCGACCACAGAAGTAAGCAGTTGTTATATGACCCGGGTTTTGGGTCTCACCCATTACCTCGGCCATCATCAACTGGCCAAACAGGGATTACGCCTGTGGTTCTCGAACCAGCCTGACCAGCGCTTTGACGATTGCGTCGAGATCGGCACACGTTACCAAAGCCGGTTGCCGGGCTTTCAAGTCGATCGGGCGAAGCTCGACTCGCACATGCTTGACCTCGCCGTGCAGGCAGGTTGCGAGCTCTGGCGTCCGGCAAAGGTAACAAATCTCGAGCTAAATAATGACAACGGCCAAAATGTCAGCGCCACTTTCGATGGCGGCGAACGCACTGCCCGCGCGCGTTGGGTAATTGATGCCACAGGGCGCGCGACCATGTTGGCCCGGAAACTCGGACATCTTCGCCCGAACACCGAGCATCCCATCAATGCTGTCTGGGCGCGATTCACTGGTGTGAAAGAGTGGGACAGCTACGAATGGCGAGAACGTTTTCCCGGTTACGCTAACGGTTGTCTCACGGCGCGTGAATGGGCAACGAATCATCTCTTCGGCCGCGGCTGGTGGGTGTGGATTATTCCGTTGCAGGGCGGTGACGTCAGCGCCGGCATCGTTTACGACAACCGCATTTTCAAATTACCGGAAGGACGAAGCCTGGGGCAACGGATGCATGATCACATCCTCAGTAATCCCATCGGTCGCGAAATCTTTGGGGGCGCGCGCGTGATCGAAGGCGACGTGCACGCTTTGTCGATGTTGCCATATCACAGCGAGAAAGTCTGCGGCGACGGGTGGGCTGCAGTGGGCGACGCCGCCGGTTTCATCGATCCGCTTTACAGTCCAGGCCTCGATTTTTGTTCCTACACGTCCTATTACGTTGCCGATTTACTGGCGCGCAATTTAACAGGCGAAGATGTGACGGAGCGGCTTCGCCATTACAACTGTACAAAGACAAATACCATTACATGGGCGACGCCGATCTGATGTCGGCTGCGCTCCTTCTGGATGTAAGCAGTTATTATCTCGGTTTGGTTCGCGCGGTTTATCGCGACCCGGAATGTGCATTTCTGAACCTACCGTTCACAGGCATGGGCGGCAGATTCGCTCGGAACACGATGCGTTTTTATGCTCGACGCCTGGTCGCCTTGGCGAATCGCCGATGGGCCACTGGTTATTACGGCAAAAGAAACGCCGGCTGGCGCGAGCTCTACGACGGATTTGTTCCCGACGCTCGGATTCGCAAACAGATTTTCCGTGGTCTGCTGCGCTGGTGGAAATGCGAACTGATCAATCTGGCGTTGATGCTGCGTCGGAGAACAGCAGTGCCAGCAAAGCAACCTTCCGCAACAGTTCCAACAGGAGCATGGTAGGGCGCGACGGCAAATCCTTAATCCTAATCATATTCCTATTCGTAATCTTATCGCCTCCCAATACACACGCGCCTTGATCACGAAACACTCGAAGTGTACCAAGCTTCGATTGAGTTCATCGCATGGACGATCCCTTTGTTAGACCGACTGCCTGGGACTGCATCCGTGCGCAATCAACTGGATCGTGCGTCCACCTCGGTTCCCTTGAACATCGCGGAAGGAAACGGCAAGTTCACTTCGCCCGATCGCTGCCGATTTTTTGATAACGCCCGCGGCTCTGCACTGGAAGCAGCGGCATGTCTCGACGTAATGGCGGCCAAAAGATTCGTCGACACGGAGGAAATCGAAACTGGCAAGGCAATGCTGGTGAAGATCGTGTCGATGTTGTTTGGATTAATTCGCGCAAACTCCGACACGCGCGTTTTCGAAGAGCGAGCAAGCTATCGAATAGGCAAAAAGCGGGAACAAGATCAGGAGTAAGAATACGAATAAGAGTAGCGCCTACGGATTGAGCAGCCCTGTGTACCAGCGCAGAAAAATCTCGCCAAAAAACATCCAGGTAACTGCGCCAAAGGCCAGATAAGGCCCAAAGGGCAGCTTGGCTGACCAGACGCGTTTGCCCACGACGAGCGTGATCAGTCCGATGACGGACCCGAGAAGCGATCCAGCAAAGAGACTGAATAACACCGCGCGCCAGCCGAGAAATGCGCCAATCGCAGCCAGAAATTTCAGGTCGCCGCGGCCCATTGCTTCGCGCGGAATCACCACTTCGCGAGCCACGCCTGAGATGTGCGTCACGTCATCGAGCATCAGAACAAGGCCTTCGGCTGCGACGCGATCGTAGCGAAAGTCCAGCGTCACATTTTCATAAGCGTGGTGGTCGATCCTTGCCTCATCGCACTCGAG
>QHRD01000158.1 GCA_003220005.1 Verrucomicrobiota bacterium | reverse complement strand
CTTTCTTCACCTCAGAGCCGTCTTGAAAGTGGCGCTCAATAATTTGCCCGTTCACCTGCGCCTGCACCTGTACTGTCTCGTACGCGGCACATGTGCCGATTTCGTCCAGGTAAAGCGGGACGTCCTTTGCGACGACTTGGGCTACACTCGCCGGACGCGCCGCCGGCTGAGCAGCCTTAACCTCGCCGGCCCTGTGTTGCAGGATGCGATACGTGACAAACGCTGCCAAAATAATGAAGAGCAAGTACGCCCACTTGGGAATCCTCTGATTGCTGGCGCGGGTGCGTTTCATTTGAGGCTTCGTCGAGGGCTTGGAACCGCCGTGGTCCAATGTCTTAACATCACTGATTTCCGTGTTAAGTTTCATTTGAAGCCTCCGGCGCGACGGGAAATTGTGCTCTTACTTGGAATCGAATGTCGCCGTTTAGTCTGGCCGTTGGGCCCGGCGAAAACGCGAGCCAGACGCCGGCGCGTAGCGGACTGGCGGCTGTCGCTTTCCTCCGCCCGCTCCCGAATCCGCTCCAGCACTCTCATGCACGTTTTGAGATCGGAGGGTGTGATATCGGCCAACAGTTCGTGACGAAGTCTGTCGGCAGTTGCGTTGATCTGCGCGATCACCCGCTGGGCACGCCGGCCGAGCAGCACCATTTTGCAGCGGCGATCATGTGGAGAATTTGTGCGCGTAATCCAAGCCTCCCGCTCCAGGCGATGCAATAACGCCACGACTGTTGGCTCTTCGACGCCCAGACGCGCTGCAATCTCGGCCTGCGTAAGCGCGTCCTGCGCAATGGAGAGATGCATTAGCGTGCGCCATTTTGCCTGGCTTAGACCCACGGGCTTGAGACGTTCATCCAGCTTTTGTCGCCATGCACGCGCGGTACCGTGGAGCAATTGGCCAAAAGACTCGTTATCGGACATACTGCAGATCAATTCGTTAGCATACTAACCAATTCTGGTTTTCGACTCTGTCAATCTTCGTTCGGCGTCAGTCTGAAAGAGGCGCCTGGGGCCCACGCGGCGCCAAGACTCAACGCTACATCTCCGATGTCTCGCTCGCGCTGCAAGGCGGCTCTGCTTTTTTAAGCAGCTGTCGCTTCCACCAGAAAAAAAGCGCCGCGCAAAAACAAAGAGTCAAGCAAGGTTGGATCGCGTGGACGAGGTAAACATTCTTTTTGACTGGGAACCAGGAATTGAGAATATGCGCGCTGACGAACCCAAGATAGGTCAGCGTGCTAACAGTTCGCAACGCCGCTTGAGAAACGTCAGACCAGCCGGCGATCAGCAAATACGCGGACGGAACAGCGATCAGCACGTAAGTGGCGGCTTCGGTCGCCGGGCCGAAAAGCAGCATCCACACAATGGCCAGAGACATCGCGCCCAAAAGCAGAGTCGCCCGTGGCCAATGCCGAATGGTTCCCACAAAGCAAATCGCAGCGGCAACGACTCCAGCAGTCACTTCCACAATCGTCCACCACATTGTGGAGATGGGGATTCCCAGCAGCCGCAGCAGTAGATAAAAATCACGCCATCTCCCGTAGTACTCATGCGCTCGACGGCGATCGGACGCGAGATTCACCAACCAATCGCCATACTGCTGCACCGTGTAAGACGGCTTCTGAAGGAAGAGCGAAACAACGAAGAGGCCGATCAGCACCAAAAGGATTTGGAAAATTAGTTTCTTTGGGAAAACAACTATGAGCAGCAATGCAAATGCGATCGGGTATATTTTCCAGTAAATAGCGAACGCGGCGCAAAAAGCACAAGTGAACCAGCGAGATTGCGATGCGGCGGCAGCGGCGACCAGAAAAAGCACGATGATGATGATACTTGCCTGTCCGTTGTTCAGACTACTCAACGTCAACGGCACAATAAGTAGGAAAAGGCAGGAGAATTGCGTTTTCGAGAAGTCGAACAGCGTCCTCGCGTTAAACCAGAGCGACAGCGGCAGGGCGACCCCTAGGAGCAATCTCCAAAGCACTTCCGCTACATTTTGGGAGATAAGTGCAAAAGGCGAAAAAAACGCGGCGACCAGAGGGCTATAAAGGAATATCCCCGGAGCCCCATAAAGCTGTGCCTGGCGAATCCAAGCTGCACCGGCATCCCGGTATGTCGGAAAGACGGAATGCCAGCCAGGGTGCGTATAGATCCGAAAACAAACGATTACTACCGTAAGGAACCACAACCCCAACGTCCCAACGAACAATCTCGACTTGCCGACTATCACCAAATAAAGCAACCGGGCTCGGCTGCGAAAAGCAATCAGTTTTAGATTCCCATGGAACCTAGCAGGCTAATATCCCGTCAAGGTCCTACCTCAAAGAGAATCATCTCGCGCTTGGTATAATCAGTCGCGCGGGCGATTGGATGCGCCTTACGTGGCGCCCACTTTTGCGTTGACGCTGCTTCGGCTTCGTTGTCCGTGCGCACGAGGAAATAATGTGTGTCCGGGGGTAGGTCCGCGATGCTGCTCACATACTCGACCGGCGCTTTTACATAAAAAAGCACCGGCACATAACGTGGATTGACCGAATAAACTTTCTCGTCTCCGGGCAACGCGGCATTAATTATAGCGGCAGCCTTTGTTACCTTCTGCCTGCCCCGCAGAGCAAGCGCAGTGAGCGGATAACCGATTCCGCCGATCACGAGCCCGAGTCCGACGCAAGCAGTCACGACTTTGGCAATCGAATCCTCGCTCCCGATGCGAATTTGACTGGGCCAATGCAGCGCTCCTTCGGCATAGCCCATCGCCAAAAGCCACGACGCCGGAACCAAGTACGGCATGCTGTAGCGGGCGACTCCTCCGGGCACGAGGTTTACAACAAGAAAAGGCAGCGCCGTTCCCCAAACCAGCGCATAAGCAATTTGCCGCTGCTTGTGTTGCCCAAATTTTGAAAGCCGCAGAAACGGCAACAGAATGAGCCACGGCAGGAAATATATGAGAGCGCGCGGGATATTCAGGATCCAGTTTACAAATTTGAACTCAGTGCCTTGCAGCCGGTCAGTGAATTGAATCGACCAATTGTGCATCGCCGCGAGGATTGTCATTGTCCTGACAAACGGAATGGCCCACGCGGCGAAAATGCCGAACATGATTGCGAGCGCGACGAAATGCGCGGGGTGAAACAGAAGTCGCCAATTCTTATTCTGCCAAAGGACAGCTAGCACGATCGCATAGAAAAATACAAGAAGCGTCGGCCCCTTTGTGAGCATCCCAAGCCCGAGAAAAATCGAGGCAGGAATCCAAATGAGCCATGCGGACTTCTTTTGGATCCAAAAGCTCAGCCAAAGAATGATGGCAAGTCCGCAGAGAGAAACGTAGAGCCCCTCTATCTCGATCAGGCGGCCTTTTTCAATCGTGCCGATATTCGTCAACCAGATCAGCGCTGCGGTCATTGATCCCTTCACCCCAAGGCTCGCGCGCGCAACGGTGACGAACGCAATGGCCACCGCGAGCACAGCAAGCGCAGAAGGCAAGCGGGCCGTCCATTCATTTCGCACGCCGAAGAATTTAAACGAGATCGCCACCAGCCAATTCACAAGGGGCGGCTTTCGAAAATAAGGATTGCTGCCCACTTGCGGCACAATATAATCGCCAGTCTTGAGCATCTCGATGGCCGGCAAAATTCGGCGGCCTTCTTCTCCCTTGATGGCCAACGAACCGAGCGCCGGAAGATAAACCACCGCCCACACAAGGAGCACAATCGCCAAAGCTTGGAACCGCGAATTCATCGGATGCTGGATGTTGGACATTGCGAGTTTGACGTCAAATTAAACGGCGGCGCAGCTTGACGAGCAGACTTCACAAAGTTATCCTGAGTATCTAGTCCGCGCGCTGATCGGAGTGGGAACTGGCGTCCCACTCTTTTTAGTCTGCGGGCTGCATGCTTTTATGAACGCGGAATTTATTGCCATGCTCGACTACCTAGAGCGGGAGCGCGGAATCAAGCGCGACATCCTGCTCGAGGCGGTTTCGAACGCGCTGCTCTCGGCTTCCAAAAAGAGCGTCGGTGCGTCGCGTGATCTGCGCATCGATATTAATCCCAAGAGCGGCGAAATCCGAGCGCTCGCCAACCTGCTGGTAGTCGAGGATGTCACAAATCCGCAAGACGAGATCGAGCTTTCGAAAGCGCGAAAAATCAAACCGGACGCGAACATTGGTGACGCTGTGGAAGTAGAAGTTACACCGAAAAATTTTGGCCGCATCGCGGCGCAGACGGCAAAACAAGCCATGATGCAGCGGATTCGCCAGGTCGAGAAAGAAATGATCTACGAGGAGTTTAAAGATCGCGCCGGCGAGATTGTGAGCGGAACCGTGCGGCGTTTCGATCGCTCCGATGTCATTCTCGATCTTGGAAAATTTGAAGCCATCATGCCACAGAGAGAGCGAGTCGTCGTGGAAGATTACAACGTGGGCGACCGTCTGCGCGCGTACGTAGTCGCGGTCGAGAACGGCGCTCGCGGTCCCGAGATCATCGTCTCGCGCAGCCATCCCAATTTCGTGCGCCGGCTTTTCGAGCTGGAAGTGAGCGAAATCGCCGATGGCACAGTGGAGATTCGCGGCATCGCGCGAGAAGCCGGTTATCGCACCAAGATCGCAGTCTCCAGCGCGAATGAGAAAGTGGATCCTGTAGGCGCGTGTGTCGGCATGCGCGGCTCCCGGGTCAAAAACATCGTGCGCGAGCTCAATAACGAAAAGGTCGATATCATTCGCTGGAGCTCTGATCCAAAGGACTACGTCCTGGAAGCGCTCAAGCCAGCGAAAGTGAAAAATTTGGTTTTCGATACGGAAAAGAAAAGCGTGCAGATTTCTGTCGATGAAGATCAGCTTTCCCTCGCAATTGGGAAAAAGGGGCAGAATGCGCGATTGACCTCGCGATTGACCGGTTGGGAAATCAATATCGGCAAGGATACGTCAGCGACCACTGTGGTGGAACAAAAGGTAGCGCAAGCTGCGCAGACACTTGCCGGCGCGCTTCCTGTCACCGAAGAGCAGGCGCTCACCCTGGTAAAATCTGGCTTTACCAATTTAGAAGGATTACACGATGCGGATGTGCAGGATTTGGTGGATATTCTCGCAGTCGATGAGACAAAGGCGCAAGAGATTTACGAGGCAGTGCATCGGCAGGAACTCGTACAATAACATGGCTCTCCTTTAAGGGCTTGAGCCATGAGCGAAATTTTGAAGGAACAACGATGGCAACGAAGACGAGCAGCAAAACTGCAACGCGTAAATCGGCCGCAGACACGGCCGCGCGCAAGACTACTGCTCGTCAGCCAGTAGCCGCACCGAAAACAAAGGTTCTCAAGAAAGAACTGAAGCGGGATGCCGCGCAAGAGCACGCTGATGCGGCAGCTCCGGCTAAATCGCGCACGCCTTCGCCAAAGACGGAGCCGCCAACTAGTCCAGCGCGGAGCCACGAACACGAGAGCGTCTCGCTCATCGACAGAAAAAAACCGCGAAAGAAGACAGAAGACGGCGAGGTAAAACCCAAGCGGGATGTTTTACCTCCAATCTCGCGAATCCGAGCGTCACTAGAAGCAACTGTCGCTCCGTCAAAACCTGCAGCACCGGCGGAAGCGCCTGCGCAAACGCCTCCGACTCAAGCGCCGACCGCGGCCGTGACATCCTCTGCTGAGCCAGAAGCCGAGCCGCAGAAGATCATCCTGATCAAGCCTCCAATTGTTGTTAAACAGTTAGCGGCCGAGCTTGGGTTAAAGCCGCATCAACTCATCGCCGAGTTGATGACGCACAACATTTTCGCAAATATCAACCAGACAATCGAGCCCGATGTTGCAGCGAAGATCGCAGAGAATCATGGGTTCGTTTTGGAAAAAGAGCGCCGTGAGAAAGGCGCCGGCGTTCACAAGGTGGAACAGCCGGTCGTCGCTCCGCCTCCACCAATTATTGAAAAGGAAGAGGAACTCAAGCCGCGCGGCCCCATCATCACGTTCATGGGGCACGTCGATCATGGCAAGACCACGCTACTGGACGCGATTCGCAAAACGCGCGTAGCGGCTGGCGAAGCTGGCGGAATCACGCAGCACATCGGCGCTTATAGCGTTAATCACAACGGCGCAACACTTACTTTCATCGACACCCCAGGCCATGCCGCGTTCACCGCGATGCGCGCGCGTGGCGCTAACGTGACCGACATCGTCGTGCTGGTAGTTGCGGCGGATGACGGCATCATGCCGCAAACAACCGAAGCCATTAATCACGCCAAGGCCGCCCCGCACGTGAAAATCATGGTCGCTGTCAACAAAATCGATCTCCCGGGCGCGAATTTAGATCGGGTCAAGAAACAACTTCAGGAGCAGGGTCTGACCCCCGAAGATTGGGGCGGCGAAACGATTATTTGTCCAGTTTCTGCGACAAAAGGCACTGGAATTGATCACTTGCTTGAGATGATGACGCTGCAGGCAGAGGTGATGGAACTCAAGGCCTCGCCCAGCGCCAGGCCACGCGGGACTGTCATCGAAGCGCAAGTCGAAGCGGGACGCGGACCAACTGCGACTGTGATCGTGCAGATGGGAACATTGAAAATCGGCGACGCGTTCATCTGCGGTGATTACAACGGTAAAGTGAAATCGCTTCTCGACGATCGCGGGAAACCGGTCAAGAAAGTCGGGCCTTCGACGCCAGTGAAAGTCCTCGGTTTTACCGGCTTGCCTAATGCGGGCGATGAATTCCTCGTCATGGAATCAGAACGCGCGGCGAAACAATTGAGCGACGAACGGCTTGAGACAAAGCGTGCGAGCAAGTTGTTCGTTCCGCAACGCGCTACGCTCGAAAGTCTGCTCGAAACTGCCGAAGGCAAAAAAGTTCTGCGCATCGTCTTAAAATGCGACACGCATGGCTCGCTCGAAGCGCTCGTCGGCGCGTTGAAACAGATCGAAAGCAAAAAAGTCGATCTGGAACTTATTCACTCTGCGGTGGGACCGATTTCCGAATCGGACATTTTGCTGGCGAGCGCATCGGACGCGGTGGTAGTTGGTTTCAACGTAAAGGTCGAGAACATGGCGGTGCCGGCTGCGAAACGCGAAGGCGTCCAGATCAAGCTCTACAGCATCATTTACGAATTGCTCGATCAGATCAAAGACGCCATGGCTGGGCTACTCGAACCCGAGCTTCGCGAAACAGTCATCGGGCACGCGGAGGTGAAACAAATTTTCCAACTAAGCAGAGGCATTGTTGCCGGTTGTCTCGTCACGGACGGCCGTATCGCTCGCGCCGGGCGCGCCCGCATCCTGCGGAAGCGCCAGCCGGTTTACGACGGTGGGCTTTCGACGCTGCGCCGTTTCCAGGACGACGTAAAAGAAGTGCGCTCCGGCTTGGAATGCGGAATCAAGCTTGGCGACTTCAACGAGTATCAAGTGGGTGACGTGATCGAGTGCTATCAACTCGAACAGTTTGCGCAGAAATTGTAGGGCGTCTCTGTGAGGCGCGGGCGTTTTCACAGAAACGCCCTGCAACCAATCATGAAACATCGGCAACTCCGCTTAAACGAACTCGTAAAACGTGAGCTGAGCGCAACCATTGCGCGCCAAATAAACTTCGAAGACGTGCTGGTCAGCATCAATGCTGTCGATGTTACGCCCGACCTGAAGAACGCCCACGTATTCGTAAGTATTCTCGGCGCGGCAACGGGAACGAGCGTGATCGATAAACTGGAAGCGCATCGCCCTGTGCTGCAAGCTGAACTGTCCCGCCACGTCGTTTTGAAATACACACCGCACCTAATTTTTCATATCGACGATTCCATCGAACGCGGCGCGCGCGTCCTTGAGATTTTGCAGGATCTCGAAAAACCCCGCGGCGACAACGAGTGAGCAACACTACGTTTGACGAAATTGGCCGTGCCTTACGGGGGCATCAGCGCTTCGCGATCTTGGGTCACGTTCGTCCCGATGGCGACGCGCTGGGCAGCCAGCTGGCGCTTGCATTGTCGCTTCAGCAACTCGGCAAGGATGTTCGCGTTTGGAACGAAGACGGCATGCTCGAGAAGTATTCATTTCTGCCGCGCGCGGAATTGCTGACCAAGCCGCCCTCTGCCGCGGAGGACGTCGATGTCGCTATTGCGCTCGACACGGCAATTCAAAATCGGCTGGGAAATACGCTGGCAGCGGTTCGGTCCGCAAAAATCTGGATCAACATCGACCATCATCGCAGCAATCCCTGCTACGGCGATCTGGTGATCGTCGATTCCACCGCGCCGGCCACGGGAGAAATTATTTTCAACCTGATCAAAAGCCAGGGCCTGCCTCTTGATCACGACATCGCGGAGAATCTTTATGCAGCGATCTCAACCGACACCGGTTCATTTCAATATCCAAAAACGAGCGCGCGCACATTTGACACCGCAGCCGAACTCGTGCGTGTTGGTAGTCTCGACGTTGGCCAAATTAGCCAGCAATTATATGAGAACTATCCGCGACGCCGGCTGGAATTGCTGCGAGAATTGCTCCGGACGACGCGCTTCGATTTCGGCGAACGCACTGCAAGCTTCAGTCTCACTTTAAAAACCGCCGCGAACTTGCATGTCCTTCCCGAAGACAACGAAGGATTGATCGATCATCTCCGCGCAATTCGCGGCGTCATCGTTGCGGTCTTCTTTGAAGAACTGGCCGATGGCAAAGTACGCGTCAGTATGCGTTCGAAAGATGAAGCGGTTGATGTCTGCGCGATTTGCCAGAAGTTTGGCGGCGGCGGGCATACACTGGCGGCTGGCGCGCGTGTTCGCGGAAGCCTCGCCGATGTCGAAAAAAAGGTGCTGGAGCAAATTCGTGAAGCCCTTAAGCACAGATCCTGACGGCGTACTGCTGGTCGATAAAGCGGAAGGCATGACGTCGCACGACGTTGTCGCACTGGCGCGGCGAAAACTGAGCACCAAAAAAATCGGCCATTGCGGCACGCTTGATCCGATCGCCACCGGTTTACTGCTGCTTACTGTCGGGCGCGGCACAAAAGTTCAGGATTTGCTCATGAGCGAAGATAAGGAATATGCCGGCACATTTCTTCTCGGTGTGACGACCGACACGCAAGATCGAGACGGCGAAGTGCTTCAGGAGCGACCGGTCCCACCGCTAACTGAGAATCAAATCCGCGACGTATTCGAAAAATTTCGTGGCGATTTTTATCAGTTGCCCCCGATGGTGTCTGCGAAAAAACACGCTGGCGTCCCGCTTTACAAGCTTGCCCGTCAGGGAAAAGTCGTGGAGCGCGAACCGCGCCTGGTGCACGTCTACCGGTACACAATCGATCGGATCGCCTTGCCCGAAATCGACTTCAGTGTCCTATGCAGCAAAGGCTTTTACGTTCGGACCTATGTGCACGACATCGGCGAAGCGCTGGGGTGCGGCGCGCATTTGAAATCGCTGCGCCGGACGAAATCCGGCCGGTTCGATTTAGCGAACGCGATCACGGTTGACCAAATCAAAAATGGAACGCGCGAAGAAATTCTCAGCCGGCTGCTGAGTCTGCCGGAAGTTTCAAGGATGCGCGGAGCGTGAGGAGAATGGAAACACTTCGATCCATCCCCGAATTATCGCGGTTGCGAGGCCCGCTCTTTCTCGCGATCGGCGTTTTCGACGGCGTCCATCGCGGCCATCAGACAGTCATCTCGACCTCCGCCGAACATGCCAGCGCGGCGAACGGAACATCTGTCGTGGTCACATTCGATCCGCATCCGGAGAAAGTATTGCGACCGGAGTCAGCGCCGCATTTGCTTACGGCTACCCAACATAAGATCGCGTTGATTCGCGATCTTGGTGTTGGTCATCTTTTGATTATTGCGTTCGACAAGCAATTTGCGGCTACCGAGCCTGAAGATTTCGTGAAGCAATTAGTGAAACATTCGAAACCGCTTAGCGAAATTTGCGTTGGCCACCAATGGTCCTTTGGAAAGAATCGGCGCGGCAATCTCGAACTGCTCAAGAAGCTCGGCGTAGAGATCGACTTCAACGTCGTCGGAATACGGCCGGTGACCGTTAATGGCGAAATCGTAAGCAGCACGGCGATCCGTCAGGCCGTGGAAACAGGCGATCTGAAAAAGGCGGCAGCCATGCTTGGACGAGAATATACGATTTTGGGAACTGTTGTGCGCGGCGACGATCTCGGAAAAAAGATTGGCTTTCCAACGGCAAACCTAAGCGCTCACAACGAGCAGTTCCCGCCAAACGGCGTTTATTTCGCCGAAGCGAAACTGAATGGAAGTCGTTATGCCGGAGTCGTAAATCTCGGTTATCGGCCGACTGTGAGCAGCAAAACCAAGCGCTTGCTTGAGATTCATCTGCTCGACTTCGACCGCGACATTTACGGCAAAGACCTTGAGGTGCGATTCATCCGTTATCTCAGACCGGAGAAGAAATTCGAAAATGTCGATGCGCTTGTGCGCCAGATCGAATGCGATGTGCAACACGCGCGCAAGCTGCAGCCGCCTTAATCGACAGCCGTCTCAAAACTCCAGGCGGGTAAAATCGCGTACCTCTGGTGTTTTGCGGAGGGCAAAGATGATGGCAAAGGCGCCGACCACGAGGCCACAACCGAACGCGAACACGAGCAGCAGCCAAATCGGGAAGTTCGCCAACTGGATCATGCCTTGGCGAATGAATCCGCCTGAAAGCAGGTAAGCGATTCCGCTCCCGAGGATTGCCAGGCCGAGCAGAATCATTGCACGCAGCCAACGCGGTTCGCGTTGCGCGACGGGCAAATTGGCCACAACGCGTGCGGTGAAGCCGTCGTCGTCAATATACGGCGCTGCTTCGCGGAGTTGTCGATCCAGCATTTCGTCGTCGATCATTGCGTTCATTGTATCAATTCGGTCCCCAAGCGGCCAGCGTTCGTTTCAGTTTTTCGCGCCCACGCAAAACGTTCGTTTTCACGGTGCCGAGCGGAATATCGAGGACGCGCGCGGCTTCATCATGCGACAATCCGTTTTGGCAGCAAAGCACAATGGCCGTGCGCTCGTGCAACGGAAGTAAATTCAATGCGTGCATAAGATCGTGTCTCAAACCGGGATCGACAGTCTGCGGATCGTGCTCCGCTTGCAACAGCTCCTCATCCACGCCGACAAGCTCTTTGCGTTTGCGCGCATCCTCGCGAAAGCAGTTGTAAGCGATTCGGTAAAGCCAGGTGGAAAATCGCGCTTCGCCGCGAAAGCTACGGATGTTCTTGTAAGCGCGAATGAAGGCTTCCTGTGCCAGATCGTCGGCCAGGGAAACGTCTGTGCGTGTGAGTTGTCGAAGCAGACCGCGCACGCTCGATTGGTGCCGCCGCACCAGTTCGCCGAACGCGTGCTGATCGTCATCGGAAAGAACTCGCGCGATAAGGTCCGCATCAGTAAGCTCCACGGTTTCAAATTCTATGGTCCCGGCAGAGGGGGAGGAACGTT
>QHRD01000023.1:360-7040 GCA_003220005.1 Verrucomicrobiota bacterium | reverse complement strand
CGTTCCCGGAGCAGTTAGCTGAAGTCGCGGCCGAACTGGAAATTCCGGCGATGGCGTTATGCGATCGCAACGGCATTTATGGCGCGCAACGATTTTCCGTCGCCGCGCGCGAACACAACGTGTGCCCGATTATCGGATGCGAATTGTCACTGGAAGACGGCAGCATTTTGCCGGTGTTAGTCGAAAATGGCAGTGGTTACAAAAATCTCTGCGAACTGCTGACCCAGGCGCATTTACGAAGCGAAAAAGGAAAGTGCGCAGTGCGCTGGGACGAGCTGCCGGAATTTGCCGAAGGATTGGTAGCGCTCTTCGGATCGGGTAGCGCACGCGTCTCGCGTGCTGGTTTCGGCGTCGCGCCGAAACAATCTTTCGAAAGATTCGCGACTCGCCACGAATTTTGCGCGTCCAGAAAAGTTCGCGATGGCGAAGACGCCCTCGCCAACACGCGAGACGCGTGCGTTACCCAGAATTGCACAGATCACACCAAATTCCTAATCGATGCATTTGGTCGCGAAAATGTCTTCGTGGAAATCCAGCGGCATTTCATTCGCGGCGAGGAGCGTATCAATCGCGAGCTTGTTGATCTTGCGCGTGCGAATCGGTTGCCGCTAATCGCCACAAACGGGGTCCAATACGCGAAGCCGTACGGACGCGAGGTGCTGGATGTTTTCACCTGCATTCGCGAGCACACACACCTGGATGCCGCCGTCAAATTACTAACGCAAAATGCCGAACGCCATTTAAAGAGCGAGCGCGAAATGAGCGAACTCTTTCGCGATTTGCCGGAAGTAATCGAAAACACATCGCGTCTAGCCGAGCGGCTCACGTTTTCGCTTGAGAATCTCGGGTACGAATTTCCCGAATATCCCGTCCCGGCCGGGCATACGATGGATTCATTTTTGCGCACCATCGTCTGGTTCGGCGCGCAACAGCGTTACGCCGCTATCAGCGCGAAAGTGAAACGCCAGATCCAGGAAGAACTTGCGCTCATCACCAAGCTCGGTTTCCCCGGTTATTTTTTGATCGTCTGGGACATCGTCAATTTCTGCCGCGAACACAACATCATGGTCCAGGGCCGCGGCAGCGCTGCCAACAGCGCGGTCTGTTATTGCCTTGGGATCACGCCGGTTGATCCGGTAGAAAATCACTTGGTCTTCGAGCGATTCCTGAACGAGAGCCGCAAAGGCTGGCCGGACATCGATCTCGATCTTCCCAGCGGCGAGCGCCGCGAAGCGGTGATCCAGGAAATTTATCGTCGCTACGGCAAACACGGCGCGGCGATGACTGCGAATGTGATCAGCTATCGCGGACGGAGCGCCGCGCGCGAGATTGGCAAAGCGCTGAATTTTTCGCCGAGCATTATTGATCGCTTCTCGCATCTGTTCGCGAACGGCGATTTCCCACACACAATGGAATTGGAATCGCAAATCGAACAGGCTGGTTTACCGAGAAATCATCCGCGGATGCCGGCGTTTATCCGGTTGTATCACGCCATTTACGGCTTGCCGCGGCACCTCGGCCAGCATTCCGGAGGGATGATCATTTGTCAGAACAAGTTGAGCTCGTTTGTGCCTTTGGAAAATGCGTCCATGCCAGGCCGCGTCGTCGCCCAGTGGGACAAGGATGATTGCGAAGATCTTGGCATCGTGAAGGTGGACTTGTTAGGCCTTGGCATGATGTCGGTAATGCAGGATGCGCTGGAGCTTTGCCGCGAGCGCGGGCGGCCTCTCGATCTGGCACACATTCCAAAAGATGATTCGGCAACTTTCGAAATCATGCAGCACGCCGACACGATCGGTGTTTTCCAAATCGAGAGCCGCGCGCAAATGGCCACATTGCCCCGGATGAAACCAGAATGTTTTTACGATGTCGTGATTGAGGTCGCGATCATCCGGCCGGGGCCGATCCAAGGCGACATGGTGCATCCTTATCTGGCGCGACGCGCTAAGAAAGACCCCGTGACGTATTTCGATGATCGCCTGAAGCCGGTGCTGGAACGCACTCTGGGCGTTCCGCTTTTTCAGGAACAAATGCTGAAGATCGCAATGGTCATGGCGGATTTTTCCGGTGACGAAGCGGAAGAATTGCGACGCGCACTGAGTTTCCATCGTTCGGAAGAACGGATGAACAAAGTGAGCGTGAAATTGCGCGACGCGATGGAACGAAAAGGCGTGGCGCCGGACAAGATCGAAAAAATCATTCAGGCGATCTCGTCGTTTGCGCTTTACGGATTTCCGGAATCGCACGCGATCAGTTTCGCCATTCTCGCGTACGGCAGCGCATATTTGAAAGTGCATCGAGCACCGGAATTTTACGCCAGCCTGTTAAACAATCAGCCGATGGGTTTTTACACGCCGGCAACAATGGTCAAAGATGCGCAGCGACACGGCGTAAAAGTGAAGCCGGTATGCGTCATGAAATCGAACTGGCGCTGCACCGTCATCGATGGCATTACGTTTCTCCTCGGGCTATGCGTAGTGAACGGATTGCGGCAGGAACATGGCCAGCAAATCGAACGCGAGCGAAAGCACCGCGGATTCCAGTCGCTCGAGGATTTCAAACGACGGGTACCACTTTCAAAACATGAATTGCGCAGCTTAGCGGAGCTCGGCGCGCTCAATTGTTTTTCTAAACATCGCCGCGCCGCGATGTGGGAAGTAGAAGAAGCTGTGCACGACGATTTGCTGGATCGTACTCCTCTGGGTAGCGCACGCGTCTCGCGTGCTGGCGAGCGCGTCCCGCGATCGCGGACTTCCCCAGTGCCGTGCAAGCACTTCGAATCTTATTCTGAGGAAAGTGCGTTTCGGCGCGACGCCGAAACCAACACGCGAGACGCGTGCGCTACCCAGAAAGCGCGATCACCGCTTATGCGTATGACTTTACCCGAACGCGTGCGCGCCGATTACGAAACCATGAACCTGACCACCGGGCCGCACCCGATGAAACTGTTGCGCGAAAGTTTGCGAAACATTTGGCGCGCGATCGATCTCGTTCACGCGCGCCATGGCTCGACCATTCAGATCGCGGGCAACGTAATTTGCCGACAACGTCCCGGCACAGCAAAAGGATTTGTATTCATCAGCCTGGAAGACGAGACCGGCGTTTCAAATGCAATTATCGATCCGGATCTGTTCGAACAATTCCGGCTCGTCATTACCGAAGAAGCCTTTCTTCTCATCGAAGGTGAAGTACAAAATTCAGACAATGTGGTGTTGATCAAAGCGCGCGACATCAGACCGCTCGCCCATGCCGAATTGATCGGCAGCGAGTCACACGATTTTCATTAACGCTGTAGCCTCTTCGCTGCGCGAAGCGCGCTGGCCGCCCACAGGGCGGCGGCTACAGATTATTCCCCTGCGTGATGCGGCGGCGGCGTTTTTGGCTCGGTGGGTTTTTCTGCTGGTTTTTGATCGGACTCAATCCATTCAGTGTGAAAGACGCCGGGCTTATCGATGCGCTCGTAGGTGTGCGCGCCGAAGAAATCGCGTTGGGCTTGCAGAAGATTCGCCGGTAAGCGCGCGGACCGATAGCTATCGAAGTAAGCCAGCGACGCGGAAAATGCCGGAGCAGCCACGCCATGTTTGATCGCGGCCGATAACACCAGACGCCATTTGGGTTGCGCTTTTTTGATGGCCCTCGTGAAATAACGATCGAGCAGCAGATTGTGCAGTGCGGGATCGCGACGATACGCCTGCACGATGCGGTTCAAAAATATCGCGCGAATGATGCAGCCGCCTCGCCAGATCGTGGCGACGTCACTCAGATTAAGGTTCCACTTGTATTCAGTACTTCCGGAGCGCAGAAGCTCCATTCCTTGCGCGTAAGACACAATTTTCGACGCGTAAAGCGCGTCGCGCACTGCATCGACGAGACGCGAGCGATTGCCTTTAAATTGTCGAACTCTCGGTTGCGGCAAAATCTCGGATGCAGCCACGCGCTCATCCTTACGTGACGAGACGACGCGCGCTTCGACTGCCGCATTTATCGTTGAAATAACGACAAATTGCCGGATCGCGGCTTGAAGTGTCCAAATGCCGGTTCCTTTTTGGCCGGCTTTGTCCAGTATCATGTCAACGAGCGGTTTACCGGTATCGGGATCGATCTTTCGAAAAATTTGCGAAGTAATCTCGATCAGGTAGCTCTCGAGCTCGCCCTTATTCCAGTCGGCGAAAATATCTGCGAGCTGCGCTGCATCCATTTCCACCACGTCTTTGAGAACGGCGTAGGATTCGCAGATCAATTGGATGTCGCCGTACTCGATACCGTTGTGCACCATTTTGACGTAGTGCCCGGCGCCGTCCGGTCCCATGTATCGGCAACATGGTTCGCCATCCACTTGAGCGGCGATTTTGCGGAAGATCGGCGCGATGATTTCCCATGACTCCCGCGAACCGCCCGGCATCAGCGAAGGGCCCTTGAGCGCGCCTTCTTCGCCACCGGACACGCCCATGCCGACAACGTGAATTCCTTTTCCCTTTAATTCTTTGTAGCGACGCTGCGTGTCGGTAAAAAGCGAATTTCCTCCGTCGATGATGACATCGCCTTTTTCGAGCAGCGGCGCCAGTTGACTAATTACAGCGTCGACGGGTGTACCGGCTTTTACCATTATCATTGCGATGCGCGGTTTCTTAAGCGCAGCGACGAATTCTTCCATGGTGCGCGTTGGTTGAATGTTTTTTCCCTGGGCGCGGCCAGCAGCGAATTTCTCGGTGACTTCCGTGGTGCGATTAAACACGGCGACCGAAAATCCCTTCGATTCCATATTTAAGACGAGGTTCTCGCCCATCACACCCAGACCGATCAGGCCAATATCACATTGATTGGTTGCCATTTTAGTATCTTCTTTTGCTAGGTTTCATAATGTCATTCTGAGCGAAGCGAAGAATCTCTGTATTTCTGGATCGCCGCCGAAGACAAACCGAGATGTTTCGCTTCGCTCAACATGACAGCTCTCTTCAATGGAACGAACATTCAAGCGCATGGCAAATCTCGTTTGTGAAGTTTTACTGACTGAAGCGCCGCTTGAGGCGTCACCGCAAAATCATCATGGCGATGCAGGAGCAACGCTCGATTTTTGGGGAGTGGTGCGGAGAGTTGAAGATGGACGCGAAATCGAAGGGATCGACTATGAAGCGCATAGAAAGATGGCCGAGTATCAGTTGCGGCAAATTGCCGAAGAGGCCGTGGAGAAATTTCGGCTTCAACTTGTTATTGCTCATCACCGGATCGGATTTATCGCTGTTGGGGAACCATCGCTTTTTTTGCGAGTGGCAAGTCCGCATCGCGGTGAAGGATTTCGAGCCAGTCAATGGATAGTGGATGAGCTGAAGAAGAAAGTGCCGATTTGGAAGAAACCACGGTTTACAACAGAAAAACAGCCCCACGCGGCCCACAGGGCCGCGGCTACAGCAAAATGAATTGGGCGAACCGAATTACTTTGGGCCGGTTTGCGCTGACGGTTCTCTTCGTAGTGGCGCTCAATTCCTCCTGGCAGTACGCGCGCACCGCCGCGCTGGTGATTTTTCTAATCGCGGGCCTGACGGATTTTATCGATGGCGAGATCGCCAGGCGTTACGGGTTGATTACGAATTTTGGGAAATTGATGGACCCGCTGGTGGACAAAATCATGGTGGCGGCTGCGTTCATTTCACTCGTGCCTCTTAAAGCTGTGCCGGCATGGGCGGCCACGGCAGTAGTGGCGCGGGATTTTTTGATTACCGGATTGCGGCTAATGGCCAGTGCAAAAGGGCGGATTCTTCCATCGGAAAGTCTCGGTAAACAGAAAACCTCCTGGCAGATCGTCACGATCATCTTCTTTCTCGCGCTCCTCTCGATTGCCGAACTGCGCCATGCGAATGAAACCTCGACGTGGTGGCTGCGGGCGTGGACAGAAGCAGGCCCGATTTTGGTTTGGATCACCGTGGCACTAACGATTTACTCCGGATTCCTCTACGCCTGGCGGCACCGCGAATTGATCTCGCCCGATCAATAGCTGCGATCAAGTACGCACGCACCGGCCGAGGGCTGCGAGAAACGCGAGGGCAGCGATAATTGAAATCCACTTCCCAATTGTAAGCGCACCACGCGTGTATTCCCGCTCGCAAGATGTAATTTGCCGGAAGCAATTTGTAATTTGTCTGAACGCTCCCGGGCAGGGCGACAGCTCGCCACGATGGCGTGAACGCATCCGTGATCAGCAAGATGCAGGCTTGTTCGACATCAGCTTCAATTTCTACCGCGTCAGTCGAACCGGCAACAATTCGCGCCGTGCCGACGCTTTCGGAGGGCGAGGGCTTCGGTTCCGGCTCCGATTCCAAAATTACTTCGCGCGCGGGATCAAATGTCGTCGAGCGCAACGCGTCGAAGATCGCATTGCGATCTGGCAGGACGCGATAGCTGGAAACAAGCTGAAGGTGAGACATGGGCGCTTCGGCGGCATCGCCGATTTCTAATTGATTTCCGCGTTGTCCCAAGACATAGCGCAGACGCAGCATGGCGAAGAGGGGATCGTAGCGGACGAACTTCACATACGACATCGTCTGGTCGGGATCGCCGCCTTGGCTCCATGTCATGAACTCGGCGTAGCGCCGCACCACGGTCGCTTCGTACCCCCACATGTCTTGCGCGCCGATCAACATCGCGCTGTTCGGGTTCGCGACATTCATGATCCGGTAATCGCC
>QHRD01000023.1:0-242 GCA_003220005.1 Verrucomicrobiota bacterium | reverse complement strand
ATGCCAAGGAGCGCGCAAACTCCGGCGGCAACAAACAGCGACATCGCTGCGAGATGCTGCGATTGAGCGATAAATTCCGTGTCCGCGTAGAGTTGCGGGAACAAGTACGATTGCCCACTGGCGCGACTCCCGTTCATTAGTCCCGGCCATGACCGAGTGCTTGCGGTCCACCATCCGGCGACGCCCAAGGCTGCGGCACCGACGAAAACTACAGCGATAAATGGAATCTCAATTCTCTTTTG
>QHRD01000157.1 GCA_003220005.1 Verrucomicrobiota bacterium | reverse complement strand
CAATTCCCGATGGAATACAGCGTCGAGCTCAAACGGCTGATCGAGCTGGAGATGGAAGGCTCGGTCGGGTAACCATCGCGCCTGGCGAATTCTTTCTGTAGCGGCGGTCTGTGACCGCCGTTGCGTTATAAGATACGTATGTCGTTAGTCACAGATCTACAACAAGCCGCGCCGATTCTCTCCGGGCCGAGCGAGCTGCGCGAATTTCCAGATTGGTTCCGTGATCAACAAAGGGCAGCCTGGCAACAATTCGAAGCGCTGCCGCCGCCGACCCGAAAAGATCAGGCCTGGCGATTTTCCAACGTCGCTCTTCTCGATCTGGCGCCGTTCAAAATCAGTGCGCCGCTTTCTGAAGACGACCGTAAAAATGTTCTGAAGTATTCTCGCGGGCTCGACAAATACGCGGCGCGAATGGTTTTTGCGAACGATCAACTGATCGAGCGCGACGTGGTTTCTGAAGATCTGAAAAGGCGCGGCGTGATCTTTCAACCACTCGAGCGCGCAATGATCGAGCACGCCGATCTGTTCCGGAAATATTTCATGTCCACTGAAGCGAGACTCGGTTCGGCCAAGTTCGCCGCGCTGCACAAGGCGCTCGTTTCGTCGGGAACATTCTTGTTCGTGCCGCGCGGGCTCGAAATCAAAGAACCGATCGAAATCTTTCATTGGCTGCGCCACGACAATATGTCGATCTTCCCCCATCTACTTCTCGTCACTGATGAGCTCGCGAAGGTCACAGTCATCGAACATTTCCGCTCGTGCGATCAGCGCGCCGCCGGGTTTGCCTGTGGTGTCAACGATCTCATCACCGGGCCGGGCGCGAAAGTGACCTACGTGTGCGCTCAGAACTGGGCCGAAAATGTCACTGCCTTGCAAATGAACTCGACGACGGTCGATCACGATGCCTCTGCGATGAGTCTGAATTTGCATCTGGGAGCAAAATATTCGCGTTTCGATAGTTTGAGCCGGCTCATCGGCGAAGGCGGCCGAAGTGATTTGCTGGCGGTTGCTGTGGCCAAACACCAGCAGGAATTCGATGCCCGCACATTGCAGGACCATATCTCACCCCACACCGCCAGCGATCTTCTTTACAAAAATGCACTCGACGATCGCGCTCGCACCACCTTCGGCGGTCTCATCCGCGTAGAACCGCACGCACACTTCACGGACGCATATCAAAAAGTTCGCAACCTGCTTTTGAGCGACGATTCCGAAGCGAACTCCATGCCTGGCCTCGAAATTCTCGCCGACAACGTCCGTTGCACCCACGGCGCGACCTCAGGCCAAATCGAGGAAGACCAGCTCTTTTATCTGCGCTCGCGCGGCATTGCGACTAAAACCGCGCAGCGGCTCCTAGTCGCTGGTTTTTTGGACGAAGTCATCCAGCGCCTCAATCACCCAGCGATAGGCGACCATCTGCACGGGCTGATAGAAGATAAATTCGCTGCATAAAATCCGAGGAAGCGCACGCCTCGCGTTCGTTGTCTCTCTCACGGTCACTCCTCCGTATTTAGCTCGAAATTAATTTTTACGTCGTAATGATTGCCTTTGATGAGACCAGATGGCGGCGAGTCAACCTCGGTGACCTGTTTGGCAACTGCTGCGACGGATTCATTCACAACAGCGTTTTCTGACGGCTTGATGATTTCGAATTTGGAAACGCGCCCATCTTTTTCGATGCGGACTCTGACCAGGGTCGAAATTTTGGCGCCGGTGGGCATGTGGGTGGTCGGTTGGATCCAGGCGCTGTAAAAACGGTCGTGCAGCATGTTGCCGTACCAGCTGAACTCCGATGTACTGGTTCCACCACCAGACACGACGGACTGTCCCGACCTGTCGTGATTTGTTTGAGCGCTTTTCTGATTTTTCCCTGACTTCTCACTCGCTTTCCCTTTTGGCGCCGGTTTAGGGGAAGCTTTCGCCACCAGCGTTTTCTTGGGAGTTGGTTTCGGGATTGGTTTTGGACTTGCCCCGCGACTGCGGGGTTTTGGTGTTGCCGTCGCCCCGAAAGCTTTCGGGGTTGGTGTCGGCTTCGGGGTCGGCGATGGCAATTCGATTTCGCTCTTCGCGGTGACGACAGATTTCTGCTCTTGCACTTCGTCCTCTTTTAAAGGCTTCGATTCCTCCGGCGAACTTGCCTGTTTAGGCGGTGACGATGGTTCGTTTTCCGATTCTCCGGCCGTGAGATCCCCAGCGCCACCCAACCAAACGATGCTCTCCAGATTTGAGGAAGCCCTGGCTGCCAGACTCCAGCGAATCAGGACCGCAATCAGCGCAACATGTGCCAGAGCGATAAGGACAACGTTTCGCGAAAACCGGCCGGTCTTTGCCATTTATTTCGACTCGGCCCTGGTGGCGATGCCAAGCTTGGTAATTCCTGCCCGTTGCAGAGCATCCATTAGTCCAATTAATTTTTGCACAGGCAAATCGCGATCGGGTCGAATCACAATGGCGACATCCGGGTTCATCTGTTTCAACTCGCTCAGTTGTGCGGTGAGGGTTCCCAAATCGACTATCTGATTGTTAAACCGGATCGTCTCGGCGCGATCGATTGAGACAGTTTGCACTTGTGACTTATTGATCTGCGGATTCTTCGCGCTGCTGGATGGGATCACCAGGTACATGCTGCTTTCGAGCAGCGGCGTGGTAATCATGAAAATGATGAGCAGTACAAACGCCAGATCCAGCAGCGGCGTGACATTGATCTCGCTCAGGGTGGAAAGACTCTGGCGTTGGGAATAGCGCCTCATGGTAGTCTGTCATTCCGAGCGGAGCGCAGCGGAGTCGAGGAATCCTCGGATATTTCCGGAAAGGGCGCGGCTCGCCAAACAGCCAGAAATGTCTCGACTAGGCTCGACATGACAATCATTTGCGGAACGCGACCTCGCGTGAGCCGTGATCGACATACTTGTGCTCGAACTCGGACGCCAGTTCGGCCGCGAAGTTGTCCATTTCGACGATGATCCCGCGGATGCTGGTGACGAGAAAATTGTAGCCGAACATGGCCGGAATGGCGACGCACAGTGCGGTGACTGTTGTGATCAACGCGCCGGACACGCCGGGTGCCATCGCTACGAGATTTGGCGAGCCCGCCTCGGCCACGCCAGTGAACGCGTCCATCACCCCCCAGACCGTGCCGAGCAATCCAAGAAACGGCGAACCGCTCACAGCCGTTGCGAGCAAGATCATTTGTGATTCGAGTGAAAGCGCTGTTTCGCCTACTGCGCGCTCCATTGCGGCGTTGACCGCGCCCATTTGCGCCGGCGAAATCTTCTCCGCGATTTCCAATCGCGCGCGAAACGTATCATCCACTTCCGGCGAGCCGAGCAGATGAAACGTCATTTCTTCGCACCCGGCCCGATACACGTTAAAGACCGGCGATCCGGGGAAGCGCCCGTTCTTTTCAAACAAGCGCAGCGGTTGTCGATCTTGATGGAAAGCGGCCAGGAAGCGCGCGTTCTGCTTTCGAGCGAAGCGGATCACGCGCAGTTTCGTGATCATGATGGACCAACTGAAAATCGACGCCACGGCCAGAAAGGAGAGAACCACTTTCCCTGCGATCGTCGCGTGATCGAACGCAAAAAGGAGACCGCCGGCCGCTACGATTTCAAGCATTTCCGCGTCACCGCCTTTAGTAATAACGCCGTTTTGGAGAAACGCTACCTGTCATTTCGACCGAAGCTCGACATAACAAACCGTATCAGGAAATTTTTTGGGAAAGTTTGGGCGCCTCTTCGCCACGACAATAAACGCGACACCGATCGCAATCAGGAAAAACGAAAAGAATTGGCCGCGCGTGAAAGGGCCAATCAACTCCGCGTCAGGTTCGCGGAAATTTTCAATGACGATGCGAAAGATTGCGTAGCAGATGAAAAATAGCCCGGTCAAAACTCCGTTGGGCTGGCGCGCGCGCGTTCGCACAAACCATAGAATCGCGAACAAGATAATCCCTTCGAAAAAGGCCTCGTAAATCTGCGACGGGTGGCGCGGCGACAAAATGGAGCGCAGCTGAGTGGCGACTTGCGGATTGCTGCGCACAGCGCCAACAATCACGTCCGGCGTCGTGAGGGACAGATCGATTCGCGCGCATGCATCCAGCGCTTGCTTCGCCTCGTCATTGCGCTCGAGCAGCTCCTTAGGGAATTGCATTGCCCAGGCAACATTCGTGATCCGCCCATAAAGCTCGCCATTGATAAAATTAGCGCAGCGGCCGAAGAACAATCCGATCGGCGCGGTGACCACGAGATTATCGCCCAGATTGGTCCACGAGATTTTGTGCCGATGGGCGTAGTAAAATGTGAACGCCAATAGCCCGAACATCCCGCCATGGCTGGACATCCCGCCTTCCCAGACGCGCAAGATCGACAACGGCTCGCGCAGCATTTCAGGCTTGTAAAAGAAAACGTAACCCAGCCGACCGCCGATGATCACACCAAACAGCGCGCAGCCGGTGATAAAGTCGCCCACTCGCTGCGGCGGCAGATCGGCATACCCTCGTCTGGCCAGCCAAAGAAAAACGAGATAGCTGGAGATGAATGCGAGCACATACGCGAGTCCATACCATCGTGGCCCGACATTGTCGTAAATCCGAAAAATGATCGGGTCCAGATTGTGCAAATAGTAGGCAAGCATTTGTGCGGCCAGATATTGGCTGCCATTCCGAGCGAAGTCGAGGAATCCCATTGCGAAACCGAGAGGTAATCCAACGGTATCCTTCGACTTCGCTCAGGATGACCGCGCGGTTTGTTTGCGCTTTGGTGTCAAAACTTTTCGCAAAAACGGCGCGGTGCGGCTGAGACGATTTTTTGCGACGTGTTCCGGCGTTCCGCACGCAACAACCCTGCCGCCAGCGTCACCTGCCTCTGGACCAAGATCGACGATGTAATCCGCTTCGGCGATCACACTGAGATTGTGTTCGATCACGATCACGGTGTTTCCTTCGTCCACGAGCCGATGCAGCACATTGAGAAGCAGTTCAATGTCGGCCATGTGCAGGCCAATGGTGGGTTCCTCCAGCAAATACAATGTTGATCCCGGCTTTCGCATTTTTCTGATCTGCTCGTTCGCAGCGCGGCTAACTCCGCGTTTTAATTGCGTCACCAGTTTCAGCCGCTGCGCTTCGCCGCCGCTCAACGTCGGGCTCGGTTGCCCCAGTTTAAGATAGCCCAGCCCGGTATCGACAAGCAGGGAAAGTGGACGCGCGATTTTCGGATGCACCGAGAAAAATTGTGCCGCTTCTTCAATCGTCATCTCCATGACGTCGCCGATGGATTTTTCGTTGTAGAGGGCTTCGAGTGTTTGCGGGTTGTAACGCCGGCCGCGGCAATCTTCGCAGGGCACGTAACTGCTGGGCAGAAAATTCATCTCCAACTTGATCACGCCCTGACCTTTGCACGTCTCGCAACGGCCGCCCTCGGCGTTGAATGAAAATCGGCTCGGCGAATAGCCGCGTACGCGTGCGACCGGCAGTTGCGCGTAGAGATTGCGAATTTCGTCGAACACTTTCACGTAGGTGCCCGGCGTCGAACGCGAAGTTTTGCCTATGGGCGATTGATCGACTTCGTAAACGGCTTCGATCTGCTGCGCGCCGCTGACAAGTTTGAACAAATCGCCGTCACCTGCACGCTTCCTTTCGTTCAGCCGTTCGCGCACTGCGGGCCAAATCACGTCATGCATCAGTGTGGATTTGCCGCTGCCAGAAATTCCGGTGATCACTGAGAGAATACCGACCGGAAAAGCGACGTCGATGTTTTTCAGGTTGTTCGCTCGCGCGCCGCGAACTTCGATCCAGTTCTTAACGTTGCGCAGTGAGCGACGCGATCCGCGGATGGGATGGTGCACCGGCGCTTTCAGGCAGCGCGCGGTTTCGGAATTTGGATTTCGCTCGATGTCGCCCAATGTTCCAGCCGCCACAACTTCGCCGCCGTGAAGTCCCGCGCGCGGCCCGAGATCGATAATGTGATCCGCGCGCCGCATTGTTTCTTCGTCGTGCTCGACAATAATCAGTGAATTGCCCTTGTTGCGGAGAGCGGTGAGCGTTTCAAGCAGACGCACATTGTCGCGTGGATGCAAGCCGATGGTTGGTTCGTCCAGCACGTAGAGGACCCCGCGCAAATTCGATCCGAGTTGCGCAGCCAATCGAATTCGCTGCGATTCGCCGCCGCTCAAGGTTTTTGCCGAACGCCCTAGCGCGAGATAACCAAGTCCAACCTTTTCCATGAAACGCAGTCGCTGTTGGATCTCGGGCAAAAGACCGGCTGCGATAATTTGATGCGTCCCTGTGAATTTCAATTTGTCGATTGTGCGGACCGCTTCGCTGGCGGAGAGATTCGTGAATTGATCGATGGTGTGGCCTTGCACACGCACGTGACGCGCCACGGCATTCAAACGTGAACCGTGACAACTCGTGCATTCGCGCGCTTCGCCTTCCTCGATCCATTCCGACTCGCGTTCTGCGGCAAGCTCATTTTCGAGAACCGATTCACCGTCACGGTCCGCAGCAGTTTGGAAATCGTGGTCCCAGATTTCGCCGAAACCACCACATTCCTCGCACGCGCCATGTGGCGAATTAAATGAAAACAAACGCGGATCGAGCTCCTCAAACGCGCGACCACAATTCGGGCAGCTCATCTCGATGCTCATCACCGTCATCCGGTTTCTTGAATCGAGCAGACGCGCCGTGCCGCGCCCGATTTCCAGCGCCTGTCGGGTAATGTCGCGCGTCTGCCGGATTCGCTTCCGATCGATTACGCCTGCGACTAAGTCGATGGTGTGCTCTTTGAAACGCTCGAGTTTCCGAAAATGCGCAATCGGAACCAATCGCCCATCGACATAAAGCGCGTCGAATCCCTGGCGTTCCGCCCAGCGCGCCACGTCCGTGTGAAAACCTTTGCGGGCTTTCACCAGCGGCGCGAGCACTTTGATCGATCCGCGTTTGGCGGCCGCTTCAACTTGTTTGACGATTGCCGCGACGTTCTGTTTTTCCACAGGCAGATCGCAATCTGGACAGAATTGTGTTCCGGTTTTTGCGAACAGGAGGCGGAGAAAATGATAAACTTCCGTCACAGTCGCTACGGTCGATTTGCCGCCGCCGCGCGTGACGCGTTGCTCGATCGCCACGCTCGGCGGCAATCCGCTGACCAGATCGACATCGGGCTTCTCGAGTTGCTCAACGAATTGCCGCGCATACGGCGACATGCTGTCGAGAAACCGGCGCTGCCCCTCCGCGAACAAGATATCAAACGCGAGCGTCGATTTGCCCGAGCCGCTCAAGCCAGTGATCACGACTAACTGCTCACGCGGAATTTCGACGTCAATGTTTTTTAGATTGTGCTCCCGCGCGCCGTGGACGTGGATGGCGCCGTTACGGCCAGTCACGCGAAATCGTGGAGCGGTTTCTGCAGCTCGCGCCAACTCTACGCTGTCATCCTGAGCGTAAGCAAAGGATTCCTCCAACTCGCGGGACATTTTGCGAGATCCCTCCTCACCTACTTGGTTAATCCTTTCGCGGTAGGGAAATTTCTGCGTGGCAAGTAGCTGAGTCGGGATGACAGGCAGCGCTTTAGTAGTTTTTTGAAGTGCATGGCGCAGAAATTTTCCAGTGTGCGACTTCTCTGCGTCCGCGACTTGTTCGGGCGTTCCGACGGCCACGATTTCGCCACCGGCGTCGCCTGCTTCCGGGCCGAGATCAATGATCCAATCGGCGCACTTGATCACTTCCAGGTTGTGCTCGATCACCAAGATCGAATGCCCGTGATCGACGAGGCGCTGAAACAAGCGCAACAGCATCGACACATCGTCGAAATGCAGCCCGGTCGTCGGTTCATCGAAGATAAATAAATTGCCAATTGCATCCCCTGTTGAACGTTGGGCGTTGTCTGTCTCAGCGAGATGTCCCACCAGTTTCAGTCGCTGCGATTCGCCACCGGAAAGCGTGTTGAGTGGCTGACCGAGCCGCAAATAGCCGAGACCAACTTCTTGGAGCACTTTCAGCCTCGCGGAAATTTCCGCACCGCACTTGTCACTGAGTTTTGCAAAGAACTGAATGGCTTCGCTGACCGTTAGCTTGAGAACTTCATGGATTGATTTTCCTTGCAGTTGAACTCTCAAAACGTGCGGCTGAAAGCGCTTGCCTTCGCATTCCGCGCACCGCACGTAAAGATCGCTCAAAAACTGCATCTCGATTTTTTCGTATCCCGTGCCTGAGCAACGCTCGCAACGACCGTTGCCGGAATTAAATGAGAACGCGCCCGCGGTAAGCCCCTGCGCCATTGCCTCCGGTTGCGCGGCAAACAATTCCCGAACACGATCGAACAAGCCGAGATAAAGAATGGGAGTGGAACGCGGCGTGCGCGCCAACGGCGATTGATCGACCATCACCACGTCGCGAACCCGGTGCACGCCGCTCACTGATTTGCACGCGCCTGGCTCCTGATCTGATGATTGACCCTTTGCACGCGAGAGATTTCGATAAAGCACGTCGTGAACCAGTGTGGATTTCCCGGAACCGGAAACGCCCGTCACGCAGGTAAACACTCCGAGCGGTAGACCGACGTCGATGTTCTTCAAATTGTGCTGCCGCGCGCCAACAATCCTGATCGATGAAGTCCATTTTCGGCGCGATTTCGGCACTGGAATTGATTTGCGATGCGTCAGGTAATCGCGCGTCAACGATTGGTGGATCAGTTTCTCCGAAGACGATGCCATACGAAAGTCCCGACGCCGTTCGGGACTCAAATTTGATCGCTGCGCGATTGCGGTTGGCATCGCGCCCGGAGGTCGCGATCCACCCAGAAAATCTTCAAGCGGTCCGTTCCAGATTAATTCCCCGCCGCGCTCGCCGCGGCCCGGGCCGAGGTCGATCATATTATCGGCCGCGCGAATGATTTGCTCCTCGTGTTCGACCACGAGCAGCGTGTTTCCTTTGTCGCGCAAGTTGTGCATGATGCGCACCAGTTGACCGACGTCGCGCGGGTGCAATCCGATACTCGGTTCGTCCATGACAAAGAGCGTGTTCACGAGCGATGCGCCCAAGCATGTCGTCAAATTCACGCGCTGAACTTCGCCGCCGCTCAACGTGCGCGTCGATCGATCGAGCGTGAGATAACCGACACCAACCTCGCAGAGATAATTCAGACGCGCGCAGATTTCGTCACGCAACATCTGGGCTGTTTTGTCGCCGGCAGGGATATCGAGGTCGCGAAGAAAATCGCACGCATCGGAAATGGAAAGCGCCTGAAATTCCGGAAGCGTAAAAAGAATTGCGGATTGCGGATTACGGATTGCGAAAAGTTTGTAATTGAGCGCTTCGGTTTGGTACCGTCCGCCCTTGCATTTGGGACACCTGATGTAAGCGCGATAGCGGCTGAGCAGCACGCGTACATGCATCTTGTAAGTCTTGCTTTCGAGCCAGCGAAAGAAGCCGCGAACGCCATACCACCGATCGTTTTCGTAATCTTCGTCGGTGTATTCGCCGGAACGACGTTCGCCTTCGATGACAAAGTCCTGATCGGCCTTCGGTAACTCTTCGAATGGAATATTGATATCGATCTCTTCGCGCGCGCACCCTCGGAGCAAATCCTTTTGCGATTCGCCAAACTCTGCGCCCCGAAAAACGCGCACCGCACCTTGTTTGATGCTGAGACTTCGATCGGGGATTGCCTTGTTCAAATCTATGGCGATGGTCCGGCCAAAGCCGCGGCAGTCCGGGCATGCGCCGAGCGGGTTATTAAAACTGAAGAGACCTGGCGTTGGGGGACGGATGTCGAGATCGCACCAAGCGCAATGCCAGCCAGTGCTGAAAGGCATCGCGGATTGCGGATTGCGGATTGCGGATTGATCACTCGTTCGATGTTCAGCGTGGGGCGTTGGACGTTCGGCGTTTTCTGAAAGTGGAATGACATTCACTTTGCCTTTCCCAAAGCGCACCGCCGTTTCGATTGCTTCAACCAATCGCACGCGATTTTCTTCGGTAATCGCGATGCGATCCTGGAGCACCTGCACGCGGGCACCAAGCCGCTTAATTTTGGGATTGGTGTCGGTGCGCACGATTCGATTGTCGATCCAAACTCGGAGGTAACCCTGCTGCCGGAGGAAATCGAAGAATGCCAGTGGCGCGGTCTTCCCGGGGACTGCCACCCAGAACGTGATGAGGACGTTCTTTCCTGTGCAATCGCGCAGAATCTGCTCGGCGATCGACTGCGCGGTTTCAGGGTGAATTTCGCGACCGCAATTCGGACAGAATGCACCGGCGACTCGCGGCCAGATTAACTTCAGATAATCGTTTATCTCCGTCATCGTGCCCACTGTTGAGCGCGATGTTTTGACGGGGTTGGATTGTTGGATCGCAATGGCTGGCGGAATTCCGCGAATGCCTTCGACGCGCGGTTTATCCATGCGGTCGAGGAACTGCCGCATGTACGGCGAGAAAGTTTCGACGTAACGGCGCTGGCCTTCGGCGTAAATCGTCTCAAATGCCAGACTCGATTTGCCGCTGCCGCTCGGTCCGGTGACTACCGTCAGTTTTCCAAGCGGAAGATCGACATCGACCGCTTTGAGGTTGTTCTGGCTGGCCCGGCGAATTTCGATGCAATCCGTGCGTGACGCCGCGGTAATGCTTTCTCTGTTCCCAATCTTCGAACCCACTGGAAATATTCGCTGCCAGTCAAGCGATTCGCAAATTTCTGCGGTACGATTCCTGTATGGAAAGCCGCTGGCTTCCCTGGGGACGCTAACAGCGTCTCCTAAAAATTATTCCTTAAACAGCGTGGCGAGTCGCTCGCGCTGCTCAAGAAGCTGTTCGGGCACAACGCCGCCTAACGAATCGAAA
>QHRD01000156.1:2183-6446 GCA_003220005.1 Verrucomicrobiota bacterium | reverse complement strand
GTCACGACCAGCGACGGCTCGCACTTCACTGCCTTGGGCTCGCTCGACCGCGATGATATTTCCTCGCGCACAGGAAAGGTTCTCCCGCTCCGCGTCGGTATGCGGGGAAATGCGCATATCGTCGTGGGTAGCCGGACGATGATCGAATATGCATTTGAACCGATTCGCCAGCTACGAGAGAGCATGAGGCAATAAGTTTCGGTGCAAGAATCGCTAACTACACTAAGACTCGAAGATCTGACTACCAGCAACGCCGCCATGGCGCGTTGTTTGCAGTTGGCAGCGCTCGCCGCCAAATCGGATGTACCCGTAGTGCTCCTGGGTGAAACTGGTACAGGCAAAACCCTGCTCGCTCACGCGATCCACAATTCATCAACGCGAGCAGGCCGACCGTTCATCGCTTTTAACGCGTCGGCAATTAGCGATACACTTCTCGAAAGTCAGTTATTTGGTCACGAGCGCGGGGCGTTCACGGGGGCGCAGCAAAGCATTAAAGGAAAATTCGAGCTTGCTGATGGCGGCACCCTTTTCCTGGATGAGATCTCGGAGATGAGTCCCCTCGCCCAAGTCAAAATCTTGCGCGTTCTCGAATACGGCGAATTTGAGCGGCTTGGTTCCGAAAGAATGCTCACTTCTAACGCGCGAATCATCTGCGCCTCAAACTGCTCCCTGCGCGAGCGGGTGCGATTAGGGAAATTTCGCGAGGACCTTTATCAGAGATTGAACGGCTTGACCTTGCTTATCCCGCCGTTGCGCGAGCGGCTGGAGGAGTTGCCGGCATTGATTGCGACGGAATTGAAAGCCGCAGCGTTGAAAGAAGGCAAAGACATTGCGGCTATCCACCCTGAAGCGATGGAAAAATTGCTTAATCACCAGTGGCGTGGAAACCTGCGCGAGTTGAGCCACACGGCGCGCACCATGACGTTGTTTTGCAATAGCCCCGTGATTCTGCCCGAACACGTCGTTTTCCCTCCGGATTTAGAATCACATTCCGCGGGAAAGGACAACCTTCAAACAGCTTCCATGCCCGGCGACAACCATAAAGAGCCTGAGAGGCACACCGATCTCTCGCTGGACAGCGCTATAAAAAGACATGTCCGCCTCGTATATGACCAAGCCAATCGAAGTCAGCGGCAGGCGGCAAAGCTACTTGGTATTTCTCGTTCCACGCTCGCCCGATATCTTCAGGGGACGGTCAAAAAATAAAGCCATGGCTGCCGAAAAAGCAGCCAGAGTGGCATAGAAATGGAGCCAGACAATTGGGCTTACTTTGCCATCACTTATCTGTTTCCGCAGAGCAAATTTTTGTGTAAATGCTTGTCGATCAACGACAAATGCCGCAACCCCTCCTTCGATATTGGCCGGCCCTTCAGCACTTGGCACGAATATTGGTAACAACAACAGTCAACGTGAGTGCTCCGAAGGATAAAAAAAATGCGCCCGCCGGAGAGTCAGGAAATCAAAGGCCAAAGCGCAAGAAAGAGAAAGTGATTCGTCTGGATGACCTGATTCCAAAACAGGACGTTACAGGCGGGCATCAATTGCTCTTCGGTGCCACGGACACAATCCAAACCAACCCGAAAGGAAATTAAAATGGCAGAGAAGAAAGCTAAGAAAATCAAAGTCCAAGACCTCAAGCCGAAGAAAGACGCCAAGGGCGGCATCTTGCACGTCGGCCAACATACTGGCCAACATACCGGCCAACATACTGGTCAACATACCGGTCAACACACCGGCCAACACTAACAAGGTCAAGAAACCGCACTGTTGGTTCGATCCCGCGGCGCGGTTTTCTATTTAATCTCAAAGGCACTTCCTAGGATCAACACCCCCGCCCCCCAACCTGGTTCTAGGAGGTGCCCCTAACAAGGAAACCGCACTGCTGGTTCGATCCGGCAGTGCGGTTTTTTATGTACAGATTCTGCGGCTACGCGGCGTACATCCCTGCGCGCATGCTAATCGCAAGAAGCAAGTTGCGGCGTCATACTGAAGGCAACACGCAATTCGCCATGAGTTGAGATGGTTTGAATGCCCTGCTTGTCCTCGAAGGCGCGCTGGTCATTGTGATCGGTCAAGCCCCAGCACGGCTCGACACAAAGAAACGGTCCGCCGTCGGACCACAAAGTCAGATAAGGCACGCCTGAGAGATCCAGGATCAACCACCGGCCGCTCGGCGGATCAACGAAGGAAAATCGCGGCCTCGGAACATCGACCAGCTCGAGAATGATCGATCCGGGCAAATCCGTTTTTGAAAACGGCATTTCGCCGCCTGGGAATTCAATATCGCGCGTTTCCCCTGACAAATAATTGCCGGGCGAAAAGTATCTGCGGTAAAGACCCCGCGGCATCTGCAAACGAAAACTCTCGAACGAAGTTGCTGCGAAGCCGGGATGTAATCCGAACGCGACATGCGCGGTCAGTTCAGGCTCGTGGTTTTGAAACTCGAAAAGAACGCCAAGCGTGTTCAACTCGATCTTGTACGTCAGATCCAGACTCACTCTCAGCGGGTATTCAACGGGCAAAAAGTCCTCCGGAGTGATCCGATATTTCAACGAAGCACCGCTGCCCTCACCGGAAAATCCCTCAAAGCGCCATGTCTTGGAGCGAATGAACCCATGGTTTCCGCCTTTGATTTCGCGGCCCCGATAAACGCTGCGACCATTCTTAAGCCGGTGAAGATAAAAGCCCATGACCGTCGCATGGTTTACCCAACCATGTGACGGCGTTGACAGATCGTTATCGCGATAAAGAAAACCCGCCCATTGGCCGGCGTCGTTGATTCGCGCCAGACTGATTAGTTCCGCCCCCAGCCGCGAGACAACGATCCGCAGTCCGTTTTCCTGATCCGTTAAAACGTCGAGATGTCGATCTTCGCGTTTTTCTTCGGAGTGCGAAAACTTCATGGCGTATTGTCGTAGCGCGCTGTAGCCACGGCGCTGTGCGCCGTCCGGCAGGTCTTGCTCTAAATAACGTGACGCCCCGCAAGGGCGCGGCTACAACAGCCGCTCATGGGAACAGGCCGCGCACTTGTTTGGCCTTGATTACGCGTTCCACGCCGGTCGCCATCGCCGCTGTGCGATGCGAGACTTTGTGTTCCTTCGCTCGCCTGATCACTTGCGCAAATGAATGCTCGAGGATGCGGAAAAGTTTGTCCGTCACTTCCGTTTCCGACCACAAAAACGCCTGCAAACCCTGCACCCATTCGAAGTACGAGACGATCACGCCCCCTGCGTTGCAAAGAATGTCCGGGATCACGAAGATCTCGTCCCAACGTGTGTCGAGAACCAGGTCTGCGTCCGGCGTGGTAGGGCCGTTGGCGGCTTCAGCAAGGATCCGGCATTTGAGTTGAGCCGCGTTTTTTCCAGTAATTACGCGATCGACCGCTGCCGGAACAAGAATCTCGCACGGCAACGTGAGGAATTCTTTTGCGTCAACGTGATCGCCCTGCGCGAACGCGCGCAAGTTTCCCTTCTTCAGCATGTGCTGTTCGGCGGCTTTAACGTCGATCCCCTTGGGATTGTAAATCGCCGCGTATGCATCGCTGATGCCGACAACTTTGACGCCGCTCTTGTACGCCAACGAAAGAGCTGCCACCGAGCCCACGTTGCCAAATCCCTGCACGATGGCCGTGCATTTTTCGGGATCCAGTTTCAGCATGTTCATGGCACGCTCGACCAGATAAACAACGCCGCGCCCGGTTGCTTCACGCCGGCCTTCGGTTCCGCCGATAGCGACCGGTTTGCCGGTGACGATTTCGTTGACGGCATAGCCCATGTAAACGGAATAGGTGTCCATGAACCACGCCATGATCTGTTCATTGGTGCCCATGTCCGGCCCCATGATGTCTGTATGCGGCCCGACGAACGGGATCATTTCCTGCATGTAGCGGCGCGAGACAGCCTCGAGTTCCGTGCGCGATAATTTACTCGGATCAATGGCAACGCCGCCCTTCGCACCACCGTAGGGCAACTGGGCCAGCGCGCATTTCCAGCTCATCCACATCGCCAGCGCGGCCGTTTCGCCCATCGACAACGAAGGCGCGAACCGCGTGCCGCCCTTGGTCGGGCCGAGCGCGATGTGATGTTGCACGCGATAACCTTGGAAGGCTTTCGTGCTTCCGTCGTCCATGTGCACCGGCAACGTCACGGCAATCGCGCGCTTCGGGTAGGTCGCCCACTCGCGGTCGCCCTTGTCGATGTTCAGATAATCGGCGATAACGCGAAACTGCTCGCAAGCCATCTGGAAAACTTCGTCATCGTAGAT
>QHRD01000156.1:0-2090 GCA_003220005.1 Verrucomicrobiota bacterium | reverse complement strand
CGAAAGTTCGCGATCGCGAGGAGGCGCTCGCTAACCCGCGAGACGCGTTCGCTACCTAGGGCGACGTACTCCAAAGATCGACAATCGCGAATCAATTCCGATAGCCTATCCACAAATGAAAATTGAAACTCTCGCCGTTCACGCCGGACATTCCATTGATCCTTCCACCGGAGCAGTTGCTGCTCCAATTTATCTTTCCACCACGTTCGAGCGCGACGTCGAAGGGACGTATTCGCGCGGTTTCATGTACACGCGTAACGATAATCCCAACCGCGACGCCTTGGAACGCGGCATCAGCGCGCTCGAGGGCGGCGTGGCCGCCGCCGCATTCGCCTCCGGCACAGGCGCGACCATGTCCATCTTTCAAGCGCTCGCCCCCGGCGACCACGTGCTGGCGCATGCGGACGCTTACTACGGCACGTCGCGATTGCTGCGCGAAATTTTCCTGCGCTGGGGATTACAAGCCGACTTCATCGACATGAGCAATCTCGAAGCGGTGAAAAAAGCGCTGTGCCCAGAAACGAAACTGGCCTGGATGGAGACGCCGTCCAATCCGCTATTAAAAATTGTCGATCTTGCTGCGGTCGCCGAACTCGTTCACGACGCCGGTGCGCTCTGCATTTGCGATAATACCTGGGCACCAGTGCTGCAGCGACCATTCGATCTGGGCGCCGATCTTATTCTTCATTCAACGACAAAATACTTCGGCGGCCATTGTGATGTTCTGGGTGGAATTGTCGTTGCAAAACAAGACAGCGAATTTTTCCAACGGATCCGCGGCATTCAATACGAAGGCGGCGCAGTCCCCTCGCCTTTCGATTGCTGGCTGATCCTCCGCGGGA
This sequence comes from Verrucomicrobiota bacterium, assembly GCA_003220005.1. Classification (GTDB taxonomy): domain Bacteria; phylum Verrucomicrobiota; class Verrucomicrobiia; order Chthoniobacterales; family UBA10450; genus Udaeobacter. The sequence goes on along the minus strand of QHRD01000156.1, from coordinate 1,248 downwards.
TGCGCACATTACCATGGCGGATGCGCGCGCATTCGGAGAACGCAATGAAAGTGGCGGATTTCCTCGCGCAACATCGAAAAGTGGGGCGCGTTCATTATCCAGGATTGCAGTCGCATCCGGGACACAAGATCGCAGCCGGACAGATGTCGATGTTTGGCGGGATGCTCTCGTTTGAAGTGAAAGATGGAGGCGACGCGGCGATGTCGGTCGCGGCGAAAACGAAAATCTTTATTCGCGCCACGAGCTTGGGCGGCGTGGAAAGCTTGATCGAGCATCGCGCATCCATCGAAGGGCCGGGGACGACGTCGCCCGAAGGTTTGCTGCGGCTATCCATCGGGCTCGAAAACGCGGACGACTTGATCGAGGATTTGGATCAAGCGCTGGGATAAAAAAATTCAAACATCTAACTCTCAGCCTACTCCGTCGATTCATCCTTCGCAGTCTCGCTACGGAGAACGGAAGCACTGACTGCAAAGGCCGGAACGCCCAACGTCGAATTCAGACAGTTTAGCGTCGCGCTTCGCGCCAATCGCGCGCGCTGTTCGCTAGCGCCAAAGGCGCGTGTCATTGCTAGCCTGGGGCAACGCCCCAGGAATCATCCAATGAAGAAAAATCATGAGCGCTGAAAGCGCGATTCAATCGAGACGGCGTCTTCTCAATCCCAGACATAGCGCTCGTCGAAATCAACGCCGCGTTTGCGCAGCAACTCCCGGTATTCTTCTTGAAAAGTGCAAGTGCGATGGTGCTCTTGTTGCGCGTCAATGTATTGCAGCACAGCCTCAAGCTGACTCGGGCTCACCGAAAAGGCAGCATACCCGCGCTGCCAGAAAAAGCCGCGATATCGAGTGTCAACCTCTTTGATCCACTTCGACGACGCTTTCTTTATCTGCTCGATCATTTCGGCTTGCGAAAGAGTCCGCTGGAGCGTCGTGGCAATGTGAACGTGATCGGCAACACCGCCGACGTGCACGAGTTCCCCGCCAAGGTCACGGCAGATTGTTGCCAGGTAAGCATGCACGCGCGGGCGCACGTCTGAATCGAGAAAGGGCTCGCGATTCTTCGTGCTAAAGATGATGTGAAGGATGACTTTACTGAGCGATTGGGGCATGGAGCAAATGATGATCGAACTTGTGTGACAAGTGAATCGCGCCTTTCAGCGCTGGCGGCTTTTTTCTTTTCATCGAGCCTGGGGCGTTGCCCCAGGCTACCAATGAGACCGCGCCTTTGGCGCTAAGCAATCACACAGAT
>QHRD01000155.1 GCA_003220005.1 Verrucomicrobiota bacterium | reverse complement strand
AGACGTTTTAACACTCCTCGGTCTTCTCGCACGAATGTCGTCACCCTCATGGGAATCGCCGCGCACCGCCGGAAAATGGATTGGGCGGCGGAGACGCTGCCGGAGATTTCGATGCCAATTCAGCGGTCACGACGCGATCACCTTCTTTTAATCCTTCGATTACTTCGGTCACCACGCCGTCGCTGATTCCTGTTTTGATCTGCACCGGGTTTGGTCGACCGGACAAAACATAGACCGTGCGCTCGCTCGGTCGGCGCTCCCGTCCAGCACCACGTTGCGCACCGCCTGGCGTACGCGATGTCGATCCGCCACTGGCGACTTTTGACGAGCTCATTTCTGCGGGTGCTGCTTCCGCCGGCCGGTAACGCAACGCGGCGTTCTTGATCTGCACCACATTGTCCTTTTGCGCGACGATGATTGAAACGTTGGCCGTCATGCCGGGTTTCAATTTCAAATCCGGATTGCTTACGCCGATGACGGTGTCGTAAGTCACGACGTTTTGCACGGTGATGGGTGCGTTTCGCACTTGCACAACTTTCCCGTGGAAAGTGCGCATGGGGAAGGCGTCCACGGTGAAATCGACATCCTGCGCCACCTCCAGAACGCCCACGTCCGCCTCGGCCACATTCGAGTCGATCTGCATTTTGGTCAGGTCGTTGGCGATCTGGAAAATAACCGGCGCCTGCAAACTGGCCGCGACCGTCTGGCCAACATCGACGCTACGCGAAATCACAATTCCGTCGATCGGCGATGTGATCGTGCAGTGGTCCAGATCCGCCTTCGCTTTGTCCAGCGCACCTTGTTTGATCTTCACGTTCGCCTCTGCCTGATGCAGGTTTGCTATTGCCTGATCCAGATCAGCTTGGGAGGAAGTTTTCCGCGCAAAAAGTTCCTGTGTGCGCGTGGCGTTTAGCTTTGCGAGTTCCAGCGCAGCCTGCGCATTTGCAAGGTCGCCTTCTGCCTGGGTGACCGTTGCCTGAAAAAGCGCCGGATCGATTTGCGCAACGATCTGGCCGGCTTTCACCTGCGAATTAAAATCGGCGAACAATTTCAAGATGTTTCCCGAGACCTGGCTGCCCACCTGCACGTTCACGACCGGATTGAGCGTGCCGGTTGCGGTTACTGCCTGTGTGATCGGTCCGCGCGTGACGGTGGCTATCTGATAATTTTCAGAGGCGCTGCTCCGGCATTGCCGCACTACGGAAGCGACAATGAGCAACGCGACGACCAAGGCGACCCAAGGGACGAAACGTTTCATTCAAGCAGTGGTTGACTACGACTATAACTAGGAGACAGGAAGACCCAGTGCGGCGTTACATCGAAATCTACTCCATCATGATGCGCAACTCACTCATTCGGGAGATGAGTTTCAAGGCGAATTTCCTGCTGTGGATGGTGGTGGAGATTCTGTGGTTTTGCGGGCAAATCGTTTTTTTCAGCATCATCTTCGGGAACGTTGATCACATCGGGGATTGGACGAAATGGGAAGTGGTACTGCTCATCGGCACACACCAAATCATCGCGCAACTTTTCCAGGCCTTCTTTTTTGTGAACGTGGCAAATATCCCTGAACTGGTTCGCACAGGAAGACTCGATTCGCTGCTGGTCTTGCCGATCGACAGCCAGTTCGCCGTCTCCACGAAACAATTCGCTCTCGACAGTATCGTAAACGCGGCGCTTGGCGGCGGCGTGGTTTGCATCGAGCCTGCTCTCCGTCTCGCTCTATCTCGCGGCGCTTTGCTTTGGTATCGCCGTGCATTACTCCATTATGCTGGGCCTGGCCGCGGTGAGTTTTTGGATCGTCCGCGCACAGGGTCTCGTCTATGGGTATTTTAATTTTCTCAACATTGCGCGGTATCCCGACGTAATTTTCCCGCGAATTTTCCGGGTGATTTTTGGCTGGATTATTCCGGTGGTGATCATCGCGAATATCCCCGCGCGGCTGCTCATCAAATCGTTTGGACAACCATTCCCGCTGATGCTTCACCTGATTGTCGCCTCGACGATTGTATTTTGGCTGTCCCGAGTCTTTTGGAGATTTGCGTTGCGCCATTATTCAAGCGCGAGTTCGTAAGAGGGGGGCGCCGGCTGTCGAGCAGGCCTGTAGTCTGCGCTTATCCTCAGCGCAGGGGCCCATCAAAGATCCGCCGAGGACGGCGGACACTACACCCGTCAGGACGTTCGATTACGAAAGTATCCGATTTTTTCCGAATCCCCTTGCGTGGCTAGGGAAATGTTCTTAATTAAGCGTCCGTTTTTCCGGCGCCAGTCGATTAGAGGGCGCTTAACAACGCTATGGCTAAACCAAAGAAAAAGAAGAGTTCTGCAAAGAAATCAGCTGCTCGTAAGCCGCGACCAGCGCGCAAGGTTCACGCCAAAAAGGCCCGCGTGGTCAAGGCTGCGCGCCGCACGAAGACCGCACGGCGTTCGCCGAAATCCAGACGGCAGACTACGGAATTGCCCGCGGTGTTGCTCGGCCTGAACCATCGCGAAAAGAGGCTCGATCCGTTTATTCGCAAGCAGAAAGAAAAACTTCTCCAGCTTCGCGACGCCATGGTGGATTCGATGGCCGGTGTAGCCCAGGGCACTCTTCGCTCCCGCGCGGAAGGCAGCGAAGCTTCGGCTTTCGGCATGCATCAGGCCGACGCCGGGTCTGACGCCTACGATCGCGATTTTGCGTTGAGTTTGCTTTCGCAGGAGCAGGACGCGCTTTACGAAATCGATGAAGCGCTCAAGCGCATCGAGCTGGGGACATACGGAAAGTGCGAGATGTCTGGGAAACCAATCCCGCGTGCGCGACTCGAAGCAATTCCGTTTGCGCGTTTCACCGTTGAATGCCAATCGCAGCTAGAAAAGCAAAGTAGGGCGTCCCGGGTCCGTCAATCGGTCACCTCTTTGTTCGGTCTGACCGAGGAGGAAACCCGCGAGGGCGAGGAGGAAGAAGTCACGCCCACGGAAGTGAAGGAGTGACACAAAATGGCGCAGGAAATCGTCACTCTTGAATGCACCGAGGCCAAAGCGTTAGGCAAACCGCCTTCGCGCTACATGACCATGCGCAACAAAAAAAGTCCGCGCACGCCGAATCGGCTCGAGAAAAAGAAATACAATCCATTTTTGCGGCGACACACGTTGCACCGCGAGACCAAGTAATCATTGATGCAGCCAAAAACGCCCAAACGCCGCTCCGCATTCCGTCGCGCCAATCGCCCCATGCCGCGACGCCGGATCGATATCGCCATCGAAGCAATCGATTACAAGAACCCCGATCTCCTGAAAAAATTCGTCAGCGAAAGCGGCAAAATCCTTCCCCGTCGAGTGACTGGCATGCCGGCTTACATGCACCGCAAAATCACGCGCGAGATCAAGCGCAGCCGCTCGGTGCTGTTGATGAAATAACTGTAGAAGCGCCCCGGCGAGCGCCTGTTTGGATCCGTAGGGCGTTTGACACAACCGCCGCCACATCGCTGCGTTTTGTGTTCGATATTGGGCGTTGAGCGTTGGACGCTTTCCGATTTACACCCGCCGCGTTTTCTCGCCTTCCTCGATCAATTTCCAGAATTCGTGCGTCTGGCCGAGTTGTGCGTCTTCAGAGACTGGCAATTTGCTCCGAAAAAGAAAGTCGCGGAACGTGTTTTTGTGTAACACGCGGTGGACCTTGATGCCTTCGTCGGTCTTCGCGAAATAAATCCGGTAATCTCTCGCGCGATAGCGATACAATTTTTTTCCCTCGCGCTCGATGACGCCGAACCGATCCGAGCCGAGGCGGTCCAAGTCTTCGGGCAATATTTGAAACTGAGACAGCAACTCAAGCTGTAATTTCTTCGGCAACGCCGAGATCTCAGCAGCGCTCAGTTCGTTGAAGATGATTTGGAACATCGGTTAGCAAAGGCTAAATCGTCAAAAAGTTACTACGTTAAATCGTGTTTCCAATGCCGCTCTATTTTAACGTGTTAACGTTTCAACAAACCAGCGATCGTCAGCTAAACACTCGCCGCACCCGTGCGCCAATCCGGGTAATAATCTCCCACGTAATGGTGCCGGCCTTTTCAGCGAGCTCTACGCAGGAAATTTCCTCACTGCCATCGCGTCCCATGAGAACAACTTCGTCGCCAACGTGGACATTATCGATGTTGCTCACGTCGATCATCATCAAATCCATGGTTACGCGGCCGATAAGAGGGCCGCGCTGCCCGCACACGAGGACGGCGGCGCCACGATTGGACAGATGCCAGGGATAGCCATCGGCGTAACCCGCCGACAAGGTTGCAATCCGCATTTTTCGCGGAGTGATAAACGTGCGTCCATAACTGATCGAGCTCCCTTTCGGCATGTCGCGGATCAGGACAATTCGCGTTTTCCACGTCATCACTGGCTTGAGCAGTTTCTGAAATTCCGGGAGCGGTGAAATCCCATAAAGCATGATGCCGGCGCGCACGATCTCGAACGTGGGCGGGTTGAACGCGAGTGTGCCCGCGCTCTGCAGGACATGGGCTCTGTAACTTCCCGGGACTTCTGCGCGAATCTGCTCGATAATTCTTCGAAATCGGACGAGCTGACCACGCGTGAATTTCGCGTCCTCGTTCGAGACCGGCATATGTGTCGAGACGCTGTGAACGTCGATGTTCGGCAACGCCGCGACGCGTTTGAAAACCTCGCGCGATTCGTTTTCCACTACGCCCATTCGCCCCATGCCTGTATCGATTTTGAAATTGATAGAGACTGGCCCGAGTTGATCGAACGCTTGCGCTTCCTCGAGACTGGAGATCGTAGGAATAAATCCGCGCTGGGCGATGATCGATCTTTCCTCACGAGTTTCCGGGCCGAGAATAACGATGGGATGGGGGAGCGATTCGCGCAGCGCGAGGGCTTCTTCCAGGTTGGCGACGCCAAATAGTTGCGCGTCATCGGCCAACGTCTGCGCCACGCCGAGTAACCCATGACCGTACGCATTCGCTTTCACTACCGCAAGCATCTCGGCGGAACCGATCCGTTGCCGTACGACTTGTGCGTTGTGCCGCAACGCGTCGCGGTCGATTTCAGCCCAGCAACGAAAAGTTTCCTTCATTTTGGCATCGTGATGTGCGGCTCGCGCAAATAAATCGGCTCCAGTGGCGGAAAATGAAAGCTGCGTTCCGGCTGTTGCGCAACTCTCGCCAGCGCGAGAGCCGAAGGATAGCGAACCACGGTACGATCAAATTGCGGGAGCAACTCCGAAGAGAAGATCGGTATCGCCGGCTCAAGCGTGTCGAGTTTTGTTTTCATTTCTGTCTCTGAGTAAAGCGTGGGGCCTTCCAGCAGGTCTTGCCCGCGGATGCGCGCGAAGAAAAATGATTTTCTGCGAGCATCGCCAATTACGCAATATTCGCGCGCGTCGCATTCCATCACGCATACCGAAGGGAAACCGATCAGCCGCGCGCCGGACGCCACTTCTAATCCGATTGCGGCCGAAATGGCAATGCGCGTACCGGCATAGGAGCCCGGGCCGAGCCCGACAATAATCGTCTCCGGCGCACCCAATTTTTTCGTTACAGCGTAGAGATTCTCGAACAAGGCCCCGGAATTTTTCCGGTCGTTAGGCCATTCACGCACAAGTTCAAAATCGCCGTCGCCCAGCCACGTCAGACTGCCGTGGGCGGTGGAAAGTTCGAGAGCGAGAATTTTCATTGAAATGTAATCGCTCGCTGATTTTCCGATTTTATCTCAAATAAAATCCAGCTTGCTTGCTTGGGAATTAATTCGGGAAAGCGGTCAGCCCATTCGATCACCGAAACGCCATCGCCGAAAAAGTAATCATCCAGGCCAAGCTGCGTGACGGATTCTCGATTTTCCAAACGAAAAAAATCGAAATGGTAAACAGGCAGTCCGCCCCCTCGATATTCGTGCACGATGGTAAATGTGGGGCTGGTCACATCGGCGCGGCTTTCCAACCCGGCGACGAGACCTTTGACGAACACAGTCTTACCGCTTCCCAAGTCTCCCTTCAGCGCCAAAACCGATCCGACGCCAATATCCTCCGCAAATTGCCACCCGATCGTCTCCGTTTCAGCCGGGCTGTTGGAAATGAACGTAGCCACGGGATAGAAGTTGATTGTCTTTAGTTGAGAGTTGAGAGAGCGAACCGATTCGGGTCAGTGGCAGATCGGGGAATTTTTTTGCCCAGCGTTGCTGCAATCGAGAACGATCACGCGGTGAAATTGCGAAGAGCAATTCGTAATCTTCGCCTTCCGAAATTGCGTCGCTAATCCTTGCGCCACGGGTGAGCGGCAAATTCTCCATCTGGACTTTGAATCCGACTTTGCTGGCGCGTGCCAAGCGGGGAAGATCGGCGCCCAGTCCATCGCTCAAATCCATCATCGCGTGGATCGAGAAATTTTTGGTGAGCCAGCGCGACTCCGTGATCCGTGGGATGAATTGGAGATGCTTTCGTTTCAGGGCGCCTCCCAGCCGGCCGGTAACGAAAAGATCATCACCGGCCTTGCCGCCCCGGCGCGAGACCCAGCAGTCTTTTTCAACAAATCCAGCGACGCTCGTCGAAATGGCAATTGGTCCTGGTGTGCTGCTCGTTTCTCCGCCCACTATGCTGACTCCAAACCGGTTCGCCGCCCGGCCCAGGCCGCGATAAAGTTGCTTCACCCATGCGACTTTTGTTTGTTCTGGAGCCATAAGCGTGATCAGAGCAAATTGAGGCACAGCTGAGGTCGCCGCAAAATCGCTTAGCGGCCGCATCATCGCTTTCCATCCAACATTGAAGGCCTTTCTTCCCTGTAAAAAATGTACCCCTTCGACAACACAATCGGTCTTAAGCACGAGGAGCCTTCCGCGATTCGGTCTTTCCACGACGGCGCAGTCATCCCCCGGGCCTATTGCGATTGTTCTTCCGGACAAGAGGTTTGGCAACAACTGGCCGAGCAAACGGTCTTCGCCCAGTTCCCCGAGTTTCATGGAGAAAAAATCTCCGGAAATGCGAGCGCAGTAAGTGTGAGCGAATTGAAAAGCGAATGCATCGTCATCGCGACAAGAATAGAACCGCTCCACTCGTAGGCGAGGGCGAAACAACTTCCCAAAACGAACAACGGGACAAACGAGGGAAAATGTGCGTGCGCTGCGGCGAACAGCAGCGCGCTGAACGTGACGCCAAAGAGGCGGCCAAAGTAGCGTTTGATGACATTGTAGAGGAAAAATCGAAATAGAAATTCTTCAATTACCGGCGCGATCGCTATCGCGAAAATGATGATCATGATTCGCTGCTCGAGTGTGGGCGAGCTACTGAAAAACTCGACAATGTTTTGCCTGCTAGAGCCGCCTCCGAAAAGTTGTTGCGTAAGGATGTCCGACCACAAGATCAATGGATAAGCAAAGAACAACAGGATCCCTCCGGTACCCAGGGTGCGAACAAAGCTGATTCGGTAAAACCCACCTAACGAGCCTACGTCAAAACCACGAAGTTGGAGGAAAGTCACAATAAAAAGCACGAGAACAACCATGAGGAGGAAGTTCCCTATGAGCGTGTGCTTACTGAAATCGATCGAGGGATGCGAAACTGATGCGACGATGCTGAGCGAAAAAAAAAGGATCAACAGCGCAGCGACTATCGCTTCCGGTATCCCGAAGATTCGTGCCGGTGCGTTCGTCGTGACGCCGCTTGGTCTTCGTGCGCGGATCTGATGAATCAGCGAAGTATAAACATAAAGGCCGGCCAGAACGTAGAGGACGGAAAAGACCCCGAAAAGAACGTTTGGAGCGGTACCGAAGGTCGCGCAAAGACTTCCGTATTGCATGGGCTCAACGCACTGTAGCGTGCGCTGTCCTCATCGCATCCCGGGGATAAAGTTCAGCGCGCGTTCGAATGTCCGCTGAGGATATCCTCCTTCGCCAATGCTCCGGTGGACGGGTCGGACGCGACAGCGTTCGGTTGCTTCACGAATCCTCACGGTGCGTAATAGCTTGGCAGGAAATATGCGCGTCCGCTTTCCAGTTGCGGAACGAATTGCTTCGGAAGCTGCAGCTCAATTTTTGAATCTGAGCCTCCAAATATTCGCAAGAAACGGGCCAGACTAAATGGCGGACCGTACTTCACCACTCTCGCGTTCGGTGCGTTCCCCAATTCTTTTGCTTTGCTGAAGGCGTCGTCCAACTCGCCGAGGCCGTCGATTAATTTGTTTTCGAGTGCTTCTTTGCCCGAGAGAATGCGGCCATCGGCGATCGTATTACGCAGATGATCCGCCGAGAGTTTTCTTTCTTTCGCCACGATGCCCAGGAACTTGTCGTAAGTTTTCATGATGAAGTTCTGCACGAGCTCGCGCTCCTCCGGAGTAATTGGTCGTGCCCCGTTCAGCATGTCCTTGAATTTGCCGCTTTTGAAAACCACGGAAGCGAGTCCCACTTTGTTAAACAGTTGCTCGTAATTCAGCGTTTGAATGATCACCCCGATGCTACCGGTAATGGTCGTTTCGTTTGCCATTAAAAATTTGCCGCCACAGGAGATATAATAGCCGCCGGAGGCCGCCAGCGAATCCATATAGATTACCACCGGCTTCCTTGCGCATGTCTTGACCACAGCGCTGTAGATTGCATCCGAAGCGGTCACTTCGCCTCCGGGCGAATCGATCTCCAGCACAATGGCTTTGACCCGGTTGTCCTCGCGCGCCTGTTGCAGCGCCGCGCGCATGTCATCGACCATTGAATCGCTCACGTTGCCCGGGAGTGATGAGCTAATGAGGCCACGCATGGTGATCACAGCGATCTTGTCGAAGCTTCCACGCATGCCTCGTTGTAGCAGAATTTCGCGAAAACGCGGGATCGGTTCCGCTTCCCGGATACCGCTCCAGCGCTGAAACGTCGCCATCATCAGCGCGAAGTTCATGAACAGGCTGGCGCAAAGCGCGACGAACAAAAAAATACTGAGACAACCCAGTTTGCGATTTCCCGCCATGACAGCACGAAACTGCCGGAGAACCGGCGGGCACACAAGCGGTTTTCGCGTTTAGTAGATACCTCAATGCGCGATTCGTTTTAACGATTCAACGGCTAATGAATCTATTGCTAAATTTCCACGGCGTCGTCGGCAGATTACTGAGAAAATGGTCGAGATCGGGTGTGCGCCGCAAGAACCACAGCTGCGCCGGCCCGCCGAGCTCGATCGCCGAATCGATCAATACCGAGGGCACCTCCGGCGTGTCGCCCGTGCAGTTATCCCGATGCCGGAAATTCGAGAGCGAAATCAATCAATCGCTTTTTGCCCAAATAAACTTTGCCGAGATAAATGCGCGGCGCGACTTCGCGAATTTCATCACGGACCCAGTGCGCCACCAACGAAGTCTCGGAATAATCTAGAACGATGCACTCCTTGCCATCCATCCAGCTCGGCCCTTTGTACACCTTGGCGATGATGGCGTTCAGTCCAAAGGGCAAAATCTTATTTCGCAAAATTCCCTTTGCTGGATCGAAAATCTTTCCCTGCCATGCGAAATGATTTACGAAATTGGCCATCTCTTGTGTGTAAGTCGTTCCCGGTGCGATGATGGCCGTGCCCTTCGCCTCACCGCTTGGGATTTCGCCGGTTGGACTTTGAGTGAACCGGTCGTCGAGCTGCGCCTGCGACATTTTCAACATTTCATCAACGATGACAGCCATATTTTTTTCTTTTATTGGATTCGATCTTGATTAAAACGTTTTCAGGTATTCGATCAGCGCGCGCTTGTCGGTGTCAGACAAATCAGTGCCGAAGTAGTGGCCCTTGTCCTCAATAAAGTCCGGACATTTGTTCATCGCTATGAGGTCGGGAACTAATTTGCGCAGCTCGGCGTCGGCTGCTTGGGGCGAGAGGTTTTCAGCATCTATCTTCACCAATTTTCCCGCGGCATTGAGAAAGGCACGCGCGTGTTGAAAGTCAGGCTCCAGATTCGCCAGCAGGTTAATAGGTGTTCCTTTGGGAATTCGCCCGATTGTTACATAACCGTCCCGGCCGGCCAGCTTGTCAAATGGTCGCGGCACAAATTCCTTGCGCAAATGGAATGAACACTCGTTTTGGGTCCGCCAGATGGACTCTTTGTTCAGCCGTTTTTCCGGCCAGAGTAATTTTTCCACCGCATCGTTAAACGCGTCCATGCGGCCCGCCACGGAAGCATCGCCGGTAAATTTTCCCAGCATGTTGTTGTGCAAAAACGGCGCCGAGCTCCAAAGACTGACGAGCGACGGCGTGCGATAATAGCCAGGAGCGATATCTCTATCTTTCGGTTTGAATTTGATCGGATGCGTTTCATCAAACGGGTTGAAAAATTCCAGCTCGTCCACCGGCGAGAGTTCCTTGTAAGTTTGCGAAGAAAAGTTGTCCCAGATGTGGTGCGCTTTTGCGTTTGTCGCGAAGGCGCGCGCTGAGTTGGTCTCGATTTTGGTCAATGGATAACGCTTATCGTCTGACAGAAAATTATTTTCCAAGAAGTCGAGCTTCACCACTTCCGCGCGGAACCAGGCTTTCCCTTCGCCGGAGCGCGGATCGATATTCGGCGGTGGCTGTTTGCTGGAATGACATGCCGCGCAGCTTTCTGCGAAGACTTCTTTCCCGCGGGTCATCACGGTTGAATCCGTCGTGACATAAGCCGGTCGGCCAGAGGCGTCGGCGAGGTGAAACGGTTTCAGCCTGCGGAAAAACGCAGCAATGTTGTCGAGTCGCTCCTCGGTCGCGCGCCAGAAAACCGAATGCTTGCGGGCATACGGAATCTCGAACGGCTGTTGCGATTTCAGTCCGATCAAGCGGTTGTGGCGCGTCAACCAATACTCCGAAAACATGCCGATATTGACGTAAACGCGAATGGTCGCACCGCGAACGCCAATGGAATCGGCGCCATCCTTCAAAACATGCGGCACGGGCATTTCTTCACTTTCTCCGGGCAAAGCAAGCGTGCCTCCTTCCATTTTTTCCGGAGTCGCGAGTTTTGCGATGCGTTCGCGCTCCGCCAGCAGAAAGATCGGGTTGATCGCGTTTGGATTGTTGATGTGGTCAGTCGCAATCCGCGAAGTATCGGAGGTGCCGCGCGGCTGGGCGGACAGCATTTCGTAAAAAAATCCGCCCTTTTCGACATTACAGGCAAAGACTTTTCCTTCATTGATGTACTGATTTCCAATCGCCGACGCGAGATTTTCCCAGCGCGGATTCTCAGGATCAGCGGGCGGATTGCTGGGATTCGGCGCGATGTGACAGGCGCCGCAGGCTACGCCAACACGGTACGGCCGAATAAGCTTATTGTCGTTGTAATAAGCCGCGTCCTCGTAGAAGCGTTTGCCGTCCCATTTCTTGCGTGCTTCCTCGTTGAATTCCGGATTAGGAAAAAGCCGAAAACCAAGAACGCCGGAAGGTCTTCCGTAGACGGCCTCGTCGATGCCGGGCGGTTCCGGCTCGACCGACTCATCAAGCCACAAACCAAATTCGTCCGACTTACTCGGCGCGCGAAAACCAGGTTCATTTACGAGACCGAGGGTTTTGAAGCGCTCACCACGCGGAAATTTGCGGTTGTCGAGCATCTTCAAAAGATCCATCAGTCCGTAGCTGTCCTGCGCGGCGTGATTCCAAAAATGTTGGTTGCCGGCGCTCCAGAGATTCCAAGTGTTGCGCCCCATGATTTCCTCGGGCGAGAGGTTAATGCCGCCGTCCATTGGCTTGAAGACGTCGGCGGTAATCTGCGAAAAATCGGCGGTACTTTTGCCGGCTGCTTTCGCTTCATCAACCGGCTCGTTTTTCGTGCAGCTAAACAAAGCAACTGACGCGTATACAAAGAGCCAGCTTCCGACTCGCGCGAGACGGAAAACGTTGTCTCGGCCTTTTCCCAGCGCCTTCACCGCGCCAGCATTGATATAATTGTCAGGAGTTTTCTATCAAGAAAATTCTAAACGCGATCTCCGCAGCCAAAGCTTCGTTTCTTCAACCACCCAGTTTTTGAAGCAAATGGACCAAGCAGCCCAATCCTTCGCTGCTTGAGTCATTCGACGAATTCCAGTTCGACTGGAACGTCGATGTAGCCTTCATCGTGCGCGGCAGTCAGAAATTTGCGGATAGCGGCGCGTCCAGTCTCCCCATAATCTTGAGTAAACTCATTCACATACATGCTGACGAATTGACCGGTAAGTTTCGTGCCCATGTCGCGCGCGTAGGCCAGCGAATGGCGCACCGCTTCGTCTCGATGCCTCAGGCCATAATCGATGCTTTCGCGAATAATTTCACTGAGATCGTGGCGGACTGCTGGCGGGATATCTTTGCGCACCACGTTGCCACCCAGGGGCAATGGCAAGCCCGTATCGCGCTTCCACCACTCTCCGAGATCGATAATTTTCTCAAAACCGGATTTCGCGTAGGTGAGTTGTCCTTCGTGAATGACTAAACCGGCGTCAACACTGCCGCTTTTGACTGCGTCAAAAATTTCATCGAACCGCACCACAAGATAATCGAATTTTCCCAGGAAAAGTTGCAGCGCCAGAAACGCGCTCGTCATCTCGCCAGGCACCGCGATTTTCTTGCCGCTCAAAAATTCTCGCGCTGTCGCTTCGTTCATTGAATCCGCGTTTGAGGTTGGACGTCGGGCGTTGAGTGTTGAGCAGCCTTTGCCAAGGCTACGGCGGACAGGGCGTTTTCTGATCACAATTGGTCCGTATCCATCGCCCATGCTCGCGCCACACGACAGCAGCGCATATTTATCCGCCACATAGGCGTACGCGTGAATGGAGACCGCGGAGATATGCAATTCGCCGCGCCGCGCGTGCTCATTCAGCATTTGAATGTCTTCCAGCCGATGCTCGAACCGATAACCACGGAGATCGATTTTATTTTCCGCAATCGCATAGAACATGAACGCGTCATCCGGATCCGGTGAATGACCCAGTGTAAAGGCTTTCCTGCTTCGCTTCTTCATTCGTTTCGAATTCGTACCTGCACATTGAAAGCAACGCGAAGACGCATCGCACTCCCAAAACGCTTCGCGCAAAATAGGTGACCAACAAACGCTCTGTTTTGCACAAGCTTTGGAATGCGTACGCGTCCTCGCGTCGCGTTGGCATGCCAACAAGGCGGAATTGGCATCTCAGAGATGAGTAAACGATCTTTCACAAAACAAAACAGCCACCGCGCGGTTTCGCGCGGCGGCTGCTTGTTAGAACTGTATCCAGGAAGCGCTGACTTCTCTAACAGCGCTCCGGGGGACAGTTTTATCGATTCTCTACCACTTGGGGCGCTGGCTTGATCATTTCAAGTTGAGCGCTCACTTTTTGAATTTGCGTGGCTTGCTCTCTGAGGCTGGCAGTCAACGTCTTAATTTGGCTTTCCTGCAAGGAGATTGTGGCCTGCTGTTTTTCAGCCGTGCCCTTCAAATCTTGCACGGTCTGATGCTCTTTGAGGAACTCGTTGAGCAACATCGCGTTTACCGCTTCGTAGCGCACTGTGTATGGCTTGCCATCGGTATCGCGGACCACCAGATCGGGATTCACTTTTGCGACTTGCTCAGCCACCAATCCGAACTGCGGCGTTTTGTTAGCATCGATCGCCTTTTTGTAGTGGAAGGTGACAGGGTTCAGCGCGAAGATGGATTCGCTGGCTTTGTCCATTGGCTTGATATCATCCTTGAATCGGGCCGAAGAGGTCAATGTGCCGAGCTTGCCTGTCGCGGTGATGAACACCGGGCTGCCAGCGGTCGCAGTCTGGCCGGCGATACCGGCGATCCAGCAAGCCGAGATAAACCCAGGGTCGCCAATGCGGATAGTGCTGTTTTCGGCAGCGCCGGGGTTAGGGCCAGAAGTGGCGCCGATATAAATGTTATCGTCGCCATCGACGGCGGTGCGTGCTCCAGCGTCCCAACCGATGATGGTATTAAATGAGCCGGTTGCACTGTTCAAGAATGCTGAATCCCCAATGGCAACGTTTGCAGCGCCGTTATTATTTACCGCCGCATAAACGCCCATGGCGTTGTTCTGAACACCATCGGTACCGTTCTCGAGCGCCGAATAGCCCACGGCGTTATTTGAATCGCCACCATCGTTGGCCAGAAGCGCCTGAGCACCGACGGCCGTGTTAATGTTGCCCGTGGCATTTCCACTGATGTCGGTATTCTGGAGCGCCAGATCGCCTACGGCAGTGTTTCCCGCACCGTGAATATTTTCGAAAAGCGCGTGATTGCCAACAGCGTTGTTTTGGTATCCGTCACTGTTGTTAAACAGCGCAAAGGCACCGAAACCGTTGTTGAAGTTGGCGCCATCGACGCCGAATCCGTTATAGACGAGCGCATCGGTTCCATAGGCGCAGTTCTGCGTGCCGGTGCCGTTGAGCAAAAGCGCCGCAGCGCCGGTGGCAGTATTGGAATCCGCACTGTCGAGGACCAGCGTTCCGCCGCCAAGCGCGGTATTGTAGCTGGCGGTGGTAGCTTCAAAGAGCGAATACCAACCAACTGCTGTGTTTCCAGCGCCGGTAGTTAGGTTTTGAAGCGCTTTGCACCCTTCCGCGGTGGTGAACCCGGGATAACACCCGTCGGGATTTCCTGCTATCGGTGTGGGCAACGCTTGTGGTGCTGCCTGGGCTGCTAGCGGGAACGCAAGGCAGACCAGAAGAAGCGGGATGAGAAGGAACCCGCGCCGTAAAGGCAGCGGGCGAGCCGGTTCTCGTCCGCATGAGACTAACGTTTGAATCAATGAATACATGGGATCTGTTCTTTCTCTTTCCCGGTCGTGTTTATTTTGGTTTTTTGGTCACTGGACTCCCAACGAGACAAAGAACCCTACCGGGCAAAAGTCCCTTGAATGTTTGAGCCATCCGCGTTCATACTAAATTTCACTCGCGAATGTCAATACTTTTTTTAGATTTTTTAAGCACCTTGCCTCGCCAGCATCCTGGAGCTTAGCCCTGCAAAATGTTGCATCGCCCGCCTGAGGGCCGTTCTGGTAGCCTCAGCCGCGAGATCCCGCGTCTGCCTTGTTAGAAATAAATTGCAGGAGCGCTGACTTCTCTGTCAGCGCTCCTGACAACAGTTCTATCGATTCTCCACCACTTGGGGTGCTGGCTTGACCATTTCAAGCTGAGCGCTCACTTTTTGGATTTGCGTGGCTTGCTCTCTGAGGCTGGCAGTCAATGCCTTAATCTGGCTTTCCTGCAACGCAATCCGTGCCGCTTGTTTCTCAGTTGTGATCGTTAATTGCTGCACGACCTGGCTCTCTTTTTGTAATTCGTTCTTCGAGACAGGCTTGGAGCCGCCACCACATTCGCCGAGCGTGCCTTCTGAGTCTACGCAGACCGGGTTACCGGTGACCGGTACACCGAAGATGCCGGCGATATAGCAGCTGTTCACAAACCCAGGGTCACCGATGCGGATGGTGCTGTTTTCTGGAGATTCATCGCTACCAGGGCCAGAGGTGGCACCGATATAAATGTTATCGTCGCCATCGACGCCGCTGTTTGTTCCTGCTTGCCAGCCGATGATTGTGTTGAATGAGCCGGTTGTACTGTTCACGAATACTGAGTCACCAACGGCAGTGTTTGCAGCGCCGTTGCTATTTAGCAGTGCCTGATAACCCATGGCATTATTCTGTGCACCATCGGTATTGCTCCCAAGCGTCTGATAGCCGACGGCGTTGTTTGAATCGCCATCAACGTTCAACTGAAGCGCCAGAGCACCCACGGCTGTGTTAGCGTTGGCCGTGGCATTTCCGCTTGAGTCATTATTCTGCAGCGCCTCATCGCCAACCGCAGTGTTTGCCGCGGCATTAATGTTTTCAAAAAGCGCGTGATCGCCAAAAGCGTTGTTGGTGTATCCGCTAGTGTTGTTAAACAAGGCAAAGCCGCCGAAAGCGTCGTTGAAGTCGGCCCCTGACACGCCGAATCCGTTGTAGACCAGCGCGTCGGTTCCGTAAGCGCAGTTTTCTGTGCCGTCGCCGTTCAGCAAAAGCGCCGCAGCGCCCGTAGCCGTATTGGAATCGGCAGTGTCGAGGACCAGCGTTCCTGCGCCAAGACCGGTATTGTAGCTGCCGGTGGTGGCTTCAAAGAGCGAATACCAGCCAACTCCTGTGTTTCCAGCTCCGCTGGTCAGGTTTTGAAGCGCTTTGCAGCCTTCCGCGGTTGTGAACCCTGGATAGCAACCGTCCGGGCTCGGTGAGGGCAATGCTTGTGGTGCTGCCTGCGCTGCTAGCGCAAACGCAAAGCACACCAGAACGAACGGGATGAGAAGGAACCCGCGTCCTGATGGCAGCGAGCGAGCCGGTTCTCGTCCGCACGAAACTAACGTTTTATATTGAATCATTGAATACATGGGATCTGTTCTTTCTCTTTCCCGGTCGTGTTTGTTTTGGTTTTTTGATGACTGGGCTTCCAACAGACAAAGAACCATACCGGGCAAAAGTTCCTTGTCTGTTTTGAAACCATTCGCATTGATACTAAATTTCGCGTGTGGGTGTCAATGCTTTTTCAGAAGTCTTTTTTCAAGGAGCGCCTGGCCTCTTCCGTTTCCCAGAGCTTCGCCCTGCAAAACGTTGCACCGCCGGCCTGGTGGGCCATGGATTGCTGTTTGCGTTGCTGAAGCTGTTCCGGTAGCCTCAGGCGCATGGCACGTTCTGGTCTCGGTAAAGGTCTTGGCGCGCTGATCGGCACACCTTCGGTCGCTGCGCGCACAGATGGGGACGACTCGGGCGAAAAAGTGCACCGGATCGATTTGGCAGGCATTGCTCCGAGCGCGTTACAGCCGCGCAAAGATTTTGGACGCGAAGCGTTGCAGGAATTGATCGATTCAATCCGGCAGCATGGCATTATTCAACCGCTCATTGTTCGTCAGGCAGGGTCGCGATTTGAACTTATCGCTGGCGAGCGCCGCTGGCGCGCCGCGCAGGAAATTGGCCTTGCCACGGTGCCTGTCATAATTCGAAGCGCCAATGACTTGGAGGTACTCGAGTTGTCGTTGATTGAAAATCTGCAGCGCGCAGACCTGAACCCAATCGAGGAAGCCCAGGGCTACGCCAGGCTAGCCAACGAATTTGGCATCCGGCAGGAGGACATCGCACTCAAGGTGGGGAGGAGTCGCGCGGCGGTGGCGAACGCGCTGCGGCTTTTGGATCTCCATCCACAGGTGCAAGTCTGGCTAGCTCAGAATTTGCTTTCGGTAGGTCACGCGAAAGTGCTGCTGGCGCTAAAAGTGCCGGAGGAGCAACTGCTCGCTGCCGAAACGGTCTTGCGGCGCAACGCTACGGTGCGTTCCACGGAGCGCTTGGTTGCCCGCCAGCTTGGGATCGGACGCCCGCGGCGTAAATTTCGGCGCGGCGGGATCGACCCCAGCGCAACGACAGCGGCAGTCGGAGATTTACAGAACCGGTTGCAACAACATCTGGCCACCCATGTCACCGTCCATCACGGAGACAAACGCGGCCGCATCGAAATTGAGTACTACGGAACGGATGATCTTCAGCGAATCGTTACTGCGTTGGGATTGCCGCCGGACGAATAGAATTAATGGAAATTGTCGGGCGTCTGTGTCAGGCGCCAATCCAAAAGCATTGGCGGATCGCGGTGTTTCCCAGAAACGTCCTACCGATCGCGGCTATGTTTTTTCTCGTCTCGTTTGTTCAGGTCGGCTCGCTCTGCGCGGCAGAGACAAAAATCTGGCAGGAATTCTCTGGGGAAAAAGCCATTGCTCATGTTCAACGCGTTGTGGATTTCGGGCCGCGCCCGGCTGGCTCCAAGGCTATCGAGAAATCCAGAGATTACATTGAGGATCAGCTTCGGCGTTCCGGCTGGCACGTGACGCGACAAGCATTCAGTGATGACACTCCGCAAGGCAAAATCCATTTCGTAAATTTGATTGCCCAATTTCCCGGCCAAGGAAATGCCTCGTCCTCGTTGTTTCTGTTGTGCTCGCATTACGACACAAAAACGTTCGATACCATCCGGTTTGTCGGGGCCAATGACGGCGGCTCCAGCACAGGCCTGCTCTTGGAATTGGCCCGGGTAATCGGGCAGCATCCGGATCTAGCCAGTAAAATTGAGCTAGTGTTTTTCGATGGCGAAGAAGCTTACGAGCAATTTTCTCAGAAGGATGGGCTCTATGGGAGCCGCTATTTTACCAGGCAACTGAAAGCCGCCCGACAATTTCGCGGCGGGCTGTTGTTCGATATGGTTGGCGACCGGTCGCTCGGCATCACGCTTCCGTCAGATTCTCCTGCGGAGATGGCGCGGGATATTTTTGCCGCAGCCGAAGCGCTCAAGTTGCGGAAATATTTCAGCTACTTCGACCGCGAGTTGATCGACGATCACGTGCCACTGAACGAGATCGGGATTCCGACGATCGACATCATCGATTTTGATTATCCGCCGTGGCACACCGCGGGCGATACGCTCGATAAAATCAGTGCGGATAGTCTCCAAATCGTCGGCTCCGTTGCCATATATTACCTCTCTGAATTCGCATTGAAGCGTTAAACTGTTGAAGCGTTCTGCCCTCTGTCATTCGAGCGAAGCGAAACATCTCTGGCTACCCGCTTTCGGCGCTTGGAACTCCAGAAATGGCCAGAGCTTCTTCGGTTCGCTCAGAATGACCAAAAAAAGGAACCGCGACTTAATGCTTCAACGCTTTAGCGAAT
This sequence comes from Verrucomicrobiota bacterium, assembly GCA_003220005.1. Taxonomy (GTDB): domain Bacteria; phylum Verrucomicrobiota; class Verrucomicrobiia; order Chthoniobacterales; family UBA10450; genus Udaeobacter. The sequence goes on along the minus strand of QHRD01000155.1, from coordinate 3,171 downwards.
CACGGACCTCGCATATGGGGGCCCCAATTTCGGCATTGCATGTCGTCGTTTTTCCCGCCAGTCTGATCGTGAATTGCCGCCTCCATGGAACCCCTCGCATCCAGTTCCCATTCAACGCATAAGAGTATTGGTGTGGTCGGGCTTGGGATCATCGGTCGCGCCGTGGCCGCGCATCTCCGCCGCAACCGGTTTCCGGTTTACGTTTGGAACCGCTCGCCGCGGCCCGTACCGAATTTTGTCGGTTCGCCGGCGGACCTGGCGAGTCTTTGCGATTACATTCAAATCTTTGTATCCAACGACGAAGCCCTGCTGCAGACTGTCGAGCAGCTAAGCGCAGACCTTGCACCGCGTCACATTGTTCTTGCGCATTCAACGGTCGCTCCGGATTCGATGCGTGCCGCGGCGGAAATTGTCGAACGTCGAGGGGCGCGGTTTATCGAGGCATCATTTACCGGAAGCAAGCTTGCGGCGGAAAAAGGCGAGCTGATTTATTACGTTGGCGGAACCGAGAGAGCGTTGCGCGAAGCGCGTTCCATCCTCGAGGCCAGCAGCAAAGAAATCATCCATATCGGAGCGATCGGGCAGGCGAGCGCGATCAAGATCGCAACCAACATGATTACGGCGGCAAGCGTTCAGGCTGCGGCGGAGGGTCTGGCGCTGGTCCAGGCGCTGGGGGTGCCGTTGGAAAAATTCGTCGAAGCAATGCGCGCCAATGCCAGTCATTCCACTACTTTAGCGATGAAACTGCCGAAGATGCTCGAAGGCGATTTTGAGCCGCACTTTTCTGTCAAACACATGCTGAAAGATATGCAGATTGCCAATGACATCGCTTTGTCGCGTTATCTTGACCTCGGACTGACCGCTGCGGCCCGCGACCAGTTGGTTGAGCAAATGCAGTCGGGTCACGGGGATGATGATTATTCATCGGTCGCGCGCAAATTTTTGCACGATATTGCTCCAGCAGTTTACGAAGAGCCGCAAACGGATACGCAGGACGAGCAAAGTGACGCCGGCGAATCGATCAGTGATACAACCGAATCGGAGGCGCCAAGGGCCGAATCGCAGGGTACTGCTTCGATGACTGCGCAGCCCCGAAAGCTTTCGGGGCTCAGCTTCAGCGGAGGGGGCGACGGATCGGCTAATACAGCCTCACGATTGCGCCGTGGCTTCCTCAAACAACTGCTGAGCCGGTTTTCGTCCGGACAAGGATGACGCAATCGTTCCAAGCCGAGCAAGCGACCTTTCTCGATCTCTCCGGGCGCGCAAAGTTTCGCCTCACCGGGACGGAGCGATTTCGGTTCCTCAACGGACAAATCACAAATGATTTGCGCAAAGCCATTGAAACGGCCGCCATCGAGGCGTGCATGCTGAACGCGAAAGGCAAGATGAATGGTCACCTTTTCGTTAGTGCACAAGGAGAGTCCTTTTCCGTGGATACCGAACCGGAGCTTCGCGAAACACTGCGCACTCGGCTGGAGAGCTACATCATTGCCGACGACGTCCAAATCGAGGACGTCACCGACCAATTCTCGCTGTTTCACGTTCTATCGGAAGAGCAGCCGACCCCTGCGCATGGCCGGATCGTTTCTGTGCGCCGCTCCATGAAGACAGGCTGGGACATCTGGAGCGACCCTGCGGGTCATGATGCTCTTCGGGAACAATTGTCTTCGACGTTTGCCTTTCTTGATTCTGCCGCGGCAGAGGTCATGCGAATCGAGCAGGGGATTCCTCGCTGGGGCTGCGAACTGACGGAGGAGATTATCCCGATCGAAGCCAATCTGGAACAGCGGACGATCGATTACGAAAAAGGCTGCTACATCGGCCAGGAAGTCATCTCGCGAACGAAGATGTCGGGCCAGACCAACAAACGGTTATGCGGTTTGATTTCCCTCGGGGATATCCCGCTCCAGCCGGGAATGAAACTTGCCTCTGCTTCGACAGCGGGAAGAGAAGTCGGCTGGATCACGAGCGCCACGCACAGCGAACGATTGGGAAAGGAAATTGCTCTGGGTTACGCGAAACGCGGCTTCAATGACCTGGGCACCGCGTTGAATCCGTTCGCACCGGAAGATTCTGCGCAAAAAGCCAGGGCAATTTCGGTCGAAGTGGTCCCGCTTCCGTTCGTCTGAGAGTACGCAGCAACACAGTCGCTGCATGGCTCACAGCTTGCGCAGCCAATCGCGTGCCAGCGAAACATCGGCGGGCGTTAACGCATGTCCGGCGCTGAGAAATCGGACGGTGACGTCCGCGCCAGCAGTTCTCAGAAGGTGGACGAGACGCTGCGTTTCCGAGGTTGGGATAATTGGATCGTAATTTCCCGCTCCGATCCAAACGCGGACGTTCGCGAGTTCGGGTAGTTTGTCCGGCTCGAGCGGCACCATGGCGCGAAACAGAATTGCGCCCGCGAAAGTTTCCGGGCGCAGTAATAAAAAGCTCGCAGCGATATTCGCGCCATTCGAGTAGCCGACGGCAATGATGTTCTTATTGTCGATGTCGTAGCAATCCGCTGCTGTCGCGACAAAATCTGCCAGGTCGTGCGTGCGCTTTTGCAGATCTTCAAGATCGAATACGCCCTCAGCCAGCCGTCGAAAAAATCGCGGCATGCCGTTCTCCAAAACTTTTCCGCGTGGACTCAGCAACGCCGCGGTCGGGTCAAGCTCGCGACCGAGCGGAATGAGATCGCGCTCGTTGCCGCCGGTGCCGTGCAGGAGCAGAAGGGTGCGATTTGAAGAACCGGGAACGAACTCGTGGATAAAATCTGTCGTCATTCCTTTGTAGGAGGCGCGATCGCCGGCAAAACGTCTTCGATTTGCGCGCGCGCCGACTCCAGCCACGGCGGAAGTCGCAAACTTTCGCCGAGTTGATTCAAGTCTTCATCCAAGGTGAAGCCCGGCGGGTCGGTCGCGATTTCGAAAAGAATACCACCCGGTTCGCGGAAATAGATTGAATGAAAATAAACGCGATCGATGACCGGCGTAACGTTGTATCCGCGCGCGACAAGATGCTCGCGCCATTGCCGCTGTTCTTCACCGTCGCGCGCGCGAAAGGCGATGTGATGCACAGAGCCGGCAGCGATCCGGCCGGGGTGCGCGTCGGGCATACAAAGCAAATCGATCACGCGACCGGCCGCAGTTTCATTCTGCGAGGCAAATCGAAACCGACTATTCGACT
>QHRD01000021.1 GCA_003220005.1 Verrucomicrobiota bacterium | reverse complement strand
ATGTTTGGAATCGGCGGACTGACTGGCATCCCGCTGGCGTTTAATTCAGCCGACCTTTATCTGCACGACACCTACTACATCATTGCGCATTTCCATTACATCGTTGCGCCTGGCACAATCTTCGGGCTTTTCGCCGGCATTTATTATTGGTTCCCGAAAGCGACCGGCCGAAAGATGAACGATTTCTGGGGCAAAGTGCATTTCTGGCCGACGCTCATCTGCATGAACGTGATTTTTCTTCCAATGTTCTTGCAGGGAATGGCCGGGATGCATCGCCGTTGGTACGATGGCGGCCAAGGATGGGCTGTTTCGAACGAACACACGATTTGGGGATTGACTGGATTCCAGTGGAACGTGCCGATCTCATGGGCGGCATGGATCATGGGTCTCGCACAAATCCCGTTCATCATTAATTTCTTCTGGAGTATTAAACATGGCGAGAAGGTGAACGACAATCCGTGGGAAGCGACCACGCTGGAGTGGACTGCGCCTTCGCCACCGCCGCATGGAAATTTTATTCATACGCCTGTCGCTTACCGCGGGCCTTATGAATACAGTCTCCCAGGTAGCGAACGCGATTACACGATGCAGAACGAACCGGTGCAACCTGCCGAGCGGACTCGGCGCAAGCCTCCCGCCGAACTAATTCCCGCCTAGCTGGTAGATCGCGATCTGCTGAGCCATGGAAATTCCGTACACAATTTCGACTCGGCCTGACACAGGTCTTTGGAACGCGAAGATCGGGATCTGGCTTTTTCTGGCATCGGAAGTGATGCTCTTCGGCGGGCTTTTCTCAGCTTACATTTTTCTCCGCATCGACGCCGCGCCGGGCATGTGGCCGCACGGATTACTCAACGTTCCGGTGGGGACGATGAACACGGCCATCCTAATCCTGTCGTCGGTCACTGTGGTGCTCGCATGGGCGTCGCTGAAGATGAGAAGGTATCGCGCCTACTGGTGGTACATGCTGGCCACGATTTCGTGCGGTGTGATTTTCTTAACGGTCAAACTTGCTTATGAATGGCCGCAGAAATTCGAGCACTTCGGTGCTTACATTAAGCCGGAAGCCCTCGGCAAATACGAAAAATATTTGGGTAACGAGCGTCGCGCCGAAAAGGGAATGGAACCTCGAATCGAGATCACGGGCCATCTGCACAGCCAGAACGCCAAGGAATACGAGGTGGCACTCGATCCAGTGAATGCCGAGCCGGACAATCCGTCGATGGATCGGCCGCATTTCTTCCCGCTACCGGTCACCGACAAAATCGCGACGATTGAAAAGGAGGACGTAGAGCGGGCAACAATGTTTCTGCCGACGCACAGCGCGTATTTCGCCAGTTATTTCACGATCACCGGTCTGCACGGCATGCACGTGCTGGGCGGCGTGCTCGTGTTCATTTACATGTGGCTGCCGGTCAGCAAAAGGCTTTACCAGCGCAACCCGGAACACCTGGCGAATCGCGTCGAAGTGAGCGGCCTTTTCTGGCACTTTGTCGATCTGATTTGGATATTTGTATTCCCACTTTTTTATCTGCTCTAAGCCATGAATAATCCGCCCGATATTTCGCAGGATCCGAAGGAATACGAGGAATACGCGCACGGCGTACAGAAGCACGTAAGAGCCTATCTGATGGTGGGCGCGCTTCTGCTCACTTTTACCGCGATTACGGTTGCGCTTTCGTATGTCGATTTCGGGACGCGTAAAGCCAACGTCGGCATCGCCATGCTCGTAGCGACGTTGAAAGCGGGAGCTGTTGCCTTAGTTTTCATGCATCTGGCCGCGGAAAAACGGCTCATTTATCGCATCCTGATTTTCACCGGGTTTTTTGTGCTTGGTCTCTTCTGGCTTATTTTATTGGCGTGGTACGACTACCCGGTGTTTCGCTAAATGTCCCTTAAAGCTTTCCATATCGTTTTCATCATTTTCTCGACGCTGCTTGCGCTGGGGACTGGCGCTTGGTGCGTCTGGGTCGATCTCGTGGAAGGTGCGCCGATTTATCTTGCAGGGGCGATCGCATCGATCGCCGCTGCGATTGCGTTGATCATTTACGGCATCTGGTTTTACAAGAAAATGAAACGGCTCCGCATCATCACATGAAAGCGTTGTCCATCCTGATGTTAACGATCCTGTTCGCCGCGCAGCAAGCGCTGGCATGCCCGTTTTGCTACGGCGCGAAGGACGGAAAATCGACCGAACACATGGCAGTAGCGATCTGGTTCCTTTTTGGCGCGGTTCTTTCGGTCATTTGCGGAATCGGCGCGTTCAGTTTTCACCTGTGGCGGCAGGGACGCATGCCGCAGGAGCCGTACCAGCAGCTCACCGAGGAAGATCTGAGCAAATATGAATAGCCTTGCGCTGATCAATGAATTCCTTGGACAACCGCCGAACGCCTCCGCACATGGATATCAGATCGACCATATCCTGGAGTTTTGTCACTGGTTCATGGGCGCATTGTTTGTTGGCTGGTCCACGTTTTTTATTTTCGTGCTGATTCGGTTTCGGAAACGGCGACAACCGGCTGCTGACCATGTCGGGGTACGCAGCCCGATATCAACGCACCTGGAATTTTCTGTTGTAATGATCGAAGCGGTCCTTCTCCTCGGTTTTGCTATTCCGCTTTGGGCAAAGCGCGTGAATCAGTTTCCGCCAGGCAAAGAGGCACTGGTCGTTCACGTCGTGGCGCAGCAGTTCAGTTTTAACTATCACCTCGCGGGACCGGATGGTCAGTTTGGCCGGCGAGACGCCCTTCTCGTCACCAACTCGAATCCGCTTGGCCTCGACCCGAATGATCCGGCTGGCAAAGACGATATCGTGACGACCGGTGAACTGCACGTGCCGGTGAATCGCCCGGTGATTGCCGAGCTTTCTTCAAAAGATGTAATCCATGATTACTTCGTGCCAGCCATGCGCATCGCAGGCGACGCGATACCCGGCTCACTGATTCCAATCTGGTTCACGCCACTGAAGACTGGGACCTACGAAGTTATTTGCGCCCAGCTTTGTGGTCTGGGTCACTACGGAATGAAGGGCACGCTCGTGGTGGATACGCCGCAGGATTATCAAGCATGGCTGAAAGAGCGCGCAGAACTCTCTGGTGGCGCGCAAGGCGCTGCCCCCTCGCCCGCGCCAGGTGGGCCGCAGCAGCCGCAGCCACAACAAAGCAAACAACCTGCGCCAGCGGCCTCGCCATCCCCCGGCGGGTAATCGGCTTTCTGTAGCGGCGCTCTGTGAGCGCCGGATTGTCAATGCGACAGTCGACGTCAGAAAACTCGGCGGTCGTAGAACGCCGCTCCAGCAAATGGCTCAATCGTTTCGCGTGGCTCACATGCGTCGCGACGCTCTTACTCATTTGCAGCGGTGGGATGGTCACCAGCAAAAATGTCGGGCTCGCCGTGCCGGATTGGCCGACCACATTCGGCTACAACATGTTTTTGTTTCCGGTCTCAAAATGGGTAGGCGGAATTTTGTTCGAGCACACCCATCGGTTGATGGGCTCGCTGGTTGGATTTTTGACCATCATTCTCGCTGTCTGGCTTTGGCTCAGCGAAGATCGGCAATGGGCGCGTATCCTGGGCGTGATCGCGCTCGCCGGCGTGATCCTACAGGGAATTCTCGGCGGGCTTCGCGTCACAATGATGAAAGCTGAAATCGGCATCTTTCACGCCTGTGTTGCGCAGGCATTTCTCGGGCTGCTCGTAGTGATTGCGCTGGTGACGACAAATTTCTGGCGACATCTTCCGGCCTCGGTCGTCGAGGCAACGACGCGATCGCGTGGACAAGAGCAAGCGAACTCGACTGCTTTAAGCAGTCAAGTTTCGCAGCGGCTTACGCCGCTTAGGTTGCTTGTTTTCGCCACCACGATTGCGATCTACGTGCAGCTCGCTCTCGGCGCAACGATGCGCCACCAACATCGCGATCTGTCGATCCTTGATTTTCCAACAGCTAACGGCGCGTGGATCCCGGACACCGGCGCGGCCGCTCTCGCGAAAATCAACGCGTGGCGCGACGCTCGCGGCTTATCGGATGTGACCGCATTCCAAATCTGGTTGCAAATGGCGCACCGTTTTCTCGCGTTGATCATCGCTATCGCTATAATCGCGTTTGCCGTTCGCGTTTTGCGAGATTCGCCGCGTTTTGCAGCGCTTAAGAAACTTTCGATCCTTTGGCTTGCGCTGTTCATCTGCCAGATTGCGCTGGGTGCCTGGACGATCTGGAGCAATAAAGCAGCCGATGTCACGACCGCGCATGTCGCGCTCGGCGCGGTCACGCTATCTTTTGGTGTGAGCATTTCGGCGATTTGCTGGCGCATTTCACGGATAGGTAGAGACGTCGCGCTGCGGCGTCCGGACGACGCGGCGCGCCGTCCCTACCAACGGGGACGAATTGCATGAAAACAGCTGCGCTGGAAAACACGAACGCGGCGCCGTCGCGGAATCGCGTCGTTGCGGATCTCGCGGAGCTCGTCAAAGGGCGATTGACGCTGCTAGTGCTGCTTACGACCGTTGTCGGCTTCTATCTCGGATCGGAATCACCGATCAATTACGTCGCACTTTTTCACGTTGTATTCGGGACGGCGGCAGCCGCAGCGGGCGCAGCTGCGCTCAACCAATGGTGGGAACGCAGAGCCGATGCGCTGATGCGCCGCACGAAGGCGCGCCCGATACCCGCGGGGCGAATGCCGCCGTTGCAAGGGCTAACCCTCGGCGCCGCGCTGTCGATTTTTGGAGTCGGTTATCTGGCACTCGTTTGCAACGCCCTCAGTGCAACGCTGACAGCAATAACGATCGCGATTTACATTCTTGCTTACACTCCCCTAAAACGCGCCAGCACCGCTAACACCGCGGTAGGCGCAGTCCCGGGTGCGATTCCTCCGATGATCGGATGGGCGGCCGCGCGCGGAAACATCGGCGCGGGAGCGTGGGCTCTCTTTGCGATCGTTTTTCTGTGGCAACTGCCACACTTCTTCGCCATCGCATGGATGTATCGGGAAGACTATTCTCGCGCAGGATTTCGCATGATTTCGAGCGATGACCTCAGCGGCGAGCGCAGCGCCAGCCAGAGCGTGTTTTTCTGCATCCTGCTACTGGTAATCGCGGGCCTGCCGGCGTTTCTTGGAATCGCGAATTTTATTTATCTGGCAATCGAACTTTTGCTCGGGGGTTTATTCGTTGCCGTTGCAATGCGATTTCTGCGGATGCGGACGGCAAGCGCAGCGCGTTTGCTGTTCTTCGCGTCGATCATTTATCTTCCACTGTTACTGGGAGCTTTGGTTTTGACGAAATCATGAGCACGACTTCTGCGACGATGCAGCGGACGCCGTCCTACAGCGGCATCATCTGGAAAGCGACGCTGATTCTCATCCCGCTGGTGACGCTGGGAGTGTTGCTATGGCTGCGGAACGTGGAAATGAACGCGCTCCGGCGGCGCACTGTTTCCTCTTACGGCACAGTCCCGCCTTTTCAGCTCACCAATCAGAACGGACAACCATTTGGTTCACCGCAATTAACTGGCAAGATCTGGATCGCCGATTTCGTTTACACAACCTGTCCGGGGCCGTGCCCGATGATCAGCAGCCGAATGGGCGAATTGCAAAAGCCGTTGGAGAAAACTGACGTGCATCTGGTTTCGTTCAGTGTCGATCCGGACAAAGACACTCCGGAGGTTTTGCGCCACTACGCGGAGAGATTGCAAGCAGAGCCGGGCCGTTGGGATTTTCTCACGGGACCAAAATCTGTGATCTACAAGCTTTCGCATGATGGCTTCAAACTCGCAATATCTGATGGCAGAGATGCCCAGGGGATTCCCGTGCACAGCACGCGGGTGGTGCTCGTGGATCGACATGGCCAAATCCGCGGTTATTACGATGCGACGGAAGCCGACGCAGTAACGAAATTGGTCGCTGACACGAACCATCTTTTGCGCGAGCAACCGCAATAGAAGCTCCAAATTCCAAGCTCCAACATCCAGAGAATATTCAACCTCAAATATTCAACCAGTCGGGACGTTGAAGCTTGATTATTGGCTCTTCTCTGGAGGTTGGAGCTTGGTGCTTGGTGATTTGTTATCCTACAGGCTCGAGCCCTGCGCTGGGTCCCTCGTCGCAGACCATTTGCAGATAGTGGCGATATTCGTTCTTCGGCAATCGATCGATGACCTTGGCGAGATCGCTTTGGGTGATGAAACCCATGCGGAGCGCGACCTCCTCCAGGCACGCGATTTTGAGTCCCTGCCGATGCTCGATCGTGGCGATATAATTGCTCGCCTCGAGTAAGGTGGTTGTGGTGCCGGTATCGAGCCAGGCCATACCGCGGCTGAGCAGTTTCACGTGCAGCTCGTTGCGCTCGAGATAAAGCAAATTGAGATCGGTGATCTCAAACTCGCCGCGCGCCGAAGGGCGCAAAATGCGACAAAGATCGACAACTTGATCGTCGTAAACGTAAAGCCCTGGCACAGCGAAATGGCTCTTCGGTCGCTCCGGTTTTTCCTCGAGACTGATGGCTTTGCCACCGGCGTCGAATTCGACAACACCATAACGTTCCGGGTCGCGCACTTGATAGCCAAAAATACACGCGCCGCGTTCGATGGCCAGCGCGTCCCGGTAGAAATCGAGTTTCCCATAAAAAATGTTGTCGCCAAGAATAAGTGATGCTCCGGAGTCGCCGATAAATTTCGCGCCGATCAAAAATGCCTGCGCAATTCCTTCCGGCTTCGGCTGCGCGGCGTACTCAATGCGAATACCGAGTTGCGCGCCGTCGCCCAAATAATCTTCGAGCATCGGCAAATCTTTCGGCGTGGAAATGATGAGCACCTCTCGGAGACCGCCGAGCATAAGAGTCGCGAGCGGATAGCAAATCATCGGCTTGTCGTAAATCGGCAGCAGCTGTTTGCACACAATCTTGGTGAGCGGAAAGAGACGCGTCCCAGCGCCGCCTGCGAGAAGAATGGCTTTCTTGTTCATGACGGAGCCCTCCCAATCTTCCGCGCCGATTTAATTCCAAGTTTTCGCCCGAGCCGCGACCACGTTGATTCGCGCCACGCTCTTCGCAGTGTCGATAGCTCTGCCTTTGTCTGCGTGAGCTCGCGTTGGAGCCGTGAATACTTTTCCGCCAGCCGAGTCCTGAGCTGCGTTTCGCCGGGCTCAAGATTTATCAACGCCTTATTTGGAAACTCGCTCGCCTCGGGAAACTCCATCACCGCATCAAGATGTACTTGCATCTGGTCGCGAGAGCATTCGCCAAGCGCGTAAGCGATGAGTGATACAAAGACATCGGCGCGAAAGCTCGACACATTGCCCCAGGCGGCACGATGATACGCACCAAGCGCGCGCCGCAGGTTAGGCGAACCGGTCAATTCGGGCGCGAGCACAGCCAACAGGTCCACATTCAGCTCCAGCAATTCGCGCACGAGTTTCTGCGGTTCGACTGAGATCGTGTTCTTGGAATGCACACGATACGAGAATAGCTCGTCATCAAGCACCGCCAGGCGGTTGTGTAATGCGCAGTCGAGCACGAAAAAATAGTCGTGAGCGTAGCGATAATGACGAAACGGATGATCCAGAAAGTACGCTCTGCGGCCGGTGAGATTGCTAGTCGAGCTAATAAAATTGGCGATACCGAGCTGCTCGACGAGCTCCAGTTGGGATCTGCGGACCGACCATGCGGACGCGAACCATTTGGCGCGCGGGTCGGAGAATGCGATCTCGCTGCCGTTGCTATCGATGAGCCTGAGCCGCGTCGCCACAACATCGATCGAGGGCGTTTCGTCCAAAAAGGCAGCGCATTTGGAAATGCGCTCGGGAGCAAAGACGTCGTCGGAGTTGAGAATCGCGACATAATCGCACCCAACAGCTTTCTCGATCCCTCGATTGAGCGCAGCGTGCGCGCCTGCATTCGGCTGTGTGTAGAGTTCGATACGCGGTTCCCCAAACGCGCGCACGATTTCCATTGAATCGTCAGTGGAGCCGTCGTCGACGATCACAATCTTATCGACAGCCCGTGTCTGGCCGAGAACCGACCGGACAGCGTCACCAATGTATGCGGCGTGATTGTAAAGTGGAATGACGACGGCAACTTGTTTCATCGGCTCCACGTCTCCAGCTGATTACGCCATTGCTGAAGAAATTGCTCGCTGATATATGCCCCGCCTGGGCGAAATAGTCGGCGCCAGCGCGGTGGCTTCGGTTCCAGCAGGAAACGACCGTCAAAGCCGGCTCGAATCTTCGCGTCCGAAACACGACCACCGCTGCAGCTCGCGAGCAACCGTTCCATTACGTCTGATGCAAATGCCGGCGGCGACTCAATGGTCGCGCTGATCGTAATTTTCGCGAAACGTTGCAAAATCCAGGCGCACAGCAAGGCGCGAGAGTCTGTCGCGTGGAGATGATGGATTCCGCTGCGTGCGAGCTTCGGCCCGAGGTACAGCGCGACGCGTGCAGCTTCAAGATAGTCAGCTGTGTTGCATGCCGGCGGAAGTTCGCGCTGCCAGCTCTCGATTTCATGCGCGCCCGCGCGATCCGCGTCCCATTCGGCTTTGATCACGATCGCATCCGGCAAGAATTCCAGCGCCTGCACGAGGCGCTCAGACCGCTTGGCGGGCGCAATCGAACCTGAGCGCCAGACGTACACCGGTGCACCCGCGATGGCCGCGAGCTCGCGATCAAGCCCCGGCAATTTGGGATTCGGCCACTCCCAGACCAGATGGGCGCAGCGCTTCAAGCGCCGATCCGCGTGATTAAGCGGAGATCGTGGCACCGCGACAGCTTCGACGAGCCCGAGGAGTTGCGCGGCGGTCTTATCGACATCGAATTTTTCCTCGATCTTGCCCCTGCCTGCGGCACCAAGTCGCGCTCGCAGTTGCTCGTCGCGTAACAGCGACTCGATCGCATTGGCAAGGCCCTCGACATCTCCTGGATTAACAAGTAGCCCGCTCTCGCCATTGCGGACCATTTCCGGAATAGCGGAAAGTCGCGTCGAGACCACAGGCAGGCCGGTAGCCATCGCTTCGAGGATAACGGTTGGTAAAATGTCGCTCGCGCCTTTGCTATCGACGATTGAAGCCAGAGCAAACACATCGCAGTCCGCCAGGCGGCACACGATTTCTTCCTGCGACAGTGCCCCCGGCAATTGAACAATGCCGTCGAGTCCCGCGGCAGTGATCGCGTCTTGAAGCGCCCTCAGCAACGGCCCGTCACCAATGATTTCACATTCAAATTGGATGCCGCGTTTCTTTAGTTCGGCACACGCAGCGATCAGATCGCGAAAGCCTTTAAACTCAATTAAGCGGCCGATACTCAAGACGCGCGGGCGCAGTGCAGGCGACCGTGGCGGGCCAGCTTGGAATTTTCGCAGATCAACACCGTTGTAGATGCGATGAATTTTTCCGGCCGCGTCGGGACATTTTTGAATCAGCAACTCGCGACTGTAATCGCTCACTGCCACGACGAACGCAGCTTCGCGGCACATTTCACGCAGCAGCTCGTCGCTCCCCACATCAAGCATAAAGTCCTGCGCGTGTGCCGTGAAACTGAAGCCGATTTTGCTGATCTCCTTGACGAACAGCGCGGTGTGAGTCGCATGCCTGGCGAAATGCACATGAAAATGCGCCACGCCCCTGCGGAGGAAGTGCTCGGCGAAAAACAGTGCGTTGCGCGCGCGTTGTCCGGCCTTGAAGGCCGGCCCGTACCGCGCCTCATACTTCGCGACAAGAACGGCAGGCCAAATGCCATCGCGACGCGCGAGCTTCGCCACCGTTCGCACGACTCTCGGCGGTGGCCCATAGCGGACTTCCGCGCGCAACTTCGCGCAATGTCCGTGGCGAAGGCTCGTGAACGGCGGATTGATCGAGCCGATTTCCAACTCTACGCCGCGCCGTTCCAATGCCAGCATCTCAGCGTCGCAAAATGTCTGCGAGATTACCGGATATCTGGAATAGAGATAGCCAAGGCGCATCGGCATCAATGATTACGCGCGGCGCGCAAAAATAGCAATGGTAGGGCGCGCCGGATGACGCCGTTTTTGGCTACGAAAACCGCACGTCCTTACCGGGATCCATCTCGAAGTCCAGCACCAGGGAATCCTCCGTGTTCGGCTTGATCACTTCCTCCACAAACTTCACATAAATCGAGTCCTCACGAAAAATGGCGTACTTGTCCATCGACTCAAAATCGATGGCGATGAAGAACGGCCAAGGCAATTCCGGGTCGATCCGTTTCCCGCATTTGATGCTGAGCACCTCCGGAATTTTCAAGAGCTGCATCCGCGCGTTCATCATCATCGCTTCCACGCCGGCTGGCGTGACCTCAGAGTTGAGTTTGTAGAGAACGATATGATGAACCATGAGGGTAAAGCTAATAGGCGGTTCCAAGGTGCCGTGCAAGCCCGAATCCACAATCGGGCGAAGCGGATTGACAACATCTCAATCACTCCATATCGGTTTGTCCCGGTATATGCTTAATTAAGGCTATCATGCATGCGTTGGGCCAACACGACTGGCATTGCAGGCTCTGCGGCCAGCCTCTTGCAACAGAATCTCCTCAGCGCCAGGAGAGCGACGTAATTTTTTCGGTTGTAATCCCCGTACACAATGAGACCGACCAAATAGCTCAGAATCTGTCTCTCATACACGCGGAAGCATCGAAGACAGGATTGCCCATGGAGATGATCGCCATTGATGACGGCTCGGCGGATAGCACTTGGCAAGCCCTGGAAAAGGTAGCTGAGCAGATGCCGGAACTAAAGGCGCTCCGGTTTAGCCGGAATTTTGGAAAGGAAGCAGCAATCTGTGCAGGACTGGCGTACTCATCCGGCCAAGCATGCATCGTAATAGACTCCGATCTGCAGCACCCTCCCGAGGTAATTCCTGAAATGGTTCGGCTCTGGAGGCAAGAGCATTGGGACATCGTGGAAGGGATAAAGAAAACGCGAGGCTCGGAGCCGCTAATCAATCGAGTCGGTGCCCGTTTCTTTTATCGCACCTTGAGCGGTCTTTCAGGTTACAACCTGTACGGGTACTCAGACTTCAAGCTTCTGGACCGCAAAGTCATTGATGCATGGCTGCATATGCGTGAGCGCAACACTTTCTTTCGAGGCATGATTAGCTGGCTTGGATATCGTCGAAAGCAGGTAACCTTTTCGGTACCAAGGCGACGGTTGACGCAGTCACGCTGGTCTTTTCTGGGCCTTTTCCGGTTAGCTGTCATCGCCATCACAGCCTTTTCGTCGTTGCCACTGCAAGCAGTCACGATTCTCGGCGGACTCTTCCTTCTCGGCGCGATCACATTCTCGATTTACGTGCTGGTGATGTATTTTATCGGCCTAGCGTTTCCTGGGTTTACCACCGTCATCATACTCGAGTTGCTGATAGGTGGCGTTTTAATGATTAGCCTGGGCATCATTGGCACTTATATCGCTCAAATATACCAGGAAGTTAAATATCGCCCGCGCTACGTCGTTGCAGAAACTCTCAGCAGCCACAGGGATGAGAAACTCTTGCGCGCTTCGGAAAACATGCGAACAGAGACGACTTCCACCTTGGCCAGCTAATCGTCAGTTTGAGAGCTGCTCAGCGCACGTGGTAACGCCTTGCTGAGTGAGATGGAGCTACCCAAAGAACATCCGCTAAAACGGCGAGAAGGCGACGCTATCCACATTAGTGGAGACTACCAGGCCCGAGCTTTGAAGTCGGACCGCGCGGCCCAACGTTTCTGGCACGAAGCAAAATTCAGGCTGATGGAACGGATCGCAATGCCCGGGAAAGATGACCGCGTGCTCGATGCCGGGTGCGGCTCGGGAACAATCAGCCATTTCTTGTCTCTTCACGCCGGCGAGGTGGTAGGCATTGATAGCAATCCGTCGGCCATAGAGTACGCGAGTGGCGCCTACAAAGCGCCGAATCTACAGTTTCGACTCGGTCAATTTGAGGATCTGGCGGGGGAGAAGCCATTCGACAAAATCTATTCAATTGAAGTCGTCGAGCACCTTTACGAACATCAAGTGGCAGATGTCCTCTCACTGTTCCATGAGCTGACGAATCCAGGCGGCCAGCTTTTTGTTACCACACCTAATTATCGGAGCGCCTGGCCCCTTATCGAATGGCTTTTGGACAGGTTCGGTTTGGTTGCGGAATTGGATGAGGTACAGCATGTAACGCACTTCAATAGACTAATGCTGCGCTCGATGTGCGAACGCGCCGGATGGAGAGTGGATCACATTGGAAGCTTCAATGGACTAGCGCCGTTTATCGCTCCAATTTCGCGCCGCCTCGCACTTGGAATTGAGAAAATCGAGTTTTCGCTTAGCCGGATACTCCTGCAAAATCTTCTGTTTTGCCTAGCGAAAAAGGGCTGACCGAAATGGTCAATCGCACGAACCAGTCATTTGATGCAACACACACCGAATCGAGTTGCCGACCGAAGCCATCGTCATAGGTCTCTCTACTTGGTCTTGTAAAGCTCATATGTAGATTCTTCTTGATAACATCGCAGTTCTGGCAATCTCAGTTTGAACTTACGACGATTGCGGCTGATGCAGGATTCGCGCATGGGAAACACGAACAAACTCGCCCGACAAAGGATCGTTCCACGCGAATTACTCGCCAGTGCTTTCAGCCGAGGGATGCAGTTTACGGGTTACGGCAATTGGTGTGGAGGCACTACTATCAATCAACTTAGGGGGAGTATCGATAGAGACCATAGCGCACCGGAAATCTTCGTCGGTACACATCCAGGTACGTTATCTCATCCGTTCCGGTCCATCCGGCAGGTAAAAAGTTTTTATGGGCGATCTCGCTATCTGTAATGATGACCAGCGGTTGTGATTGCGTTGGATGGGCGAACTTCGGGCTATCGACCGGAAGAATGCACATTTGCCATAAAGGAAAAAAATACTCGCCATAACCCTGAATAGGGTGATAGGTGACTTGGTTGGTCTGGGAAATCAAAATAGCCGGCTTGCGGCGAATACCAGCGGATTCCGCTCGATTCAACAAAAATGAAATAAAAAACTCCTTACTTGATGGTCCATAACTCTTTTGCCGCTCGAAATACACGTGAGTAGCAGCGGCAGCGGCAGCCAGGCATAAGATAACGGCAAGAATTGGCCCAGCGTGTTTCCATTGTTTGAATTTCTTGAAGATGTCGAGGTAACTGTCCCAACAGGCAAGCATCATAACGGGAATCAGCAATATCGATCGGTACAGCGTGTACACAGGATCATACTGCGTATATCCCGCCGAAGCCGCTGAAAAATAAATTACAGCCAGGAACCACACCGCAGTAATCCATTTGATGAATCCAATGCGTCCTGTTAAAGCTAGCAGGAAAAACATTGCCACGAAAATAGCAAGCACAGGAGGCATATACTCTGTCGGCTGCCCCAGAAAGAACACTTTCAGGGCTGTCAGCAGAGACCCTGCAGAATGTGCGGGTTTTGGTACCAAACGGACATCTATGCGAGTAACAAAGGAGCAAAGTCCGACTGTCAATGTATAGGCCCAAGCCGAAACCCATAAAACGATTTGTCCCCGACGCTCTTGACGCGCTGCCTGCACAATGACCAAAAAAAAGAAAATTTGAAACAATGCCCAGGCGGCTAGACCCGGGGTGTAAGATGTGCCGAGCAAGCCGCAAATCCAAGCTAGAATGAGAACCCTAGGCGCGGTCAACTTTTCCAGACTGAGCAAAAACCAGCCCATGGCATGCATAACCAAGGCTATAGGCAGAATGATCTGCTCCATATTGTACAGGTATCGGATCACATAAGGAAAAGTGAAACAGGAAAGTACCGTAAAAAGCGCCCATAGTTCGCCATGTTGTTTGGTCGCAAAATAATGGCGTACCCCGAGAAAGAAACACAGACCACCCGAGTAAAAAAGAATGGCATAGCCGAACTGGAGCCAAAGCACCTCATTTCCGAAAAGAAGGCTTGGAATAGCTACAATAATAAACTGCCGGGCCGGATATCCCACAAACGCATTGCCAGTGTATCCCCAATCGGGCTTATGAATATTAAATTTCAGGAAACTCGCAAGTTGTGTAGCTGATTCATAATTAATTTGTAAGTGATAGATGTCACCCAGCCTGTAAAACACCATTATGCCCAAGGCGACAACCAGTATTGCAAAAACACAACTCCGCCTCCGCAAGTCACTTAACAGGGAGCCTGCGATTAACATCCCTGTAGCCCCGAAATAAGCCACGCCCATCAATGCCCATGCGCGGCTGGCAATAACAGGAAACGCGCCGTGGGTACGATAAGCTGCAGTTTCGAGAAGGCACAGGATAACAACCAGGCCCAGCATCATCCAATGTGGCAACGGTTTTGCCGCGGAAAACAAACGGGCCGTTAGCCTGATCGGCAAACGAAACAGTTTAAGAGAAATGTTCATGTGATCGGCTAGTTACAGATCGATCACGCTTACACGATTGCCAGTCATGTTCAGCACATAAAGCTTCCGATCAAACAAAGCCAGAGCTGATGGTCCTTCGAGTTTATCCGGTGCCTTTGGCGTTAAGCTGCCAATCCTGGTTCCGTTCAAATCAAAAATAAAAACGGCGGTCAAATGTGCGCTGGACGCGTATAGCCGGCCTGTTTGCGAGTCGATAGCCAAATCTTCAAAGCCCACCGCTTCTCCCCATTCGGGCACCGACCATTTACTGAGAAACTTCCCATTCTGGTCGAAAATCTGTATCCGTTTGTTCCGCGGATCAGCGACATAAACTTTATTGGTCGTGGAATCGACGGCGACCGAAGTTGGATCGTCAAACTTGCCGTCGCCATTTCCTTTGTTGCCCCAAGTCGAAAGCGCCCGTCCGTCGGGGGTAAGCTTAGCAATGCGACTGTGACCCTGATCGACGACATAAACAGAGCCATCGGGGCCAATTGCGACACGGCGCGGTCCATAAAATCCAGGTTCCGGTCCTTTCCACTCGGCGATGAACGTGCCGTCGGGAGCCAGCTTCTGCACACGATGATTCGAAGCATCCGCGACATAGATATCGCCGGCACGATCAACAGCGATGCCGTTCGGTTCTCCTAATTGTCCCCGCCCAGTGCCCTTATTTCCCATGCTGCTGAGCAACGTACCCGTCGGCGAGAGCTTTTCGATGCGACCCTTATTTGTGTCGGCGACCAGAACATTTCCATTAGCATCAACAGCAATTCCAGTCGGTGAATCAAATTGCCCCGTGCCGGTTCCCTTCCTACCTTTGGACGTGTCAGTTATCCTTTCGGGTAAGGTACCCTCAGGGGTTGCAGGGGACGCGCCCACACCAAGCTCCGGAGTTGCAGGGAACGCAGCCACACCTTGCTGAAACAGTCGAATGTTTTTGCTAGGAATGTTCAGTACGTAAAACGTCCTTACTCTTCCCACAAAGGAATATGAAAGCGAATCTTCTGTCCCAAGATCACGGAGCGACCGGAATTTGTTGATTATTCTCTCGGTCTTTGGATGGCGTTCCCAGATCACCTTCAAATCTTTGTTACTCGGAACGTAACTGGCAATGGCCCTTTTATTCGCATCCCATACATCTTGCTCGCTCTGGACAACCTCGAAGGGATACTCGGCACAAAAAGACAGGATTTTATCGTCATCGTAATCATGCAAAAACAGGTGAATAATTGAATAGGCGGCGGCCTGGCAGATGAACGTGTCGTAGCTAGGATCGGGAACGCCTTTGATCCGGTTGAACTCGTTGCGTTCCAAGTGGGGAGAAGCGGGATGTTGTTCACCCGCAACAACGTGTTTCAAAAACCGTGACACAGCCACCTCCTCTTGCGCGTAGTAGCGGATCCCGAATCGATTTTTGGTTTTGCTGTAAATGTAGCGAACGGATGGAACCAGGCCGTTTAGCAGTATCAATGCTGCTACAGCGCCAAGAACAATTTGAACGCTTGGCCACCGCCGCAGCTTCAATATCCCGGCAAACGTGAAGCCTATCAGGATTACCCAAAATGGGATTGGCAGAAGGAGGCGGTTCTCTATGGCTCTTGCAATAAAAGCACCCCCGACAGGAACTATGGCCAGCAGTGCGATTTCAAACCGCTTCTGCCAGAGCGCGAGCACGAACCCAGGGACTAACAGCCAATAGTATGGCAATGGAATAGGCAAAGTATCTGGAATAAAGAACCGAGGACCGGGTACACCAAAAAAACAGTCGTAAAGCTGCTTGGTAAATGGCCTTATTCCATTGGGAAACGGAGCTGACTGCATCGCGTGCCAGAAGTCCCGGAGAAAGGCCGCCTCGTACAGCGTATAGTCATTTCGATTGAAGACGATGTACAGAAAGATCGGAGTGGCAGCCGCAAGAAATCCATAAACGGATACGGCGAGCGAACTCCATGTCTCCTTTCGTCCTAGGCTCCTCCCATAAAACAGAGCGTACAGCGGTGCTACCACCGCAAGTCCCACAAGATACTGTTTGCCGGATATGGAGCTGGCCAGGCACAGGCCTGCGGCGAGGCCGCCTAGCGACAGGCAAAATAGCGAACCATTTCTGAACCCTACATGCAGAAAGTAGAGAGAGACAACGGCGAAAGCCACTGCCATCGGATAGCGATACCCGGCAAAGGTGTAAATGAACGCAAACGGCAGAAAGTTAAAAACCACCCCCGTGACAGAAGTGACGATGTAAGACTCAAAAAACAGGTCAACTAACAGAATGGTGAATACAAATGTCGTTAGCCAGATGCAAAATAGCGCTGCTTGATATACCAGGATGTTAAAGCCGAATAACCTGAGAAAACTCCACACATAGTAATGAAACAGCGTCTCACGCGCGAGGACAGGAGGGTGAAACCAGGCCGCTTGATATGGATGACCGATAACATGGCTCTTCAAGAACCAGAGATCCCAACCGGACTCGTCAAAAAGAGCGTCTCCATTCCAAGGCGCGGTGCGAAAATTCCACAGGTGCGACACTACGAAGAAGAGAATCCAGAACAGAAAGAACGCTGGCTTCGGCTTTATTAGAGATTTGAAACCGGTTGCGAGCCGTTCCCGGCTGGGGAAAAAGGCTGCCAGCAAAAAGAGCATGCTAAGCAGCCAGCCGATCGGTTGCCACGGATCTGCCCAAGCGGCTTTCCGATAGTGCGCCGCGCCAGCCCAGGCGCAAATCGCCAGACTAATGACTGACAATCCGAATAGAACAATCCTCGGTGTAAGAACCTGCGATTTTCCCAGAACTAACTTCATAGCCTTAATGTCCTTCTGAGCGAAGGGAAGGATCTCAGATCAATTTTGGAACGATCGCCCACCGGAACCAGATCAGAAATGTTTCGCGGAGCCCGTCCTGAGTGAAATCCAAAGGCTCAACATCACAGCGCCATTTGTGAGATGAGTTCCGCCGGTTACAGATCGATGACGCTCACGTGATTGCCGAACATGTTCAAGACGTAGAGTTTCCGATCTGTCAACGCTAGAGCTGATGGTCCTTCGAGTTGATCCGGTGGCTTCGGCGTCAGACTCCCAATCCTGTTGCCATTCAAGTCAAAAATGAATACTGCATTTATATTGGTGCTTGACGCGTATAATCGACCCGCCTTCGAATCTATGGCCAAGTCTTCGAAGCCATATGGCTTTCCTTTCCATTCAGGGATTAGCCACTTGGTTAGAAACTTCCCGTCCGAGTCAAAGACCTGAATCCGACCGTTACGTGGATCGGCGACGTAAACTTTATTGGTAGCGGGATCAACCGCGACCGAGGCAGGATCGTCGAACTGCCCGTCGCCATTCCCTTTACTGCCCCACATCGTCAGCACCTGTCCATCAGGGTTGAACTTAACAATTCGTGTATGGCCCTGATCGACGACGTAGATGGAGTTATCCGATCCAATCGCGACGCGACGCGGCCCATAGAATCCGGCGTCGGGTCCCTTCCACTCAGCGATAAATGTCCCGTCAGGGGCCAACTTTTGCACGTGGTGATTGCCAGCATCCGCTACATACAAATTGCCGTTGCGGTCAACAGCGATGCCGTTAGGTGCTGCTAGTTCTCCCTGCCCTATGATGGTTAGAAACGAACCCGTAGGCGAGAACTTTTCGATGCGCCTATTGTTTGTGTCAGCGACCAGAACATTCCCATTGCCATCAACAGCAATGCCAGCCGGCAAATCAAATTCTCCTTTCCCTGTCCCCTTACCGCCTTCAAACATGTTACTGACACTCTCAGGCAGGGAACTGAGTTTAGGCGGCGGTGTGTCAGGCACCTTGTAAATAATCATCCCGTTGTACTGAGTGGCATCGTATACCTTCGGAAAATAAGTCGCATATAACTCTTGATTCGGTCGCCTGATAAACTGAGCCTGGCGAACAGCGTTATCGTATGCCACGTAGGCAATGCCGTTCTCTTTCAAGAGATGATACACTTTCCATGGGTCCTTGCTCTCAAACAGTTCTGTATAAACCTTATCGCGCTTAGCAGCGTCGTAACCGGCCCCCCACGAATAGTAAGGCCAGCCGTAGAAGACCCGTCGGCCAGCCATCAGGATAGGATGATTAACAAATCGATCCGTTAGAAAGATGTCACGCGGAGTCGTATTTTTTTTCAGCCAGTCGATCAACGGGTCGTTCCGATACGTTACTTCGCTCCAGCCAGTGTTGTGAATGGGAAAGAAATCGATGACGCCGCCCGGAATGATTAGCAAGAACAGGGCACTCGCAACGAGTTTTCCAGGTACCGTAGTCCCGACCAATGAGAGACGCCAGAGACGCCAGAGACCGAAGGCGACGAACAGGTTCGCAACAATTACCCAAGTGTGTATAAACTTCTGGTTGGCGAGTACCTCAATCGTGAACTGGAAACAAAAGGCAACTGCAAGGAGACTTGAAACTGCCAGGAATAGGCGCCTTTGCAGGTTATTCGCGAAAACCAGCGCCAGGGCGATTAACAACCACTTAAAGCCAAAGGTAAACCCAAGATACTTCAATACGTTCGCTGCCGTGGGCTGGTCAATTGTGTAGCCCCAATGAATAAGGCGCGGCATGGGGATCCTTCCGCTTCCGCCAGTCAGATACAGCATCTGCGGAAGCGCGATCAGGCCTGCGGGGATCGCGAGCGCCAGCATCTGAAGCCGCAGCGAGAACAGGACGAACAACGCTCCCAAAACAGCGGCTGCGCCGATATACACTGCACTGTTCCACATCGGCAGGAGACCAAGCAGCACTCCAGAAAAGATGAAACCCGGCAACGTGTCGCGAAAGCGCTCGGCGGGAACGACTACTTCTTCTTTTGGTTCTGTCGCGATCGAAGTCGATGTGAAGTCCCCTCTCGGTTCTAGAAGATCTTGCGGCCGAGTTGCAGCGTCGGAACCCGTAACCCCTGCAATTTCGGAAGACGGATTCGGCTGCGCCGCGATCAGTTCCGCCGAAGCGACGTCGCCTGTCGGTTCTAAAACGTTTTCGGACCGAGTAGCAGCTTCGGAACCCGTAATTCCCACGATTTCGGAGGACGGGTTTGGCTGCACTGGAACGGGCTCAGGAGAAAGCGCAAGCTTAGCTCGTTTCGGTGGTCGCATGCGATAGCGGATGACCAGAAAAATCAAAACGAGCAGCAGTATTCCTATCGTGCTGGCGAAATGGCGCTGATTAAGATAAGTCACCTGCGACCAGGTCCCCCACTGGTCGCCACGATACGGGAAGATGCTCGGAAGAAAATCGCCGCGTTGTCTGATGGCTTGAATCGCAGCACGGACTGACCAGTCGCCCAACCGCGCGGGAATTGAAAACGACCTCCTCGAGGGTCATCGCCAATACGAGCATTGCCACCAACGTGACGATGCTCAGAAGGTTAAGACTCCACACCGGATTGAGCCTGAGGAATTCAAGATTTCCCGCCTGAAAGTAGAAGAGGAAGTGGTAACGGATGCGGTCCCCTGAGAAATGTGGATATTCTGTGGGAAAGTTATGCCCCACGGCGAAGCTCTGCATGATCGCAGTGTTAGGCCCGAAATCACTGTACTCGGCATTGGAAATCTGCAGCCTGGTGCCGCTGGTATTGAAGGAGGCAAACATCATCCAGGATACGAGCACCACATATCCGCCTATGAGTAACCAGTCAGCTATGCCTGAACCCTTAGGCCGTTGCAGGTATGTGCTGGCGACAAAAGTGGTGTGACTTTCGCCCTGCGCCCGCTTTATGACTTTGTGTTTCCACTTGCTCCACGACAAGACAGCAATCGCTGCGACGCCGAACAAGAGATTACCCCATATGAGCGGCTGTCTGGCGCGCGTAAAGAGTAGTCCCGCCAAATACGTAAACCACGTGCTGATTAACAACCCTGAGAGTATGGCCGCTGCACAACGGTGTGCGACAGATTCGAACCGGTAAAAGCGCCGGCAGAAAAAATCGCCAACACAAATAGCCAATCCCAAATAAATCAGAGCAGGCATACCCAAATTCTTTCTACTTCAGCGGACGACACAGGCGCAAACCCTAAACGGGTGGTTTCTTCCGTCAAACATGTCCAAAACCTTTTTTTAACTGCAGAGAGAAGGACAGACTGCTGCAAAAATATTCGCGATGCAAAATTTTGCGTTTTGCAATTCTCCGGTCGTGCCGCGATGTGATTGGCTTATGAAATTTCCGGCAAACAGCGAACCTCGCTAGGGCTGGATTTGGTCGGTCCAAAGGAACTGCCACATGGCGGTTGCATTGATCAACACTGAGACGGCGAAAAGGAAAATCTCGCTGACCGTTATTTTTGCCGGGCCGTTGCCTGTGAGCAGGAGAAACATCCAGGGAATGAGAATCATCGCGTAGCGATATGAAAACTGCCAGCTTCCGGGGTTACCATGACACCAGAGGACGAGCGTCAAGACGGCGATCGCCATCCATGCAGTCATCTTGTATCTGCCGCCCTGGCGAAAAAGGAGGCAAAGAAAAGGGCTGGCAAGGAAGATTGAGCAGCCAAACCCGTTTGGTTGGATATATGGGAAGTAGTCAATACTCTCGAACCCTTGAAACAGCATCGTGTAGATGTTCCACGGAATCGCCTGGATCGAGAACAGCCCGTGTGTGTACCAGGGTTCCTCATGAACCTCCGGGATGTGAATGTAGCCAAAATCGAAAATGGAATGAAACCGCGCGAAATTATAAGCGGCGGTCAAAAAGGCTAGCATTACCGGTACGCTTAGGAAGCGGGTAAGCATCGGCACATTTTCCAAAAACGCCCGTTTGATCTCGCGAATGCGAAACCAACTGAACCCGTTCCCACTCGGCTGACGCCAGAGAAAATAAAGGTAAAGAGGCAGACTGATCAGCAGCTCGGTTCGATTGCCAAAAGCCAGAGTAAAAAACGCTCCGGCGGCGAAGGGAGATGGCCGCACCAGGGAAAAATAAAGCGCCGCGGTTTGGCCCAGCAGAGCCAGGCCGAGAGCTATTTGCCATGCGCCGCCAAATCCGAGATTGCACCATGTCCACGTTCCAAAAATTGGAACCAGCGCCATCAAAATCCGGCGAGCTAACGCTGTGCTCTTGTGGTTGACGTAATCCGCTCCGAACGCCTTTGTCAGCTGAAAAAAGAAGTAAACGCACAAACCAGCAATGACCGCTGCCAGGACACGTCCGGGAAAGTCATGGATCAACCCTGCTTTCTGCAGGAGAGCAATCGGAACCATGCTGAGGACCGCTCCTAACGGAAAGGCTGAATAATATCTGTCTCCGTGCGGAATCATTTCGTTGAGCCACTCGGGCGGTTTTTCGCGAAGACCCAAGTCGCCACGTAGAAGGGCCGAAGCGATCTCGCTGGTGTAATCCAGATCGCGCAGCGTGGCATTCGTCGAAAAATAGAAGGCAAGCGTGGCGAACAGTGAAAGGCCAGCTGCGATCCAAAATTGTCGGACAGCGTCACGCCTCGCAAGAGCTATCATGATTGTCATCTTCACTTTTCAAACGAATGCCGTCCCAGGAGTTTTTCCCAGGCAGTTCTGGTCTCCGACGGGACGTTTTGATCTGGACCGATCAACCAGGAAACCGTCGCAAGCGAATTCACAGCAATCGAGATACAGACGAGTCCAATGATCACATGGCGTGACCGGACTAAGGCCGTGCCGCCCGATCGGAGAAAGATAATGAAGCTGAAGATTAGGAAAGGATAGAGATCAGCAGCGTAACGCTGGGCGAGCGCAAAAAACGATAAGATGCAAAGAAATTGGGCAAAGAGAGCCGCAGCCGCGCCGCGCTCGAATGCGCCTACGCCATCGCGTCGAACCAGACAGGTAATTCCCATGACGGCGCCGAAGACAAGCCAGCCAGAACACCACGTGAGAGGGAGATATACCTCGCTCAAATCGTTTGAATAGAGCGAGGGATAGTCATAGAAATGGCGATCTGTCGCTAGGAAAGGCGGTTCGCGTTCGAAGCTTGGGAAACGCACACCGAAGTAGTCAGCAAAACTGTGGAATATCCGGCGCGGGCTGAACACCCCAAATTTATGGGCAAACTCCCTATGAACCTCGTTGATGTAGTAGTCGTAGTAGTTCACTCCAGTGAGGCTGCCGAATCTTGCGTAGTTTAGCCAAATGTAAAAGATGAGTGCGGCGCCGAGCGGGAGAACCAGCGCGGTGAGATTGGTTAATCGATTCGCCCGCGGCAGTCCCAGAGCGAGTAACGGCGCGATCAGGACGAACGGCGCGCCGAACGTGGCACGGGAGAGCAGAGCGCCCCCGGCACAGAGCGAGAATCCCAGCAATGCGTGCGTCAGTACGCCGCCCTCGGTCTGCCGCGAGCGGAACGCGAAAAAGATTGCGCCCAGTGATAAGGCCAGCCCCCAGATAATCGCTTCATCATAGATGGAAAGATTCCCGAGCAGCAAAAGCAACGGTGAACCGAACGCGAACCCGATCAGGCACGCGTTGCCAAGCCAATTGCGAGCGCGCGATGAAAGCGGGGATGATTGCAACGCCAGGTGCATCAGACCGGCGAAAGCAAACAGCGCGATGACGCCCGCGCAAAATCCTGAAATCCGCGACCATTTCCCGTGTCCCGCTTGGCAAACGGAATTTAGAGGGATACGGAGGAGCGCCGGAAACGGTCCAAAGTACATTCGTACCTTACCGTTCACGATCATCGCTTCATGCCCGATCGCCTCCACATCGACGTCCACATTCCCGCGCAGAAAATGTTCCGCCTGCGAATCGTAGGCGCCACCGAGCACCTCCTTAACGAAGATCTGCCGTCCTCCCGTCGTGGTGAATAGCCAAAGAAGGCCGCTCAACAGCAAAGTGAGCGGCAGAAGCCGAGGAGCCGCGGAAGAACTCAGATTGAAGTGATTATTTTCTGAAATCGAGGGCGCCCTTCTTCAGCGCGTAAGCGTAGCCGACCATCAGGATCGTGATGAAACTGAGCATACTCCAAAAAATGACGCTGCTCTGTTTGATTGCGTCGCGGTAAACAACCGCCCACGGATACATGAACACGATCTCGATGTCGAACAGGATAAAAAGCATCGCCACAAGGTAGAACTTCACGCTGAAACGCGGCAACCGTTCCCCCTGCGGAATCATTCCACACTCGTAGGGTAAATCTTTGGCTCGGGTCCGTTTGCCACTCTTGCCTACCAATACGCTGACGAGCAAAGCGGAAACCGCAAACAGCATCGCGACGAGGATTTGCAGGAGAACCGGCAAATATTCGCGCAGCATCCGGGAATCTGGCCTAAGGCCAATTCGGTGAAAGGCCGGCTTACCTTACGCCAACGAGATGACCATTCTGCTGGGCAATCGCATTGGCCAAAGCCGACGGCAAGCCCTTGTACTTCTTGCCATTCTTCTTGACCGCACCCCGAGCTACAAGATTCTGCAATTTCTCATAAGCTCGCAGCCGCAGCATTTCTTCCCCGCCGCTTGCAGCGTTCCGGGCCCGCAGGTTCTCGTGCACGATGTCGAACAACTGTTTGAACTCAAACGAAGAACGCCTTGAGAGGACAGCAACCAGCTCCTCAGTTACCAAGTCAGGAACACGACGGGAGAATGCATTTTTCTTTAGAATAGCCATAAGGGCGAAAAACATAGCATGTTTTTCATGAACTGCAGCAGTTTTCTTCGTTTAAGGGCTGGAAAGGCAAAAAGCGCCGAAATGGCACAGCAGGAGCCAGTTGGAGTTCAGCGTTTAGGTAGCTAGCCGCAGAAATCGGCTCAAGTCGAGACTCCGAACCAAGCTCCCATCGGTTTTTCAATGGTCACTTATGGCGTCGGCGATGGACTGGCTGTCGGCTGCGGCGTAGCCGTCGAAGAACCGCCCCAGCCGGTCACGGCAGCTCCGGCCTTTTGTCGTGCGCCTGCGCCAAAGCTACTAAGAATAGCAAGCCCGATTGCCGACTGGTCCAGCGTGATTGGTCCGATTGACTCAGCCACGTATCCGTCGAGATCGTATCTTTGGGAGGAGACAATAGGGCTCAAGTGCCTCGTAATGACCTCCGGCGATGGAAGCTTTGTAGCATCGACGGAGCTAGCCACCGCCGGCACGAAGGCCGCAGCCATTAATAACATTGGACGTAGCGAAGCGTCGAGTCGGGAATACAGCATGCCCGTATCGACGTAGGCAAAGAAGTTCGTCGGTGCCGGCAGCAATCGAGCAGCCGCCTTGTAAGTTTGAGAAGTCGAAAGTTCGGATGACCCTACCCCGCTGCGTTTCATTGTCTCCTCTATCGAGGCTGGGCTAAAGCCAGCGATAAGAATCCGATCGGACAAAGCGATGGTTGGGGTGATTGCCACGAGACTGACCGCCGACTGCTTCGAAAAATAGCGGACGCCGTCCTTCTCTGTCTGCGTCCAAGTTGCGTTTTCATCGGCACCTATGAGGGCTTCCACGATCTTTCCTGCTTTGGCCGCGTCCATTACGGGCACTGTCAGGAGCAACGATGGCCAATGCGCGCTCGACGGCCAATCCGCCAACGAGCTCAACTCAAGGCCAAACGCAGCTTTCCAATCATCAGCGGTAATCCCGCTGTCGGCAAGGGCCCGAAAAATCCTGGCGCCCACCAGGGCCGCCGCCTGATTCAAGATGTCGATTTTCTCCCCCAGGTTGAGGAGCATCGACAGATAAAAAAAAGTTTCTGTTGTCCCGAGCGAAAGCGAAGACCGCGTAAGCGTCGCCTCGTGCTCCAGCTTTGGCATTCCGAGAAAGAGCACGTCGCGTACTTTCCCGTTCTCAAATCGCGTGGAACCGGCGATGCAGCGCATTTTCTCGAGCAGTGTGGACTCGCCGGGGGCCGGGCGTGAGCGAACAGCAGCGCGTAGCGCTGCAAGCCGGTCGGAAAATATTTTTGGCTGCAAATAAAAGAATGCCGCATAGCTGGACGGCCGGTGCGCTATGGCTGCGCGATATGCTGCGTCTTTGTCGAGTGTGTCCTCTGGATTTTTCGTGCGATGATCCGCACGATCGAGCACCGCCTGTAATTCCGTCAGGTCCGTCGCCGCAAAAAACCATGGACCATCATACGCGGTTGCGAGAGTAAACGGAGCCGCCGTGATCAGCTCGATTTCATGGCCCTGATATTGCAGCTTTTCGCGTCTCGCGCTTGGAGTTTGTCCCAAAAATGTCGAACGCCATCTGCTGATGATCCGCTCCGCTTCTTCCTGACTGCCATGAAAACGGAAGCCGCCAGCAAACTTTGGATTGTTGTCATCCATGGAGGTCAACGCGAAGAAGGCGTGCTTCGGATCGAGCTGCTCGATCTCCTGCAGCGTTTGGGCTCCGAAAGCTTTCGGGGTTGAAAGCTTGCTCAGTCCCGCAATTCCGGGGCGCACAAAATCCTGCACCGCCGGTTCGCGGTACAGCTGATAGATATCGCAATGATGCCAGTCATCGCGTGTTCGATTAAAGTCAGGCAGATGCGCCAGAAAAATTGTTTGTCCAGGCAGAAGCGCGCTCACCGGAGCACTCGAAATTTGCAGGGAAACTTTCCAGTAATACCAACCAGCAAACGCGGCGACAGCAAGCGCGATGATTAGCAACAGAATTCGCCTCATAAACACGGCCGAGTTAAAAGCGCGGATGCTGGATACTCGATGCCGGAGACGGGTTCAATGGGAAACTGATTACATGCCTGCGGGCACCCCATACTGCTGAGACATGCGAAGACACGTGCGCACTCCCCAAAGCTTGCGCGAAATGAAATAGGAACCTCTGAGGATTTTGCACGAAGTGCTGTTGGAGTGCGATGCGTCCTCGCATCGCTTTTTCATTGCCCGATGTCACGCCGCATGGGGCGAGTCCGCAAAAACCCAAATTGCCGCCGCTATCATGCCCGCGGATGAAATTGGCGATGCACAGCCTTAAGCCGCTGTTGATCGACGTGCGTGTAGACTTGCGTTGTGGAAATATCGGCGTGGCCCAGCATCTCCTGAATGATCCGCAGATCGGCGCCGTTCCCGAGCAGATGCGTCGCGAAACTGTGTCGAAGAAGGTGTGGGTAAACGTTCTTCTCCAGTCCGGCGCCGGCCGCGTGTTTTTTTACGATCTGCCAGAGGCGCGCTGTGGTTAATTTAGTGCCTCGCGCCGAGAGAAAAATTTCGCTACCGCTACGCCGCTTCAAAAGTTTCGGCCGCTCTGTGGAGAGATAGGCTGCCAGCGCTTCGCACGCTTTTCGACCCACCGGCACCAGGCGGGTCTTGCTTCCTTTCCCAGTCACCCGGACAACGCGCTCATCGAAATTGAAATTCTCCAGGCGCGCATTTGCCACCTCGGAAATGCGCAAGCCGCTTGCGTAAAGCAGTTCGATCATCGCACGATCGCGCAAGCCGTGAACAGCTTTCGTGTCGATCTTCTCCAGAAATTGCTCCACTTGCAATTCGTTGAGCGTCTCCGGAAGATAACGCTCAATGCGCGGGAGCGCCACGGCCTCAGCCGGATCGCGCTCAATGATCCCCTTACCTCCCAGGAAGCGGAAAAAAATCTTCAATGCAACCACGATCAGCTTGATCGACGAGGCAGAAAGGCCCGCGCGTTTGCGATCGGCAAGATATTCGCTGATCACCGGTAGAGTCACCGCGCGCGGTTTATTGATTTTCTTCTTGGCGGCGCACCATTGCGCGAATTCGCTCAGCGATCGTTGCGTAGAAAGCTGATAATTTTCAGAAAGACCGCGCTCGACTGCGAGGAAACGGATAAATGAATCGATCGAGTCTTCCACGAGCGGATAGTGTAGCGGCAGAGCTTGCCCTCAGCAAAGTCGAAGGGGCGTGTCGTCTGCCAAACTCCGAACGTTGCGACCGCGACGTTATTGACAAGCGAAGGTTAAATGCTCGATGTTTCGCTACATGAGTTTGGATCTCAATAGCATCCTGAGAGATTGGCCGCACGAGAACGGCAGCATCAAGGTGCGCAAGATCGCCGGACTCGATGGCCGCGAGAAATTGCAACTGCGAGTCGATCTCGGCGTTTTGCAGATGGAATTGGCCGGGCGGCCCGATGGCCGGCGTCCGCACAATTGCGAATCGCTTTTGGAATATCATCAGAAACGCGCAGCCCGCGCCGAGGGAAAAGGCGAGGCCTATGAGCTCACGCCTGAGCAATGCGCGGAGCTCCAACAGGAAGGTATCCAATATTATCATCGTTACCTGAGCCTGTTTCAGATCAACGATTTCGAGGGCGTGGTGCGCGACACGCAACGCAATTTGGACCTTTTTACTTTTGTCACCCAGCACAGCGATCGCGAGGAGTTTTCCTGGAGCCTTCAGCAGTTCCGACCTTATGTGCTCATGATGAATACGCGCGGCAAGGCGTCCATTCTTCTTGGCCAGGGAAAATTTCCCGAGGCCATTGCCGAGATTGAGCGCGGTCGCGAAGTAATCGTAGATTTCTTGCAACAGTCCAATTTTCCGGAGTTGACATCGAAAAGCTCCGAGATCGCGTTTCTCGACGAATGGCTCGAGGAAGTGAAAGCGAAACGTCCCCTTTCGAAGCTGGAGGTCATGCAGCGCGAGATGCAAACGGCCATTGCAAAGGAACTCTACGAGCGCGCTGCCGAATTACGCGACGCGATCAAGCTTCTGAAGACGCAGAAACGGGCGTAATCCAGCGGCTGCAAACGGCCATACTGATCGATGGCCGCGAAGTATCTGCAGGTATGAAGACTGCATTGTATTCGCTCGTTGTATGCACTTTTAGCATCCTTCCGCTCCGCGCCGATCTCACCATAGTGTATTCAACGGCCGTCGAACCGGCGAGACAGGCTCAAAAACCGGGCGCGACTCCTGATACGGTTGCCGCCGGTGAGAACATGACGATCAAAGTTAAAGGCGGCAAAGCGCGCATTGATGCGCCACCTCATATGAGTGCAATTTTCGATGGAACAACCGGCGAGGTAATCAATCTGTTGAACGACCAAAAGACTGTGGTCCGTATTTCACCGGAGAAAATGAGAGCGATCGCAGACATGTTAAACAAGTTCAGCAACAACAAACCAGGCGCTCAAAAGCCTAGACTCACACCCACCGGACAGAAGGAAACCATCAATGGTTACGACACCGACCAATATACCTATGACGGACCTGATTTTAAGGCGACCTATTGGATCGCGCCGAATTACCCCAACGGCGCTGCCGTCCTCGCGCAACTTCAATCGATCAAATCCGAATTTTGGGACGCCGCGAATACGAAAATGCCCGACTTTCGTGATTTTCCCGGGCTGCCGGTCCAGATGCGCATAATTGTTGGCAAACAAAACGCGCCAAACGCGCACGGTGCCAGCGCTTCGGGCCACCCCACGGAAATTACCAGCACCGTCTCAGCTGTAAGCGTGGACTCGATTCCAGACAGCGAGTTTACAGTCCCTGCTGATTTTAAAGAAACAAAGCTGCCTGATATCTTTAACAAAAACGCGGCTCCAGCTGTATCGCCCAATCCCTAGCGCTATCTCATAAATCTGTGGCCGCCTCGCTGTGCCGAAGCGCTCCAATGCTTTGCTCGCGCTTGCATCCCGGCGACACGGCGCCGTGGCTACACCGGCTGCATGTTCGAGATTTTGCAGGCGACACGCCTGCCACTACAATTCTTAGCCATGCCTTCGCTTGTGCTGGCATCAAGTTCGCCAAGGCGCGCTGCCTTGCTATCCGAACGTGGATTTGAATTCGAAACCGCGCCGCCGCGGATTGCCGAAAAATCTGATCTGCCTGTTAAGTTACGCGAGCTCACGCTCTGGAACGCGATTCGCAAAGGAATGTCCGTCGCGCAAACACGGCCCGATGCCGTGGTGCTTGCAGCCGATACGCTCGTCGCGCTGGGGAATGAGATTATCGGTAAGCCGGTGGATTTAAACGAGGCTACGCAGATGCTTCAACGTTTGAGCGGACGCACCCATGAAGTTTGTTCGGCGGTTCTAATTTACCACCAGACATCGGGACGATCGGCCGTTTTTCATGATGTTTCGCGTGTTCGCTTTCACCGCCTGCGCTGCACAACGATCAAACAGTACATTGCGAAAGTGGACCCGCTCGATAAGGCTGGTGCCTACGCCGCGCAAGGAAGCGGCGCGGAAATTATCGCAAAAATCGAAGGCTCATTCACGAACGTCGTCGGCCTACCAATGGAAAAAACAATTGCAGCCCTAGCGAAATTCGGTATCCGGCCAAGTGCGGCCTAACGAGACAAGGTCAGCGACGGCGAGACCTGTAAAGCGATCGATGCAGTGAACGAGTGAATGGCAACCGCTCATAAAATATATCATAGGCCTTTGACCGAACCCGATCAGTCGTGAACGCCTTCGCCGGTGCCTTTTTCGACGATGAGATAGAGAGTCAGTGCGGCAGAGCCATTGAATTGCACGGGAATGAGCTTCCAGTCCAAATCGCTTAGAAACGCTCACGCGCAATAATCTCACTCGGTTCAGGTTCGCCTGCTTCGGTTCGATCAAGCGATGCGTTGTCCACAGGGTCACTACAGTTTCGCGCGACCAGCGCTGTCGCGGTGAGATGACCGGTTGTGTTTAGCACCGTAGCGAAGACATCAGGGATTGCATCGACTGCGATCAGGATCCCGATTCCCTGCGCTGGCAGACCGATGGCCACAAAGAGTGGAGTCAGCATGATGAACGCGCCGCGCGGAATGCCCGGCACAGCGAAGGCAAGGAACACTGCCGCGAAGGCGATCGTCGCAACGCTGTTGACGTTGACCGGCACGCCATAGAACCAGCCCACAAACAGCGCGCCGATCGTCCACGACACTGGTGCGGCGATCTTGAAGCTGGAAACGGCAAGAGGCAGAACAAATCCGCTGACTCGCTCGGGTAATTGCAGGTCCTTCTCCGCTGCCTCGACGAGCGCGGGCAGCGACGCGATCGAGGAGCTCGAGCTGAATGCAATGAGCTGCGGCGGCAACGCGGCAAGCGCGAAGCGCCGCAGCGGGATGCGACCGACGATTGTCACCACAGGATAGAGCAAAAGCGTAACTGCGACGCTCGCGATTGAATAGACAACGACATAGAAGCCAATCGCGCCCGCCAGCGTTGCGCCGGCATGGACGGCCAGTGGAAGGACAAGCGCGAATACACCCAGTGGCGCAGCGAGAATAATCCAGCGGACAAGGACGAGCATGGCGTCACTCAGTGCGCGAAAGAAGCCTGTCAGCGTCACACGTGATGCCTCGGGAGCGCGCGCAATTGCCAGCGCCAGCAGCAGCGTGAAAAGGATCAGCGGCATCATCGCCCCGTTCGCTGCGGCCGCGATCGGATTTGAAGGGAGAAGCGAAACCAGCCACGCCGAAAATGTCTGCGCCTGTCCTCCCGCAGAGATTTCATTCGCCGCTTCCACCGCCCCGGGTGGAATTTGCAATTCGCCGTGAGGAGGAAGGAGCGCGAAAACGGCCATCGCGGCCGGAATGATGACGACCGCAACTCCAATGAGAAGCAGCACAAAAGTGAGGACGGTTCGTCCCCCAAGACGGCCGATTGACTTGATGTCCGACACCGATGCGACTCCGGTGATCAGCAGCGAGACGACGAGTGGGATCACCGTCATGCGAATGCTGTTGACCCAGAGCGTACCGATCGGCGCGATCGCGTCGGCGGTGCGGATCAGTGAGGCGTTCTGCGCTGCTGCGATGACAACCCCGAGAAGAATCGCGGCAACGAGAGCGAGAAGGACGCGCGCGCTTTCTTTCATTACATCATCAAGTCACCCCCATTGATATCGAGCGATGCGCCAGTGATATATCCGGCCGCCTCCGATGCGGCAAAGCAAATCAAGTCGGCGACCTCGCGCGCGGTACCAATGCGCTGGACCGGGTAAGTCGCTGCGAGGCGTTGCAGCAATTCCTCATTGGCGTTCTCCCGTGTCAGTTCCGTGTCAATCATCCCGGGACAAACGGCGTTGACGGTGATACCGAATTTGCCGAGTTCCTTCGCCGCGGCGCGGGTCAGGCCGAGCAGGCCTGCTTTGGATGCGGTGTAATGTGCGCCGCCCAGCGTGCTGACCATTCGGCCCGCGGACGAGGAGATGTTTATGATCCGGCCGTAGCGTTGCGCCTGCATCGCAGGGAGTACCGCCTTTATCAGCAGAAATGGCGCGGTGAGATTGACCTCCAGCGCGGAGCGGAATTCCTCCGCTGTCAGATCAGGAAACCGTGTGGAAAGCGCCAGCGCGGCATTGTTGACCAAAATGTCGATGCGGCCAAAGCGCTCCAGTGTCATTCGCACGATCTCTTCCGCAACACCGGCTGCGGCGATGTCACCCGGCACGGCGAGCGTGCGTCCGCCGATCGACGCGGCGAGATTCTCGGCCCGCGCGCGATCACGCACATTCACTGCAACCGCGGCACCGCGTTCATGAAAGCGCTCCGCCGCGGCCCGCCCGAGCCCGCGCCGGGCGCCGGTGACAATGACCACCCGCCCGCCAAAGTCCTGCCTTGAAGGCTGGCCGCTCATCTCAATATCCGGACTCATTTGCCTAACGAGAATTAGACGACAAAGTTTCGTCTAACTCGGCGGTTCTGGGCTGCCAGGTGCGGCCCTTGAGAATCAAGCGGCCTGCGCACAAGGGGGCCCCGGTTCGAGCACATGGGTGTAAATCATCGGAGCAAGACCTAAATGATGTGTTCGCGATTGTCCGAGCGGAGTCGGATGGTTTTTGTCTGCAAATTGTGTCGCGCTCGAATGAAACGAACCGTCTTGCTCTTGGCCCGCATCAGGATTGAATAGGTAACCGCTGTCACCCCACCGTGCGCGCGGATACCGCGTAGCAGAGCGCTGTCGCTGATTCCGGTTGCGCAAAAAAGGATGTTCTGGCCGTTAGCCAGATCGTCTGCCGAATAGACGCACTCGAGATCTTTTTCGTAACCGTCGGCGATCAATTTCTTCCGTTCCTTCTCATCGCGCGCCGATGCCCATGTAAAGATCCACGTCCGAGTCGGGCAACGACGGCGCAATGGCCGCAGCGATATCCCCATCACCGATCATGCGCAGCGACGCGCCGGCCGTGCGAATTTGTCCCACGATGTCCTTGTGTCGTGGTCGATCCAGCATCATCACCGCCACATCCTGCACGCGTTTGTCCACCGCGCGCGCCACGATTGCCAGCACCTCCGCGATCGGCATCTCGAGGTGAAGCGAGTCGCCGCGTTTTTTCATATATTCGATCACGCGGGGCCCGTAAGCCAGCTTCGACATGTAAAACGACGGAACATCACGCAGCGCCACTTTCACGCCTGTCTCCGGACTCGCCGCCGCGATGCAACTGATGGAATTCGGCGCGCCCTTGGAAATATTCGTCGTCCCGTCGATCGGATCGATCGCGATGTGAAATTCCGGCGAACCAGGATACCAGGTGCCGAGCTGCTCGCCTTTGAAAATTCCCGGCGCGTCGTCCTTGATCCCTTCACCGATGACGACCTCGCCGCAGATGTTCATGAGATCGAACATGCCGCGCATGGCGTCGCACGCGGCTGCGTCGGCCGCTTCCTTGTCGCCTCGTCCGAGCCAGCGCAACGAGTTCAGCGCGGCCGCTTCCGTCGCGCGCACAAAATCGAACTCGATGACGCGCTCGATGTCCTGATAATTCTGTTTTGGCAGTCGCAGGGCCACGGAGCGTCAATTTTCACGCATCTCGCCCATGATGACAAGGGATCAAGAGTAGCACATGCGTCTCGCTTGTGAGCTTCGCCCGCGCAAGCCGGAGGCTCACGCTACCTCAGTGACAGTGCAGGCTTGATTTTCGCGCGAGTATTTACTTGAATCACAGTGTGCCTGCGCAAAGCGAAGCCGTCGTATTCGCTACCACGCATTGGAGCGTAGTGCTGGAGGCGCAAGGTGAATCGCCGGCGGCACAGGAAGCGCTCGAAAAACTTTGTCGCACGTACTGGCGACCCATTTATAGCTTTCTGCGGCGACAGGGCGTTGGGCAAGAAGAGGCCGAGGATCTGACCCAGGGTTTTTTTGCGCTGATGCTGGAGCGCAGAGATTTGAGCACCGTCCGCAAAGAAAAGGGGCGACTTCGTTCTTATCTGCTTGCTTCGGTCAAACATTTTGTGGCCGACGAACGGCGCCGCGCGATGGCGATCAAGCGCGGGAAAGGAGAGCGGCTCATTCCATTGGAAGAACTCTCTGGTAACGAGCGGACCGAGATGGAACCGGCAGATCCAGTGACCGCCGAAGTGATTTACGAACGGAGGTGGGCCTCCACGGTTCTGGCGCACGCGCTCAACCGATTACAGGACGAATACGCGGGCACACGTAATGCCGCATTATTTGATTCGCTCACGCAATTGCTTCCGGACGAACCGGGAGCGCCGTCGCGTGCCGATATTGCCGCGCGGTTTGGGATGACGGAAAATGCGGTCACGCAGGCCTTTCATCGGTTCCGGAAGCGCTATCGATCATTATTGCGCGAGGAA
>QHRD01000154.1 GCA_003220005.1 Verrucomicrobiota bacterium | reverse complement strand
CCTTAAAACACTGAAAGGCAAGCGAATTACTCGCATGCTCGGCGGTGAGGAATTCCACAACGATTTTCGGATCCTCTTCCAACTAGGAAGAGTACAACGCATGGCTGCAATATCACACGCGATCGCCAGAATGTTTGTACCGATCTTTGAAAGTTAATTCGGCGATTCCCGATTTATCGAGCTCGCCCAGGCCTTCAGCGACCATGCGATCGTATTGTTCCTTCGTCGCGCGCGCGAGCGGTAAGTCGAGACCCAGACTGCGCCCAAGTTCGAGAGCGATCCCGCTGTCTTTGGCTGCATGCGCAGCAGAAAAGAAGCAGCTGTGCTCGCGGTTTTGCATGTCTTGACCATCGGTTTCGAGCACACGCGAGTTCGCGCCGGTCTGCGAAAACACCTTTCGCAACATTTCCAGATCGAGGTCCAACGCCGCCCCGAGCGCGAGTCCCTCGGCCAGGCCTGCGGTGTTGATGTTCATCACCATGTTGACGAGCGCCTTCACTTTGGCCGCTTCGCCGGCTTTGCCGACAAAGCGGACCACAGAACCGAGCTCTTTCAAAACCGGTTCGGCTTTACGGAAAGCTTCTTCCTTTCCGCCGCACATCAGATAAAGCTTGCCCTCCCGCGCCTGCGGAATACTCGAGGCCATGCATGCTTCGAGTGTTTGGGCCCCAGCTTTCTCAGCGAGCTTTTCAACATCCACATGAACTTGCGGCGAGATCGTCGCGCAGTTGACGAACAGCTTGCCGCGCGCATTTACTAGCAAATTGTCCCCGGTTCCAGCGAAGATCTTACGCATCGCGCTGTCATCGGTAACCACAGTGAAGATCACATCGGATTCCGCCGTGACTTCCGATAAATCCTGGGCGGCTGCGCAGCCAAGTTCAGTAGCAAGCGATGTAGCAGCAGCGCGGTTCGTGTCGTAAACGGCCGTAATGTGAAATTCCCGGTCTTTCAATCGACGCGCCATGTTCGCGCCCATCCGACCGACTCCGACAAAACCAATGTTCATGAAATGACGAATGACGAATGACGAAGCACGAAGGAATGACAAATTCCGAATGACAAAGCGAAGATTTCAAACTGCGACTTCGTCATTCGAGCATTCGACCTTATTTCGTCATTCGTCATTCGTGCTTTGTCATTAACTGGATTGCTATCACAGCTTACCTGCGAAGAATGGATTGTGTTGTTTCTCCTCGCCTACGGTCGTCAGCGGCCCGTGTCCCGGGCAAATGATGGTTTCATCCGGCAACGTCAGGATTTTCTCGAGATTATTTCGTAATGCGTCTTGATAGGAAACATTTCCGCCGCCCATTGAACCGGCGAAAAGCGAGTCGCCCACGATCGCAATCGGCCGAGCAAGACTCATCACGACGTATGTCATTCCACCCTGGGAATGCCCCCAGGTGAGTCGCGTATCGATTTTGAGATTCCCCAGGCGAAAACGTTTTCCTTCCTTGATCGGCTCCGCGCCAGGTACCGGTTCGCGTGCTGGAGTAAAAACATCCGCGCCGGTTTCCTCGCGCAGCCGCGGCAGGTCCGCAACATGATCGGCGTGTGCATGCGTAAGAAGGATGAGTTGCACGTTTAGCTTATGCCTATTCGCAAAGCGGATCATTTCGCTGCAGTCGGCGCCAGTATCAAAAGCTGCCGCGGCACCACTCCGCGGGTCCCAGACGAGATACGCGTTGACGGCCATATCATGATACCGCGTGTTGAATTGCGCGACGCCGTCGCATTCATCATTTTTTTTGGGACGCCACTCACCCTTGGCGAGTTCATAAAGCGATCGCGCAGCCAGACCAAGAACCCCTGCAACACTTAAAAGCGTCAACTCATCAAACTCGCCCCCGCGCAATGCCCGAATTTTCTGCGAACTGACCCGCGCTTTTTCGGCTAGTTCAGTATCGGAAATCCGCAAGCCGCGTTGCGCTTTTCCGACGATATCGCCCACGTTGTCTTCCAGCGGAATCATTCTGCCTTGTTAAACATTCGCCGGTAGCACTTCCTGGCTCGCGCGCAAATCAGGAATCTGTTCCAGCGCCACTTTCTCGACTGCCTTCTCAACATCCGCAACTGAAAACGCGGCG
Source organism: Verrucomicrobiota bacterium (assembly GCA_003220005.1). GTDB lineage: Bacteria > Verrucomicrobiota > Verrucomicrobiia > Chthoniobacterales > UBA10450 > Udaeobacter. Next base: position 2,103 of record QHRD01000154.1, on the reverse strand, counting down.
CCGGTCTCCTTCTCCATCGAAGTCATCGCGACATTATGAATGCCACACGGAACGATGTGATTAAATGGCGAAAGATCGCCGCACACGTTCAACGCAAATCCGTGCATGGTGATCCAATGCCGTACACCGACGCCAATGGAAGCGATCTTGCGGTCCTCTACCCAGACGCCTGTGAGCGATTCGCGTCGCGTCGCGGCAATGCCGTGCTCGGCCAGCGCTTCAATGAGCAGCTGTTCAAGCCAGCGCAAATACTTATGCAAATCATGGCCGCACCGGCGAAGATCGATAATGGGATAGCCCATTAGTTGACCAGGTCCATGATAGGTTGCCTGACCGCCACGATTGATGGCGAAAAGTGGATGTGGCAGATGCCCGCCGCCGAGTTCGCCATCTCGACTCGGTCGGGATCCTGGGGTGGACAAACTGGATTGATCTGGAGTACGCCCGATTGTGTAAACCGGTTCATGCTCGAGCAAAAGCAACTGGTCTTCCATCGAGGCGTCGTTGCGTTTCCGGGCAACGATTTCTTCCTGCAACGCCAGCGCCTGCGCGAATCCAACTCGGTCGAGCCATCGCACGTGTAGGTAGGGACGCCGCCGCGCCGACCGCAGCGCGCCGACCCTGCCATTGCCGGAAGGCCCCGCGCCACTGCTTCCTGCGCACGCAGATGCGTAAGAGCAATGGCCAGCGCATCCGCTGCGTCGGCATCCGGCGTTTCTGTTAACCCGAGAAGCGCCCGCACCATGAAGGCGACTTGATCTTTTCCGGCTGCCCCACGCCCGACGGTGGATAGTTTGATTCGTCTAGGTGAATATTCAAAAACCGGCAGTCCGTTTTCAGCCGCAGCCAGAATCGCGGCGCCGCGTGCGGCTCCGAGCACAATCGCGGTCTTATAACTTTGCACGTAGATGACCGATTCCAGCGCGCAACAATCCGGTTCGTGCACTCGGATCAGGTCGACCAGCCGATCGTGGATCGCGACCAGGCACGAGGAGGAACGCATCGAACTGGCGTTGTGAATCGTCCCGAAATAGACCGAACGCGGTTTGCCATTATTTTCATCCACAATTGCAACCCCAGTGTGACGGAGAGAAGCGTCAATCGCGAGCACGCGCATTATTCGCAAGCTTAAAATCGCTCGGCGCACGTTCAACCCCGAAAGCTTCAGCTGTATCGTTCGCCCCCCTTGCAAAGAAAGAGGCGGAGAAAAGCCGTGCGCTTTTTCGCGTTCAACACGGAATCGACAAATTCCAAAGTAAACGTTTTACTCGCGGCATCGTGGCGAAAAACAGCAAACAGATCGCCCCATTCAGATATAACCGAATCAGTTTCGTCGCGGCAATCGCGCTGCTACTGACGAGTCTCGAAAACATTCCTTCATCTTTCGCCACGACGAAAGGTTTAAGTCAAATCGTGACGCCGGATTTGCAGGAGGAAGGCGATCTCTCCTTAAGTCTGCAAATTCAAGACAAGCGCATCGCGAACCCGTATGAATTGCAAGCTGAACTGGGCCTGACGAAATGGGCTGAGGTAGCGGTGTTTCGCGGATTCCAGCCAGACGAGTGGATCTTGGGGACAGAGATCGGATTGCTGACGAAAGAGCCTTATCTTCTTTCCGTTGGGTTCGTGAATTGGTCGCCTCACCTTGGCGTAGATCCTCAACCGTATATTGAAGCCGGCTATTACACCGAGCATCATAAGGTGATCGTCGGGGCCATTCATGCCGGCTACAAGAACGAAGCAATCCTCGGTTACGCCTACGACTTCAATAAGACATGGCGGGTGCAGGTCGATTTCCAGAGCGGTTCTGAAAACTCATCGACGATCGGGTTCACCTGCAATGTCACACCCGATTTCCAGTTCAATCCCGCAATCTATTTCAGCAACGATGATCCGCGGCGCTTAATGGGTTATATCGTTTTCACATACACATTTCATCTTTGGCACGGCAAAAACGAGGACGGAGCTGCGCCAACAAAACAAGCCGAGCACGTTGCCGGCGGAAAATAATGGGATGCCTGAAAACCCTAAAACTTCGCGAAGTCGGATCAGCGCCGGTCTGCTAATGTTCCGGCGCAGGAACAATGAATTGGAAGTTCTGCT
>QHRD01000151.1 GCA_003220005.1 Verrucomicrobiota bacterium | reverse complement strand
CTCATGAGCGGCGCTGCGATCGTGTTCTTCGCATTCATCGGCTTCGACGCGGTGTCGACCACAGCTGAAGAAGCGCGCAATCCGCAGCGCGACATGCCGATCGGCATCATCGCGAGCCTGATCATCTGCACGGTATTGTACGTGCTGATGTCGGCCGTGCTTACCGGGATAAAAAAATACACGATCTACGCTGGCGACGCGGCGGCTGTCGCGACCGCTTTCGCAAGCAAACCGTGGGCGCAGGCACTAGTGAGCGCAGGCGCGCTCGCGGGAACTACTTCAGTGCTGCTTGTGTTTCAGCTTGGCCAGCCGCGCATCTTCATGGCCATGGCTCGCGACGGCTTGCTCCCGCAATACTTCGCCAAAATTCATCCGCGGTTCCGCACACCGCATATCACTACGATTTGGACGGGCGTTGTGGTCGGTGTTGTAGCAATGGTTACAAACATCGGCGAGCTCGCCGACCTGACGAACATTGGAACGCTCTTTGCCTTTATTCTGGTTTGTTTGGGAGTAAACGTCCTGCGCCGCGTCGCGCCGGAACGGCAGCGTCCATTTCGCGTGCCCTTTGTTCCGATCTTCCCAATCCTCGGCGTGTTAATGTGCCTGGCTCTAATGTTGAGTCTGCCAGTGATGACCTGGATTCGTTTTGTGGTGTGGCTGGCGATTGGGCTGCTGATCTACTTCCTGTACAGCGTGCGGCACAGCAAACTGCGTCGCGGCGTAGACATCGGTCTGACCGAAGATATTCCACCGCCGCTGATCAAGACGTAAGTGGGAGGGACCATAGCGTCCCGACAGCGCTAGTCCAAACGGAATTCGCAGCACTGAGGCCGCTCACAGTCGCAAAGTGATCCGAGCAACTTCACGCTGCTTTCTGCGCGTGACTGACTTTATCGTCGATCTCCAGCCACTCGAACGTAGTGGTCTTCGCGGGATCACGCCCGAGTTTTTTGACTTCATCGCTGAAGAACTCGCGCTTTTCCAGATGGTTGTAGAGACTGCTTGCCTCTACCTCTTCGGCCCACCGTCTTATTTCTGCTGGCGTTTTTTTCTCTCCGCTTTGATTGAGCCATTCGACCATCTCCTGGTCGCTTGCGCCCTGCTCGATTTGCGCCTTGAAATCCTCACCCTTCACGCCTTTGAAACCGAATAGCATGTTATCGAGCGGGCAATCAAAATGATACTCGCCAATGTCCCCCGCAACGAGCGCGCGGCATTTGTCGATCGTGCGGCCAAGAATGGCGTAGCCACCGACTCGAATGCGCGGACTCCGCGGTGCTTCTTTCCTTAGATCTTTCCCGCTGATTTTCTTTTTCATACTTCAGGTGTTTCGAATCAAATCCCCGGTCTGGCCGCAACCTTGTGGATGAAATGCAGAAAACAGCAATTGCCACCGATGGATGTAGGTCAAACATAGATTTCTCCATTCTGAATCTGTGAAAATCTGCCTGCGTCGCCGTAGCCTGACGCGAAGGCGTGTGTTAATCTGTGGCTAATCTATGGTCGAGGTCTCGGTCAAATACACCGGCAATTTGCATTGCGACGCGACGCATGGGCCATCGCAATCGAAAATCTCCACGGACGCCCCAACCGATAACAAAGGCAAAGGCGAAGCATTTTCACCCACCGATCTCGTTGCCACGGCGCTCGCCACGTGCATGAGCACGACCATGGGAATCAAGGCGCAGGAACTCCGTGTCGATTTAAGTGGAATGAATGTCTCTGTGCAAAAAGAAATGTCGAAGGACGCGCCGCGCCGGATAGTGGGCCTGCCTTCAGAGGTTCACATCCCGCTCCCGCCCGATTCGCCGCATCGCGAAGTGCTCGAGCAAACCGCGCTCAATTGCCCCGTGCACAAAAGTCTTCCCTCGGAAATCCATCGCCCGACGAAGTTTTTTTGGGAAGGGTAGGCTCTGTTTGTCATGTCGAGCCCTTCGGCTTCGCTCAGGACAGGCTTCGTCGAGACATCTCTGGATATTTCCGTGCTTAGTGAAGACAGAAAGTAATTAGAGATTCCTCGACTCCGCTCGGAATGACAGGACGACTATGTTACGTCCGGATACAGCCACTGCAGGTAATCGCGCACGCCTTCTTCCAGCGGGAAGCGTGGCTCGTAACCGAGTGCACTGCGCGCGTTCGTGAGATCGGCTTGCGTGAAATTTTGGTAATGCGCGTGCGGGTTATCGATGTAATCCGGTCGAAAATCCGTGCTGAGGCATTTGTTGAGAACATCTACCAGTTCGTTAAACGAGCGCGCCTCGCCGGTCCCGAGATTATAAATCCCGCTCGTTTGCGCATCGAGCGCGCGGATGCTGCCTTCGACCACGTCTTTCACATAAACGAAATCGCGCTTCTGCTCGCCGTGCTTGAAAATGCGCGGCCGCTGGCCTGCTTTCATCTGCTGCGCGAGATGATAAACCATGCTCGCGGGCACGCCCTTGTGCGCTTCGCGCGGCCCGTAAACGTTGAAGTAACGCAACCCGATGATGATCCAGTCTGGATTCTCTTTGGCCTCGCGCGTGGCGATGTTGTCCATGATTACTTTAGAAAACGAGTAAACATTCGCCGGCGCGGCGCCGTTTGATTCTGCACTAGCGTGGGTGACGGCACCGTAAGTAGATGCCGAAGAGGCGTAGATAACGCGGGTCTTGGTTGGGCGCACAAAATTTAATAGCCGTCGAAAACTCTCGACGTTGTCATGCACCTGAACGAATTGATCGTGCAGAGCAGTGTCGGTGATTGAGGCGAGATGAAAGATCGCATCGAATCCGGCAGCTGCCGGATCACCAAATTGTTCGCGCCAATCGAGCGTGGCCAGATTTTGCGCCACGAAATCGCCGCGATATCCAGTGAGGTTCTTGAAATTCCCAGAGCGAAAATCATCAATTACCGCAAGACGCGTATTCGGGAATTGTTCCTGCAGCGCCAGCGTGAGATTTGAGCCGATGAAACCGGCGCCGCCGGTGACGATCAGGTTAGGAGCAGAATTAGACAAGGCCACAAGGTTGGGTTGGTCGGTTGATTAGATAAATCTTGACTCGCCGAGCGCAAGTCGCTAGTCCTCGGTTCCAGTTCTTTGCGAGCTTGGAAAAGTGGATCGGCGCAAGAAATCCCGTGAGAAGCGGGAGCAGTTGCGCTGCTGTAACTGGATACGACTTCCCATTGGGCCAGTCCCCGAAGAATTTTGGGGGTGAAGGCGGGAAGAAGGTGCGATGCCGCATAGGCATTTTAAGCCAGGAGCCAGAATATTTGTCCGGTCCACCTCATTCGTTCGCCGCGGCGAACGAAAAAACTTCTTCGCAAAAAGAAGAATGAGAGCTGGACGAGGCAACGCCGTCGATGGCGGCCTAACAAGTCCGACTCTCGGAGTTGGAGGTAACTTGTATGCAAAATCGTTCAGTTTGGTTAATTCCGGGGAGCCCATCCGTCTCGGATGCTGGTTGCGGAGTCGCGCCGAAACAACCTTTCTTTAACGCGAGAATCTTAGGGTGTCGTGTTGCACAAGAAAAGTCCGCGATCGCGAGACGCGCTCGCCAGCACCCGAGAGGGGCGCACTACCCAATCGTGTGTTTTTCACTCGTGATGGCCTTTTCCTTCGCGTACGGGCAGCAAACCTCGCCGACTCCTTCACCAGGCGAAGCGGAGGTTGAGCAAATCGTCGTCTCGGCAACGCGATTCGATATTCCACTCGATCAATCGCCCGCCAGCGTGAGCGTGATTAGCTCGCAAGATATCGAGCAAAAACAAATCGAACGCGCCAGCGATGCCCTTCGCGAAGTGCCTGGGCTATCTGTGGTCCAAACCGGAACGGCCGGCCAACTCACGTCCGTTTTCATGCGCGGGCTGCCGAGCCAAGACATGCAAGTGCTGCTGGACGGCATTCCGATTAACCAGGGGTTATCCGGCGCAATGAATTTTGCCGACTTCACGACGGAGGATATCGATAGGATCGAGGTGGTACGCGGACCGCAAAGCACGTTGTACGGGCCGCGCGCGCTCGCAGGCGTCGTCCAAATTTTCACCAAACAAGGAACAGGGACTCCAGATATCATGATGGCCGGCGAGGGCGGGTCGTACGATACGTTTCGCGAATGGGCGCAAAGCGAAGGAAAGATCGACGGATTCGATTATTCGGTCGGCATGAGTCGCCTCGATACCGAGAACGCGCGCCCGAATAACAATTATCGCAACACCGCTGCGATCGCCGACGCCGGCTGGTCGCCTAACGAAACTCTGCGCGTCGGCAGTCTGTTTACTTACTCCGTGAGCGACACGGGAAATCCGAACACGATTTTCGATCCGCGCCCAATTGATCATTTCCTCACGGAACGTTGGCTGATTGGGCCTCACATTGATTGGAACGCGACCGACTGGTGGGAACACAAACTCATTTTCAGTTACGATCACGAGCGGCAAATCAATAATCCCAATGAAGACGGATTTGTTGGCGCGACGCGCGCGCTCTTTGAGCGGACGCAGATCGATTACCAAAACGATCTGCGTGCGACGTCGTGGCTCACACTCACAAGCGGATTTTTTTATAGCGATGTCGATGCAGGCGAGGAGCGTCCGTTTATTTTGTTCGGGCCGACTTTCATCAGCGATCGCACGAAGGAGATTGCCGGCTTTTTGCAGGCGACACTGACGCCCGTTGAAAATTTGATCTTCGTCGCGGGCGGACGTTTCGATCACTTTAACCAGTTCGGTGGGGTCTGGACTTATCGGTTCGCGGGGAGTTACAAGATCGACAAGACGAACACGACGTTGCATTCGAGCGTGGCGACGGGATTCAGTCCGCCCAGCAGTCAGGACAAAATTTTCGGGAACAATTTCGGGCTAAAACCGGAAGACGATTTCGGTTGGGACATTGGCGTCGAACAGCGATTGTGGGAAAGCCGTGTCACGGTTGGCCTGACTTATTTTCACAACGACCTGTCGAACGTGATCGGATTCAACGGACTTTTTCAAACGCTCAATCTCGGGGCTGCAGAAACCCAGGGACTCGAAGCAGAATTACGTGCACAACCCATCGCCGACCTCCTCTTCGCAGCGAGTTATACGTATCTGGAAGCGGAGAAAACGTCCTCGGCAGACATTTCGCAGCCGCAAGGCGCGCGTTTGCCGCGCCGGCCGCGCAATGAGGTTTACCTTTCGGCTTCTTATCTTTGGTGGAAAAAATTGCGCACGACGATCGAAGCCAAGTTCGTGAACGCACGCGAGGAATTGAATTTCGGCGGACCGAATTTCGATATTGAAGATTATTCGTTTGTGAACATGGCCGCTGAATACGAAGTCAACCCACACCTGTCCATCTTCGGCCGCATCGACAACCTCACGAATGAACATTACTCGGAAGTGTTCGGTTTCCCAGCGCTCGGCCGCGCCGTGTACGGAGGCCTGAAAGTGCGATTTTGAAAACTGTAGCAGTGGTCTATGACCACCGAAATTAAAAAAGGCCGGCGCCCTCAGAGCGCCGCTACAGCCACTTGTCATTCAGAGTGAAGTCGAGGAATCTCTGTTGTTAAGCAAAGGGTTCACGATGTCCCTCAAACTCTCTGACAAAAAACTGGCCCTAATCGGCGCCGGCAAACTGGGCGGCATCCTACTGCGTGCTTATCTGAAGCAAGGACTATTTGTGCCCAACCGCGTCACCGCGACGGTGAGACACCCGGAGAGGGCGGCCGCGCTCGCAAAAGAGCTTGGAATCTCGGTAACCACAGACAATCGCAAGGCGGTAAAACGTGCCGACGTCATTCTACTGACCGTAAAGCCCCAAACCGTGGCGGAAGTCTTACAGGAGATCGCGCCTGAAATTGGCGCCAAGACGTTGCTTGTTTCCGTCGCGGCTTCCGTGCCGACAAGTTATGTGGAACAGCAAGTTGCTGCGGCAGGTCGCGGTAAGCGGAACGATGTGGCGGTCGTCAGAGCGATGCCAAATACACCCGCGGCGGTGGGCTGCGGAATGACGGCAATTTGTGGCGGTGCTCATGCGTTACCCGAGCATCTTGAAATTGCTCGCAGCATGTTTGACGCGGTTGGCCGCACGATTCTGCTTGATGAAAAACATATGGACGCGGTGACGGGTCTTTCGGCTAGCGGACCCGCATTTGCATACATCATTCTGGAATCGCTTGCCGAGGGCGGTGTGAAAGTTGGTTTGCCGCGCG
>QHRD01000153.1 GCA_003220005.1 Verrucomicrobiota bacterium | reverse complement strand
GCAACTGTAGGAGAAGCTGTCAGCTTCCCCTACAATCCTTCCCGCGCTAGATTTCGCGCGATGGCCCGAAGGCTTGTTCTCGGAACACGCGGCAGCGACCTGGCGCGCGCACAGAGTCAGTCGGTTAAGGGAGCGATTCATGGGGCGCATCCCGACGTAACAATCGAGACCAAAATTATTGTGACACAAGGCGATAAAGCCAGAGTTCTCGATCCTCGAGCAGGACGAAAAGGAGTGTTCACCGCAGAAATCGAACGCGCGCTTCTAGCCGGAGAAGTAGATGTTGCGGTTCATAGTGCCAAGGATCTCCCGAGTGAAACGAGCTCGGATACAGAAATCGCTGCAGTTCTTACCCGGGCACCGATGGAGGACGTGCTGGTCTCCAAACACCGGGGCGGTCTCGCTTCCCTTCCTCAGGGCGCAATCGTGGCGACCGGCAGCGTGCGAAGGAAACACCAGCTGCTGTGGAGACGTTCGGACCTCGACATTATCGATCTTCGCGGCAACGTGCCGACACGGCTGAGAAAGCTCGCCGAAAACAAGTGGGACGCCATCGTGCTAGCGCGCGCGGGACTTGAACGGCTGGGTTTGTCGGCAAATCACACCGAAACCTGCTTTGAAGCCGGGCAATTTTTTCTTGAGGTTCTTCCGATGGAAGCCTTTTTGTCTGCAGGTGGTCAGGGAATAATCGCCCTCCAGATTCGCGCCGATGATCAACGCACAAAAGCGATTGTCGATGTCGTAAACGATCGCGAAACGTTGCTTTGTTTGCAGGCGGAGCGAGAATTTCTGCGTGGGTTACGGGGTGATTGCAATTGTCCGGTGGGCGTCCTTGCAAAGATTGATAACGGCAAGATGAAAATGCGCGCGCAATTTTTCCTGCGTGAATCGGCGGCGCCACGGGAGGCCGAAGCGGAAGGCGCTTGCGACGAAGGCGGGAAGTTGGCTGGCGAATTGTTGCGAAGGATCACGCAAGACTAAGAGCATGACCAGGACTACCAAACAGAACGGAACAGTTTATCTGGTTGGCGCTGGACCGGGCGATCTAGGGTTGGTGACCCTCCGCGCAAAGGAGTGCATCGAGAATGCAAACGTGATCGTGTACGATCATCTGGCAAATCCGGCGATGCTCAGCTGGGCGCTAGAAGATGCCGAAACTATTTATGCCGGGAAAGAACCCGGCGAAAGCCGAACCCAGCAGGAAATCAACGCGCTGCTGATCGAGAAAGCGCGCGAAGGAAAGCAGGTCGTCCGGTTAAAGGGCGGAGACCCATTCGTGTTCGGCCGGGGAGCAGAAGAAGCGCAGGCTATCGCCGATGCTGGAATCCCATTTGAAATTGTGCCTGGAATTACGTCCGCCGTCGCAGGCCCGGCTTATGCTGGCATCCCCATGACGCATCGAGCGCACAATTCGCACGTGACATTCTTTACAGGCCACGAAGATCCAGCGAAGCCGGCGAGTGCGATCGATTACGCGGCACTGGCAAAGCTTGGCGGCACACAGGTAATGCTGATGGGCGTGGAACGTCTGGGCTCGATCACAAGCGAAATGCTTAAGCACGGGGTGCGCAGCAATTTGCCAGTGGCGCTCGTGCGCTCGGCCACGACTGGGCAACAGAAGACGCTTACGGGCACCCTTTCAGATATCGCGCAAAAAGCGGTTGCCAACGATTTCAAAGCGCCAGCGGTAGCCGTATTTGGTGAAGTCGTCGGGCTCCGCAACAGTCTGAATTGGTACGAAAAGCGGCCGCTCCTGGGAAAAAGGATTGTCGTTACGCGAACACGAAAACAGGCGAGCGTATTAAGCGACAAACTGCGGGCGCTCGGCGCGCACGTGATCGAACTACCCGCGATCCGCATCGAGCCGCCCAGCGATTTACGCGAGTTCGCAGAGCTGGTGCAGAATGCGCACATCTACGACTGGATCGTGTTCACGAGCGCAAACGGGGTCGAAGCGTTCTTCGACGTTTTCTTCAAGCTGTATGACGACGCTCGCGAAATCGGTGGCGTGCGCATAGCCGCCATCGGGCCGGCCACCGCCCAGCGCGTGAAAGACTTTCATCTGCACGTCGATCTTCAGCCGGAGGAATTCGTGGCCGAGGCGGTGGGGCGTGAATTCAAAAAGCAGGGAAGCATCGAAAATTTGCGAATTCTTTTGGTACGCGCCGAGAAGGCGCGGGAGGTTCTGCCCAAAGAACTCTCCGCTGCAGGCGCGATCGTGGACGAAGCGTTCGCGTACCGAACGGTGCCGGAGACACGCGACACCAGCGGCGCGCGGCGACAACTGGCACGGGACGGCGCCGATTTGATCACGTTCACTAGTTCTTCAACCGTGGAGAACTTTCTCGCGCTTGGACTACCCTGGCCGAAGGGAATGCGCATTGCGAGCATCGGCCCGATTACGTCAAAGACCGTGCGCGATCAGGGCCTCACTGTCGATGCCGAGGCGCGCCGACACGACATTGACGGTCTGGTGCAGGCGATCCGGCAACTTTTTGCGGAAAGTTAAATCGTCTGGCTCTGTTCGTTACGACGGGTTAAATCGGAACTTCATTCGGCCGCGCTTGGCGTTGGCTTTCGCTTTGCGACGATGCTTTTGCGACGGCGTCTCGAAGGCGCGCAAACGGCGGACCTCCTCGAGAATCCCCTCGGCATCCAGCTTGTTCTTCAGCCGCTTCAACGCGCGATCGACAGGTTCACCTTTACGAACAATCACTTCTGGCATTAATCATCACTCCTGAACATTTAGAAACTGCTCTTAACTGGTGAGGCGGAGCCTACTCGGGCCCGGTGGCCTCGTCAACTCTGCCGGGAAACGCCGCACAAGTTAGGTCGCTTTAGCGCCTGGCAAGAGGACTGGCAGCGGTTGCTGTTTTCTCAGTGACTTCGCGGCGCAGGGCCGACTCGTGGCCACCGCGGGCGCGCGTCCACCACAGCACAATGGGCGAAGCGATAAAGATCGACGAGTAAGTGCCAACGACCACGCCGATAATGATGGCGAGAGAAAAGTCACGCAAGACCGCGCCGCCAAAGAAAAACAAACAGAGTATCGGGATCAGCGTGACTGTGCTGGTAAGAATGGTGCGGCTGAGCGTCTGGTTAATGCTGGAGTTCATTATCTCTTCGATGGTGCCGCGCCGCCCGCTGGCGAGACCTTCGCGTATCCGGTCATAAACAACGATGGTGTCGTTAATGGAATAACCGGCGATGGTCAGCACTGCGCCAACCATCGTGAGCGTCAGTTCACGGCCCAGAAGCGCGAATACGCCGACGGTCATGAGCACGTCATGCAACAACGCGACAATCGCGCCTACGGCAAAGGAAAGTTCGAAGCGGAATGTCACAAAGATCAAAATCCCGAGGATGCCAAGACCAAGCGCGATCAATGAACTCTTTGCCAGCTCGCCGCCCACGAGCGCGCCGACTCGCTCGGAACCTTCTACATGAAATCAGACGCTCGGCAGCGTCTGCATGATTTCTTTTTCCACTTTGTCGCTAGTGTGCAGCGGCGTGCGGATGGTGATGTAACTCTTGCCGACCTGTGTGGATTCCTGGATCGACGCATCGGCAAGTCCAATTGGTTGCAGGGCGTGGCGAACCTGTCCGATGTCAATTTTGCCGGGCGCGCTTAACGTAATCAGATCGCCGCCGCGAAAATCGACCCCAAAATTTCTTTCACCGCGAAGGTAAAAGGCGGTCGCGCCGGCCACCAGCAACGCGAGCGAACACATGCATGCGATAAAGCCTTTGCCGAGGAAATTGATGTTTTGCGCCGAGATCAAATGCAACATCGAGATCCGCTTGAGCCGGCCGGTATCGACAAACCAGCCGAGAAAGTTTCGCCCGACGATCAGCGCCGTGAACAACGACGCCAGAATGCCAAGCGTAAGTGCAATCGCGAAACCTCTCACTGGGCCGGTTGCTTGCCAGAACAGAATCGCGGCGGTAATCAGCGTCGTTACGTTTGCGTCAAAAATGGAGCTAAACGCTTTCTCGTAGGCAGTGTTTAGCGCGATCTTGAGCGATTTCCCGAGCGCCATTTCTTCGCGCAATCGCTCATAAATGAGCACATTTGCATCCACCGAAAGGCCGATCGTCAAAATGATGCCTGCAATACCGGGCAACGTCAGGACGAAGTGAAACATCGTCATTGCCCCGACGAGAAGGATCAGGTTGATGATCAGTGCGATATTCGCGACGAGACCGGGAATTTTGTAGTAAACAGCCACACACACCAACGTGATCGCCAGCCCAACCAATCCAGCCAGAATGCTCGCCTTAATTGAGTCCAACCCAAGAGTTGGCGATACGCTTCTCTCTTCCTCGATGCTTACTGGCGTTTGCAGCGGGTTCTCAAGGACGCTCGCTAATCCGCGCGCCTCATCCTCGGTAAATCGTCCCGTGATTTGTGCGTCACCGCCATAAATTGCATCCTGAATGACAGGCGCGGATTGGATGACTCCATCAAGCACAATCGCAAAGCGATGATGAACGTTCGCCGCAGTGATATTGCCGAACTGCTTGGCGCCTTCAGCGTCGAATCGCAAATGGACGACCCAGCCGTCTTTTTCATAGGAAGCGCCCGCGTTCGAAACGCGGTCGCCGGATAAATCAGCTTTCTTTTTTACCAGCAACCGTTCCTCTACCGGTTTTTCGCCTTCCCGCTGCATTTTATAAGTTTCGATCCGGAACTCCGGCGGAATGACTTCCTTTCCTGCGTCGATCTTTTGTAATCGCTCGCCATTATCCGTATAGACGAGACGAAACTCGAGTTTCGCCACGCGCGAGAGTTGATCCCGCGCTTCCTGAATTTTCGCCGTGTCCAGACCCGGAATCTGGACAAGAATTCGATCACCGCCGACGGGGCTGATGACCGGTTCGCTAACCCCAAAAACGTCGATACGCTTCCGAATCACCTCCACCGCCTGATCGAGCATTCCTTTGGTGATCGCCTTGTCGCCCGGTACGAGCCGGATCAGGAACGACGTGCCGCCTTGAATATCGAGGCCGAGCGCGATCTTTTTTTGCGGCGGCCAGATCGTGCCGATGCTGAAAATCACAAGCAACAGCATCAGCGTCATCGCCAGCAGGCGTTTCCGCGGCCCTTGATCGGTCGCGAAGTACCAGCCGAAAAGGACGAGCAACGCAAGCCCGATAAAAAATGTAAGCGCTGGGGTCATTCCATTTAGCGATTTAACGATTTAATGATTCACGCTTCTTTCAACACTGTCGTAATCGCCGATTTGTCCATCTCGATCTTCACGTTGTCGGCCACCTTCACCAGAACGGTGTTCTCTTTCACATTGGAAATCAGGCCGTGAATCCCGGCGTTCGTCACCACCCGGTCGCCGGTCTTCAGGCTCGTGATTAATTGTTGTTGCTGTTGCTGCCGCTTTTTCTGTGGCCGGATCATCACGAAGTACATGATGATGAAAATAAAAATTAACGGCACAAAAAATGAGCCGATGCCGCCACCTGGCACTTGTGAAGGCGCCGCGCTTTGAGCCTGAGCGAGAATCGTCTGGAGCATGCTAAGAATTGGAGAGCGCACCTTAAACGCGAACGCGCGCACTGCAATCGTTCTTTCGCGTCGCTCGTATTATCGAAGCGAGAAGATTATCCACCGTCCCCAAAGCGTTAGCGCGGTATTGACTTCGCGCAGCGCATTTTGGAGTGCGGG